>NZ_APNG01000007.1:0-200607 GCF_040361255.1 Salinisphaera sp. T5B8 | reverse complement strand
GGCATACCGTCCAGTCTCGACAGCGCGAAGCGCGCCGGGCAAGTCTGATTTACAGAACAGGCTTTGTGCCTTAGGTTGGATACAGTCTGCTTGCCCGGCGCATAGCGCCTGGTCGCGTATCAGGCGCTGGGTATCAACATACAAGGTTGGATTAGCGCAGCGTAATCCAACAAGGAACGCAGCCCCCAGAGCCAATCAGGCCGCCGTGCTTCAAATTGGCCTCGAGGCTTGCCGCATGTTGGCTTACGGCCTGCGGCCTAAGCCAACCTACAAGAGCGAGTCATTTGCGGACGATAAAAAGAACCGTTCGCACACCGAAACAGAGGGCTCAGGCGTCGACGGGCTCCAGGCCGAGGGCTTCCGCACTCCCCTTGCCGGGGCGCAGGATCTGCGGCACCGCGGTGGTCAGATCTACCACGGTGGTCGGTTCCACGCCGGTGGCGCCGGCGTCGACGATGATATCGAGCTGTTTGTCGAAGGCCTCGCGCACGTCATAGGCTTCCGAAAGCGGGATATCGTCGTCCGGGCGCTGGGCGGTCACGGACATGATCGGCTCGTCCATGGCTTCGGCAATCGCGCGCGCGACCGGATGTCCCGGTACACGAATACCAATGGTCTTGCGCTTGGGATGGGCAAGCCAGTTCGGCACCACCTTGGAAGCCGGCAACACGAAGGTATACGCGCCGGGGGTGGCGGCCTTGAGCAGACGAAAGCTGGTGTTCTCGACCTTGGCATAGGTCGCGATCTCGGACAGATCACGGCATACCAGGGTGAAGAAATGATCGCGCCCGAAGCCGCGCATCTGGCGAATGCGATCGATCGCGCCCTTGTCGCCCATGGCACAGGCCAGGCCGTAGGAGGAATCCGTCGGATAGGCGATCACGCGCCCGGCCCGCAGTGCATCGGCCACCTGACCGATACGGCGTGGCTGGGGCGTTTCGGCGTGCACATGAACGATTTCGGCCATAGGGGCATTATATCCGCTACCTCGATGGCGCGGCAGGTTTTTTTGCCCGATTTGGCCGATCGTGGCCCGGATGCGGCACACTGCGCGTTATCGGCAAATGCACAACCTCAGCGCAGGACAACCACCATGGATTATTTCGCGATCGTGTCGTTCGATGTCGCCAACAGCAGCGATGGCCGCAAGAAAGCGGTCGACGAACACCGCGCCCGTCTCGAAGAGCTCGACCAGGCCGGCCGCCTGCTCACCGCGGGGCCGATGCCGCGCGTGGATGCCTACGGCAAGGTCAGCGAGGGCTTTCAGGGCAGCATCATCATCGCCGCCTTCGACAGCCTCGACGACGCCCGCGCCTGGGCCAAGGTCGACCCGTACAACGCTGAAGGCGTGTATATGGAAACCACGGTCTATCCGTACAAGAAGGTTTATTAAGGCATGAGCGACCGTATCCCGCGCATTCGCGAGGCACTCGAACAGGGCCTGAACACGCAGGACGTGGCGATCCGCGACGACAGCCACCTGCATGCCGGCCATGCCGGTGCAAAGAGCGGCCTCGGCCATTTTCATGTGACCATCCGCTCGCCGCGTTTTACCGGCACATCGCCCATCGAGCGGCACAAGCTCGTCTACGAAGCGCTCGGCACGCTCATGCAGACCGATATCCACGCGGTGTCGATACGCGCCCTGGCGCCGGAGGAATAGCCGCCGGCCGCGCGTTTTCGGCTGCGGGCGGCATGCGCGAGGCGAATTGAATAAAAACGGAACGCCCAGGCGTTCGGGGGGAGACAACATGACCCATCGCCGTAACCGGCGTCTGCCAGCCGTGTTCGCCGCGACGTTCGCGCTATGCCTGCCGGCCCAAGCCCAGACCGGTGCCGCCGCGGACGAGGAAAACGGCGCGCAAACGCTGCAATCGCTGGCACCGATCGAGGTCGAAAGCCTGCGCCTGACCACCGAGGCGCTCACCACGCCCGCGGCGGTCGACGTCACCGAGGCGCGCGATATCCAGCAGGGTCGGGCCAAGGCCCAGCTCGACGGTGCGCTTAACCGCACGCCGGGCGTGTATGCCAACAACGGCAGTAACTTCGCCCAGAATCTGCGCATCTCGATACGCGGCTTCGGGGCGCGCTCGGCGTTCGGGGTGCGCGGCGTCAAGGTGCTCGTCGACGGCATCCCGGAAACCCTGGCCGACGGCCAGGCGCAAACCGACAGCATCGATCTGGGCGCGGTCGAGCGCCTGGAAGTCGTGCGCGGGCCGTTTTCCGCGCTTTACGGCAATGCCACCGGCGGCGTGGTCGATATCACCACCACCACGCCGGCGAGCGGGCCGGTGGATCGCGGCGAGCTGACCGTGGGCAGTTATGGCTATCGCCGTATCGAAGCGGCAACCGCACACGAGCGAGGCGACTGGGGCTATGCGTTGACCGCTTCACAGCTCGATCTGGACGGCTATCGCGCGCATAGCCAGGTCAAGAAACAACAGCTCACCGGCAAGCTCGAACGCCGCGTCGGCACGACCGGCACGCTGCGCCTGGTTACCCGCGTGCTCGATGCGCCGGATACGCTCGACCCCGGCGGCGTGACTTTGGAGCAGGCGCGTGCCGATCGCCGCGCCGCCCGCGATGCGAACCTGGCCTTCGATGCCCGCCAGTCGGCCTCGCAGCAAACGATCGGCCTGGTCTATGAAGACCAGCTTGCCGACAACCAGAGCTATCAGGCGAATCTGTTCTATACCCATCGCGACTTCATTCAGTATCTGCCGTTCGAAGATGCCGGCGTGGTCGCCTACGACCGCGACTTCTTTGGCGGCGGCCTGCAGACCACGCGCTTCGATACGCTGTTCGGCCACGAAAACCAGCTCGTGGCCGGTATCGAAACACAAATCCAGCAGGATGCACGCACCCGCTACGACAACATCGCCGGCGCTAAGGGCGCGCTCGGGCTCGACGAAGACCAGCAGGCCACCAGCATCGGCGTGTTCGCCCAGAACGTGTTCTCGCTGACCCGCGACCTGGAGCTGACCACCGGCCTGCGCTACGACTATCTCGATTTCGATATCGACGACGCCTTCATCACGGCCACCGATCCGGACGATTCCGGCACGCGTACCTATCACGAAGTCTCAGCCAATGCCGGTTTGAGCTACGCCTGGGCCGAGCGCCAGCGCGTGTATGCGAACGTCGCCAACGCGTTCGAATCCCCCACGTTTACGGAATTCGCCGATCCGTCCGGCAATGGCGGTTTCAACAGCGATCTCGAGCCGCAGAAGGCGGTGCAGTACGAAATCGGCGCCAAGGGCGAGATTGGCGAGCGCGCGCGTTACCAGATCAGTGCGTTCTGGATCGACGTACGCGACGAACTCGTGGTGTTCAACGACGACGGGCGCCGCGATTTTTACGAAAACTCCGGCCAGTCGCGCCGCAAGGGCCTGGAAGCCAAACTCGAATACGCCGTGACCGATACGCTGTCCGCGATGGCCGCCTATACGCTGGCCGACTACGAATATCGCGAATTCGTCGACGACAACGGCAACGACTATGCCGGCAACAGCATCCCCGGCCTACCCGAAGAACGGCTGTTTGCCGAACTGGCCTGGCGCAATCCCGACATCGGCTATGCCACGGTGGATATGCGCTATGCCGGCGCCTTCTATGCCGATAACGCCAATACCGCCAGGATCGACCACGCCTGGATATTCAACGGCCGTGTCGGCAAGAAGATCGAGGCCGGCGACGACGATCTCACCATCTATTTCGGGATCGACAACCTCTTCGACGAAGTCTATTTCGACAATATCCGTATCAACGCCTTTGGCGGACGCTATTACGAACCGGCGCCGGATCGCACCTTCTATACGGGGCTGTCCTACGCGCTATAGCTGCGTCGCTCAGCGATTAGCGATCAGCCAGAAAACGCTCAAGCGTCTGTGCGTCGAGCTGGTCGAGTTTCACGATCTCGGCGCTGGCCTGGGCGGCCGCGCCTTCGGCCTTGCGGCGCAGGATGACCAGCGGTTGGTAGGCATCGAACTCGGCAATACGAAAGGCCACCGTCGGGTCGCGTTCGACGTCGCCGGGCGTATGGACTCCGCAACGCACCACCGACCATTCCGTGTGGGTCTGTTCGAAATATTCCCAGCCATCGGCCTCGGCCGCTTTTCGAAACGCCGGTTCGACCAGCGACTCGACCGTCTCGCGCACCTGCTTTTCGATCGTGGCGCGACGTTCGGCCAGACGCTCGTTCGCGCCGAGTTTGGACTGTACTTCATCAGTGGTGACTTCAAGCCAGCTACGCGCCACGAGACTCTACCTGTGTGAACGAACAAACGGCGGCCAAGCGTAAGCGTTGGCGTGTTCGCGTACAAGCGTCTGCCAATGACAGCCAGGAACCTCCGTCCATCCTGTCGGGGTCGCGACCGATAATGTAGCGCTTTCCTAGCCCGCCTTGGGCTGGCGCGCGCGATGCGAGGACGGCGTATCGGGTTTTTCGTAGCCACAACTCGCCCGGGCCTGATCGGCGGCATCCACCAGCAGATCGAGCATGGGCTGGCGCTGTTCGGCATCGATGCCTTCGGCCAGTGCCTGGCGCGCGGCCGCCGCAGCGCGCTCGACTTCGGCCAGGTCGCGTGCGCATTGGCTATCGCTCGGCGTCACGAACAGCGTGCTGCAGCCGCACAGCGCGACGATCGTGGCCATCGGTGCAACAGCTTTAAGAACGGACTTGGCCATCGAGATATTCCTTTTGCGCACGGTGTGAAAATTACCCGGCCGCGGGTTATTACGAGCCGGCCTCGTCGAGCAGCGCAACAAAGCCGGCCTCATCGAGCAGCGTCACGCCCAGTTTTTCGGCCTTGTCGCGTTTACTGCCCGGGCTGTCGCCGGCGACGACGTAGTCGGTTTTCTTGGACACGCTCGAGGTCACCCGCCCGCCGAGTGCTTCGATACGCTGTTTCGCCTCGTCGCGGGTCAGCCCTTCCATGCTACCGGTGAGCACGAAGGTCTGGCCGGCCAGCGGCTGCGGGGTATCGTCGGTATCGACGGTCTCCCAGACCACGCCCGCGTCGATCAACGCATCGATCACGTCCAGATTACGCCGTTCGCTGAAGAAATCGGCAATGCACTGGGCCACGCGCGAACCCACGCCGGGAACCGCCTGCAGGCCTTCGGCGCTCATCATGCGCGCATGCTCGGCCTTGGTAGCGGCCTGTTCGTCGGCCTCGGCCTTGCGCTTGAGATAGGCCTCGGCCTCGGCGCGCAGTGCGTCGAGCGTGCCGAAATGACGCGCCAGATCGCGGGCCATCGTTTCGCCGACTTCGCGAATACCCAGGGCGAAGATGAAGCGCTCGAGCGTGGTCTGCTTGCTGGCCTCGATCGAGGCCAGCAGATTGGCAACCGATTTCTCGCCGTAGCCTTCGCGTTCGACCAGTGCGTCGCGATGGGTGTGCAGGGCAAAAATATCGGCTGGTGATTCGAGCAGGCCTTCATCCACGAAGGCCTCGATCTGGCGCTCGCCCAGGCCATCGATATCCAACGCCCGGCGCGCGGCGAAATGCTTGAGCGCTTCGCGCCGCTGCGCGGCACAGACCAACCCGCCGGTACAGCGGGCCACCGCCTCGCCTTCGATGCGCTCGACCGCCGAGCCACACACCGGACATTCGCCCGGCAGTTCGATGACTTTTGCATCGTCGCCCCGGCGTGCGACTTCCTTGACCTCGGGAATCACATCGCCGGCCCGGCGTACGACCACCATATCGCCAACGCGAATGTCCTTGCGCTCGATCTCGTCCATATTGTGCAAAGACGCATTGGACACGGTCACCCCGCCCACGAACACGGGCTCGAGCTTGGCCACCGGGGTGAGCGCGCCGGTGCGCCCGACCTGGAACTCCACCGCGTTCAATCGCGTAGTCGTCTCCTCGGCCGGGAACTTGCGCGCGATCGCCCAACGCGGCGCCCGGGCAACAAACCCGAGCTCGTCGCGTACCGCGCCGTCGTCGACCTTGAACACGCAGCCGTCGATTTCGATATCCAGATCGGCACGGCGTTCGGCCATGGCCTCGTAGTAGGCCTTGCAGCCATCCAGGCCCTGCACGCGATCGACATGGTCGCTGATCTGAAAGCCCCAGGCCTGGAGCTGCTGTAGCTGTTCGTACAGGCTCGAAGGCAGCGCCATGCCGTCGATACGGCCAATGCCGTAGCCCATGAACGCCAGCGGACGGCGCGCGGTAATCTTCGAATCCAGCTGGCGCAGGCTGCCGGAGGCCGCGTTACGCGGATTCACGAACGGCTTGTGCCCTTCTTCGACGAGCCGCGCGTTGAGCGCTTCGAAACGCGAGCGCGCCAGCACGACCTCGCCGCGGATTTCGATAAAATCCGGCGCATGGTCGCCGGCCAGGCGTAACGGCAGATTACGGATGGTGCGGGCGTTGGGGGTGATGTCTTCGCCGGTAATACCGTCGCCACGGGTAGTCGCACGTACCAGCACGCCGTTTTCATAGCGCAGATTCAGCGCGGTGCCGTCGAACTTGGGCTCGGCACAGTAGGCCAGTTCGCTGCCGTCGACCGCTTCGCGCGCACGCCGGTCGAACTCGGCCAGTTCATCGTCATCGAAACAGTTGCCCAGCGACAGCATCGGCGTGGCGTGATCGACCGACTCGAACTTGTCCGACGGCGGCGCACCGACCCGCTGTGTGGGCGAGTCGGGCGTGACCAGTTCCGGATGGGCAGACTCGATCTCCTGGAGTTCGCGAAACAGCCGGTCGTACTCGGCGTCCGTTATGGTCGGATCGTCGTGTACGTAATAGGCCCGGCTGTGCTCGGCGAGCTGTTCGGCGAGCTGCGCGGCGCGTTGGCTTGTCGCGCGATCGGCTGCCACTATCGGCGCTTGGCGATCTTGGCGCGGCGGTCGAGATCGGCCACCTGATCGAGCATGTACTGGGCGGTCTGGGCCTTGAGCAGCGCACGCTTGTCGTCGAGCACTTCGCCACCCAGTGCCTGCGCCAGCCCGTTGGCGGTTTCCATCATGTCGCGCAGAGCGACCCCGCCTTCGATCGGGCCCGGAACCACCGTATACAACACCAGACCCGGCGTATGCAGATGGTCCTGGTCGACCGGATCGAGCGTGCCGGGCTTGAGCATGTTTGCCACCGCGAATACCGACTCCGGGATGCCGTGGGTTTCGGTGACACGGTGGAACTGATCGTTGAGGCCGAACTTGAGATCCTGCGATTGCAGCGCGGCATGCACGTCCGGGCCGTCGAACATACGCCCCGCGGGCGCGGCCACATGCAGCAGAAATACTTCCTGTTCGCCGCCGGGCGGTGCGCTCGGTGCGCGCATGTTTTCGACCCGCTCGCTGGCGCCGGGCGTTGCGGCCGCGCTCGGCGCCGCCGGCGCATCGGCCGCCGCCTGCTCTTCCGGCAACGGCTTGGGCTCGGCGCCGCGTTTCTTGTACGCGGTCCAGGAGGCTTCGACGCCGTCCTCGCCGATGGTTTCGTAGTCGCCATCGTCGAGCGGTGCATCCTTTTTACCGGCCGCGCGCCGGCTGGCCGGTGTGTTTTTCGACAGCGTACGCACGCCCACGATGTAGGAGTCGCCGCCCAGCGATTCGCCACGATCCGCGCCGTCGTCGCGCTCACCGCCCGGCGTGGGCGCATCGTCATCCATGCCCTGCCAGGGATCGTTACCGGCCTGGCGGCGCATATACCAGTAGGCGCCGCCGACCACGGCGATCAGGAGAATGAGTAGAAGCCATTGCACGATAGACATAGGCGCTTTTGTCGATAAGTTGCGTGGCGCCGGCTCAGCCGGCCATGTCGAGGGCCTGATCGATATCGACACTGACCAGGCGGGATACACCCGGCTCGGCCATGGTCACGCCGTGCAATTGCTCGGCGAGCGACATCGTCAGCTTGTTGTGCGTAATCACGATGAACTGAACCTGCGCCGACATCCGCCGTACGAGTTCGCAAAAACGCGATACGTTGGCATCGTCGAGCGGCGCGTCGATTTCATCCAGCATACAAAACGGTGCCGGGTTGAGTTCGAACAGGGCGAATAATAGCGCAACCGCGGTCAACGCTTTTTCCCCGCCCGACAACATTTGAATCGAGGCGTTGCGTTTACCGGGCGGGCGCGCCATGACGCGGATGCCGGTGGCCAGCCAGTCGTCCTCGGTGAGTTCGAGCGCGGCTTCGCCGCCGCCGAACAACTCGGGAAACATACCGGCAAACCGGCTGTTGACCTGTTCGTAGGTGGCCTTGAAGCGCGCCCGGGTTTCGCGGTCGATACGCGCGATCGCGCTTTCCAGCGTTTCCAGCGCTTCGGCCAGATCCGCATGCTGCTCGGCCAGATAGCGCTCGCGTTCGGCCTCCGCGTCGTATTCCTCGATCGCCGCCAGATTGATCGCCCCCAGGCGCTGGATCTTGCGCTCGAGCGTGTCGATGGCGGCCGTGCAGCTTT
Organism: Salinisphaera sp. T5B8; assembly: GCF_040361255.1. Classification (NCBI taxonomy): domain Bacteria; kingdom Pseudomonadati; phylum Pseudomonadota; class Gammaproteobacteria; order Salinisphaerales; family Salinisphaeraceae; genus Salinisphaera; species Salinisphaera sp. T5B8. The sequence continues at coordinate 192,189 of NZ_APNG01000007.1, read as the reverse complement.
CGATAGTGGCGCCTTCTTCGAGGCCGGCCACCAGTGCCGACGGCGTTTCGCCCAGCTCTTCGATCTGTTCGGCGATACCAGCCCGGCGTACGCCCGTGGTTTCGACATCGATCTTGGCCTGCTGCAGGTTTTCCCGCGCCGCGTCGACGCCCTGCTCGGCCTGCATCAGCTGCTGCGAAACCTCCTGCAGGGATTTTTCGCTGGCCTTGAGCGCTTCGCGCGCGGCGCGCAATTCGCGCTCGGCACGGTGCTGGGCTTCCATCGCCTGTTCGTGTTCGCTTTCGTCGGGCGCGGGCGTGGCCTCGTCGGCGCTGGTCGCGTTGTCCTGATCGAAATCGGCCAGCCGGGTTTCGACCTGGGCGTGAGCCTCGCGCGTATCGGCCAGGCGCTGGCTAATCGACTGGGCCCGGCCCCGGTTCTGCTCGGCGCGGCTTTCGATTTCGCGTAGTACCCGTTCGGCGCTGGCGTGGGCCTTGCGCGCGTTGTCGCGTGCCGCACGGCTTTCGGCCAGTTTGGCCTGGGCCTGACGCCGGGCGGTACTGAACGCCTCGGCCTTTTCTTCCAGGCTGGCGATTTGCGCGCCGAGGCGTTCGGATTCGTTTTCCGCCTCGCCAATCTGGCTGTCGAGATCGGCCAGCTCGTTGTCGAGTTCCGCGCGCCGGCGCGCGAGTTGCTCGGCACGAATTTCGCGGCCCTGCTGTTCGGCGCGGGCCGCCTCGAGTTCGCGCCGCGCCTGGGCGATACGCTGTTCGAGCGCGCGCCGCTGTTCGCGGCGTTCGTCACGCTGACCGCGCTGGGCGTCGAGCGCTTGCTGACGGGTGTCGAGCTCGGCCTGTTCGGTGTCGATCGTGGCCGCGAGGCTTTCGATGCGCTGCTCGCGCTCGAGCACGCCCTGCTCGGCCGAGCCGGCGGCCGGCGTGACCAGGCTGTTGGGCCCGACACAGCACCCATCCAGGGTTACGAAGCGCTGATCCTCGGCCAGCGCGTGGCGCTGTTCGAGGGCAGTGGCCAGATCGTCGACCACGAATACGCGTGCGGCCAGCGCGGCGATCACCGCCGGCGCTTCGATGCCTTCGGCCAGGCTGGGTGTATCGGCCGGGCCCTTGCCGCTACGAACCGCGCCCGGCGCGTCGGCTTCCACCAGCGTGAGCGACTCGCCCGGCCACTCGCCGTCGAGCGTCGGCAGGCGTTCGACCAGAAACCCGCGCAGCCAGGGCCCGAGCACGGCTTCGGCTGCGGTCTGCCAGGCCGCGCGGACCTTCACCCGGCGGGCTACGCCCGCGGCTTCGGTCTGGGCGTTGTCGGCCAGCCACTGGGCGAGCGTGGCATCGTCTTCGCGCAGCACCGACTGCTGGAGCTGGCGCTCGGAGGCCAGACGCGCACGGGTTTCGCCCAGTTGGGTGCGGCGCGTTTCCACATCGCGCTCGGCCTCGGCGATTTCCTCGCGTAATGCCTCGGCGGCCTCGGCCTGTTCGGCGGCGCTATGCTCGTCTTCGGCCAGGCGCGCTGCCCGCGCTTCGATATCCTGAGCGCCGGCGGCGAGATCGCCCGTGTCTTCGTCGTCGAGCTTGGCGCGCTCGGCGCGGCGCTTGTCGCGGCGGTTGGTCAGCTGCTGGGCGCGTTCGCTGGCATAGCGTGCGCGCTGACGTTCGGCATCCAGCTGTTGAACGGGGTTTTGTTCCGCGCTGTTGTGCGCGTCCCACGCCGCTTCGGCCTCGCGGGCGGCGTTTTCGGCGGCTTCGAGTGTCTGGCGGGCCGTCTCCAGTGCCTGTTGCGCGTCGGCCTGTTCGCGCGCGAGCCCGTCGCCGGTGTCCGCGTTTTCCTGTTCGGCCTGTTCGTCGTCGGCAATACGCTTGGCCAGCGCGTCGCGGCGTTCGACCAGTTCGTCGCGCTCACGCTGGCGCAGTTCGCGCATTTCCTTCGCATGCGCCAGCGCCTGGGCGATACGCGAGGCCTGGGCCTGGGCATCGTAGAAGGCGGCCTGCTGGGTCTGGACCGCGCTCATGGCCTGTTGCTGGGCCGCAGCTTCGGCCTCGCGCGCCTGCTGCGCGTTGCGCTGGGCAGAGATGGCTTCACGCAGCGCGTTTTCGCTTGCGCGCAGGCGCGTCTCGGCGGCTTCGACCTTTTCGTTTTCAGCGGCCCAGCGCAGCGCCAGCAACTGGGCGCGCAGCTGGCGTTCCTCGGCCTTGAACTGCTTGTATTTCTCGGCGTTGGCGGCCTGGCGCTTGAGTACGCCCAGGCGCTGGGTGACCTCGCCAATCAGGTCGTTGAGCCGGTCGAGGTTTTCGCGCGTATGGCGCATGCGGTTTTCGGTCTCGCGCCGGCGTTCCTTGTATTTGGAAATACCGGCGGCTTCTTCGAGCACCTGGCGCATGTCTTCGGGCTTGGCTTCGATCAGCCGATTGACCGCGCCCTGTTCAATAACCGCGTAATTGCTGCGCCCGCCCAGGCCCGTACCCAGAAACAGGTCGATGACATCGCGCCGGCGCGATTTGGTGCCGTTAATGAAGTAGCGCGAGCCGCCGTCGCGCGACAGCTCGCGTTTGACCGAAATTTCGCTGAACGCGCCGTACTGGCCGGTGAGCGTGGCATCGCTGTTGTCGAACTTGAGCTCGACCGAGGCACGGCCGACCGGCTTGCGGGCCTTGGAGCCGTTGAAGATGACGTCTTCCAGCGCTTCGCCGCGCAGCTGGCGCGCGCTCGATTCGCCGGTGACCCAGCGCACTGCGTCGATCACGTTGGACTTGCCGCAGCCATTGGGGCCCACCACGCCGGTGAGATTGGACGTGAGCGTGAGCGTGGCCGGGTCCACGAAGGATTTGAAACCGGCCAGACGGATCGAGGTCAGGCGCATCGGCAGCGTACCCGGGGCGCATGCGTGCCGCGTCGACGTGCGAACGCGTCGAATTGTGGAATACGGCGGCGCAAATCGGCCTCCCCTGACGGGCGAATGCAAAGCCCGCTAGTGTAACCTAGCGGGCTTCGTTGAGAGCAAAAGCGTGTCATTCACGGAGAGACGATGCCGACCCAACCGAGCCGCGATCTCGAAACCTTCCCCAATCCGACGCCGGAGCGCGATTACACGATCCGTATGCGTATTCCGGAATTCACCTGCCTGTGCCCGAAGACCGGCCAGCCCGACTTCGCCACGCTATATCTGGAATACGTGCCGGAAGCGAGCTGCGTGGAGCTGAAGTCGCTCAAGCTCTATATCTGGTCGTTTCGTGACGAAGGCGCGTTCCACGAAGCGGTCACCAACCGGATTCTTGAGGATCTGGTGGCCGCGACCCAGCCGCGCTTCATGCGTCTGCGGGCCGAATTCTGGATGCGCGGCGGTATCGATACCAGCGTGATTGTCGATCACCGGGCCGATAACTGGCATCCCGGCACGCCGGTGGATCTACCCTGACCGTCAGGGCCGGCCCACATCGGGCCGGCCACTGCGCCTTAGCGCATCAGAATCAGGTTGTTGCCCTGAACGCGTACCCGCGTGCCGGGGCTGATGCTGGCCGCGGTATCGACATTGACCGTGCGTGAGCCGCCGGCGTCCATGGCGACCGCCACCTGATAGACCGTCTTGCGCTTGACGCGTTTTTCAATCTCGCGCCCAGCGAACACGCCGCCGAGCGTGCCGGCGATCTGGGCGATGGTCTTGCCCGAACCACTACCGATCTGGCTGCCGACCACGGCCCCGGCCACACCGCCTGCCACGCTGCCGATCAGGCTCGGGTCGCCATTGGTGGTCACCGGGGTAATCGAACTGACCGTGCCGCAATCGCCACAGACGGGCTGCTCGTTGCGCTCGGCCTCCTTGCGGGCTTCGGCGCGCGCCTGCTGCGTGGCGCTATCCGACTTCTTCGCGGCCTCGCTTTGATGCTGTTCGGCCTCGCGTTTTTCGGTCTTGGCTTCGGCGACCTTTTTCTCGGCCGCCGCTTTGTCCTCGCGGGCCTCGGCTTCGGCCTGGGCTTTCTTGGCCGCCTCGACCTTGGCCTGCGCGGCCTCGAGTTCGGCGTTGGCCTGTTCCAGTTCGGCCTGGGCCTGATCACCATCGTTCTGGGAACAGCCGGCCAGCGTCAAAAAGAAGCAGCACAGCAGTACGGCAAATACTCGCGAGCGCGGGTTGTTCATGGCGGTCTTCCTGGGTTGTTCTACACTCATGCGCGAAAGCGGCGCCGGCCCATGTCCTATCGCGGCGCGCCGCAACGATCCGAATTCTAGCGCCATTACCCGAACGCAAGATGAATCCGATTACCGAATTCAGCGCCGGCCCGAGCTATCTGCTGCGCGGCTTTCGCATGCTCACCGAACCGTCGTTGCGCCGCTATGTGGTGATACCGATCGTGATCAATATCGTGTTGATCGCGCTGCTCGTATCGCTGCTGGGCTGGCAGCTGGATAGCTGGCTCCATGCCTGGCTATCGGGGCTGCCGGACTGGCTGGCCTGGCTGGAAACCCTGTTGTGGTGGGTGGGCGTGGTAATGGCCACGCTGGCCTTCTGCTACGTATTCACGCTATTGGCCAATCTGATCGCCAGTCCTTTCAACGGGCTCCTGTCGGCCCAGGTGGAACGGTTGGTGACCGGCAGCGCGCCGGAATCCGGCATGAGCCTGGCCGGCGAAATGGCCGACGGTGTGGTCAGCGAATTGCGGCGATTACGCTATTACCTGGCGCGCGCGCTCATGCTGGGCATAGTAAGCCTGGCGCTGTTGTTCATCCCCGGTGCCAATCTGGCGATCGCGCCGCTGTGGTTCATCTTCGGCGCGTTCATGCTCTCGTTCGAATATCTGGACCAGCCCATGGCCAACCGCGGGCTGCGCTTCGATGACAAGATACTGCGCATGCGTGCGCGCCGTTGGCGACATCTGGGCTTTGGCAGCCTGGTTACGCTGATGACTGCCCTGCCGCTGGCCAATCTCGTGGTCATGCCGGCCGCGGTGGTGGGCGCGACGCTGCTGTATCTCGAGTGTCACCCGGCGACTACGACGCCCGTTACGCGGGGCGAGCCAGGCTAAGCCGCAGGACGGCCGACGGCGTTGATGCGGCGCAGGATATCGAGGTCGACGTAATCGAAGTCGAAGCCGGGCGATTTGAGAATGGTGACCGGCAGATCGGGCTCGCCGAGTGAATCCAGCACGGCGCTGGCGTTATCGAAGACCTGATCGCGGGTATCGGCATTAACCGTCACCAGCGCGGGCACATGGGCGCCATAGGCGGCACGTACGCCCGCGTTCGAGTCTTCGATGGCGATACAGTCTTCCGGCGCACAGCCAAGGCGCTCGCAAGCCATACGATAGACATCCGGCGCGGGTTTCTTGTGATCGACCTCGTCGCCGCAGACGGTCAGCTCGATATAGTCCAGCAGACCGTCACCCAGCGCATAGGCCAGAAACGGCTCGAGCGTGGCACGCGTGGCGTTGGTGACGATCGCGATACGCAGCCCGGCATCACCGGCTTCGCGAATCAGGCGCGCCACCCCGGCGCGTAGTGGCACCCGGCCCTTGCGCAAGCGATCCTTGAAATAACGGGACTTGCTCTGATGCAGCTCGGCTACCCACCCTTCGCGGTCTTCGCGTACCCGTTCGTCGTTGTCGCCAAGCTCCGGGTCGTAGCGGTCCAGATAATGATTGATCCGCTCGCGCCCGCCCGAGATGAGCAAAAGCTTGCGGTAAAGCTTTTTGGTCCAGCGCCAGTCCAGGCCATGTTCCTTGAACGCGCGGTTGTAGGCCGGTAGATGACCTTCGGGTTCCGTATCGGCGAGAGTGCCGTCGACATCGAAAAGCAGCGCGCCAAGCGTCATGGGCAATAGCCGGGGTTGGCCGGGGTTAGCGAGAGGCGCAAGTCTGCCAGAACCATGCCAGAATGGCACGCACGGTAAGAAAATCGTTGCACCAACGTGCCAGGCCGTGCTAAACGTACGCGCTGTTATCCGACCCGGGGGCCGCATGGCTGCTACTCAGAAACAATCGAAACTCGAGGCGCCTCAACAATTTACGCCTTACACCCCGAAAGAGGGTGAAGAGTATATGAATGAGGCGCAGCGCGATCACTTCCGCCGCATCCTGGTGAACTGGAAACGCGAGCTCATGGAAGAAGTCGATCGCACCATGCATCACATGAAGGACGAGGCCGCGAACTTCCCGGACCCGACCGATCGTGCGAGCCAGGAATCGGAGTTCAGTCTTGAACTGCGCACGCGTGATCGCGAGCGAAAACTCATTCGCAAGATCGATCAGGGCATCGCCCGGGTGGACCGCGACGAATACGGCTTCTGCGATACCTGTGGCACCGAGATCGGCATTCGTCGTCTCGAGGCCCGCCCCACCGCGACCTTGTGCGTGGACTGCAAAAGCCTCGACGAGATCCGCGAGCGCCAGCTCGGCCGCTGAAACCAGCGCCTATCGGCCCGCAAACGCCCGCCTCGTGCGGGCGTTTTTATTACCGCCGACTCAATGCCCTACGTTTGCGTCGGCCGATCTGGCACAATCGTATTGCCGCGATGCAGCAAGCTGCGCGCCGCGCTACTCTCAAATGACGGGGCAAGGGGATGAGTGACAAGACACGCATCATCAAGAAGTATCCGAACCGGCGACTATACGATACCGAAGTCAGCCGCTACATCACCCTGGAAAACATCCGCCAACTGGTGATCAAGGGCGAGCACTTCACCGTGATCGACAAGCGCAGCGGTGACGATATTACCCGCAGCATCCTGCTCCAGGTCATCAGTGAACAGGAAGAAGGCGGCGACCCGATCTTCCGTACGGAAGTCTTGCGCAACATCATCCGGTTCTACGGCGACTCCATGCAAAGCACCGTGAGTTCGTATCTGGAACTGTCGCTGGAGTTCTTCAGCGAGCAGCAACAGCAGTTCAAGCACCGCATGGCACGCTTGCTGGACGTCAACAACCCGCTCACCGCCCTGCGCGAACTTTCGCAGTATCAGGTGCCCATCTGGCGCACCGTACGGCGCGAATTCCTGGCCAATCTCAAGCGCAAGGAAAAAGATAGCGACACGCCGCAAGTTGGCCAGTCATCGGCCGATACAGATGATCGTGACAAGCAATCGGACCAATAGAAAAACGATAGAACTTTTTCCAACCACGATGCTTGACTAAAGTCGTAGACGGCGTATACTGCAACGCAACATCAGCGAACACGCTGATAACCGAATCTCCTCCGAAAGGCCTGACGGCCTTTCTCGCACCTTGCCCCCTTACCCTAGGGGGCTTTTTTATGGGCGCGATAAAAAATAGTGCGAACGATGGAGTTGCCCCGGTTACTCCAATACGGGCCGAACCCGACCACGGCCGGTGCGGCCACGTGAATACGGGCAGGCATCACCGCCGAGCTGCCGTCGGCTTGCAGCCTTCGTCTCAGGCCAGCCGACATGGCTTGTTCCACGCTGCAGTGCACCCCGACACGCCAACCCGGCGGCGTCCGGGTTGGCGTTAATCCGACGATGCGTATAAAAAGACAGTTATATACTTTACACATCCAGCTCGAGAAGGATACTAAGCACATAGGAGCAGAGCTTATGTGCGATCTGACCAAACCCGAGTTTCAGGATGCCGACAAAGCCCGCGAGTATTTAGAAGCTCTGCGGTGGCCGCATGGTCGGGTCTGCCCGCACTGTGGCGTAGAAGGCAACGCCTACAAGCTGGAAGGTAAGAGCACCCGCCCCGGCCTGTATAAGTGTGCTGACTGCCGTAAGCAGTTCACGGTGACGGTCGGCACGGTCTTCGAGCGCAGCCGCGTACCGCTGAACAAGTGGCTCATGGCTGCTCACCTAATATGCGCCAGCAAGAAAGGTATCAGCAGCCATCAGGTTCACCGCATGATTGGCGTCACGTACAAAACGGCGTGGTTCATGACTCATCGCATCCGCGAAGCCATGAGCGAAGGCGGGAGCCCGATGGGCGGCGGTGGCGGCACGGTCGAGGTTGACGAAACGTTCTGGGGCGGTAAAGCCAAGAAGCAGCGCACCCAGAGCAAGAAGGGTCGCGGCTACGCGCACAAGATGAAGGTATTCACCCTGCTTGAGCGCGACGGCAAGGCCCGCAGCTTTACGGTGCCTGCGGTCAATTCCAAGGCGCTCGCGCCGATAATGGAAGACCAGATCGCCGCAGACGCGAACCTAATGACAGACGAAGCGTCGCAGCACACGAAGGTCGGCCGCAAGTTCGCCAGTCACGGTGTTGTTAGCCACGGCATCGGTGAGTACGTACGCGGCCCGATTCACACGAACACGATCGAAGGCTGCTTTAGTTTGCTCAAGCGCGGCCAGATCGGCACGTTCCACCATGTGAGCGAGCAGCATCTAAAGCGCTACGCGGGCGAGTTCGATTTTCGCTGGAACTACCGCGTCAAGAATGGCTATAGTGATGGCGACCGCGCGGACCTTCTACTGACGCGTATCGCTGGCAAGCGCCTTATGTACCCGGAGTCATCTGCGGCAGTCCAATGAATACTAGTAGCTCCATCAACCTCGCTTCCTCGGGTATTTACACGATACCGCAGGCGGCGTTGTTGCTTGATGTAAGCGCTCAACGAGTGCGTAACTGGTTTCAGGGTTACGCGAGCGGCAAGAGCGCTATTATCGATAACCAAATTGGGCGTGAGAACAGCAAGAACGCCATTAGCTTCGTAAATCTAATGGAAGCTCGTTTTATCGATTATTTCGTTGAGCGAGGAGTTCGGCCACAGTCCATTCGGCTGATGTTGGATGTCGCTAGAGAATTTCTGAAAGTTGATCGGCCGTTCGCACACGAAGCAATGTTCAGGACTGACGGCAAGGCAATTTTTATCGAAGCTACCAATCAGGCCGGCGATCCTAAGCTATTCAATTTAGCGAAAAATAGCTGGGCCATGCATCCGATAATTATCGATTCTTTACATGAGGATGTGACGTTCGGATCGGATGGCCTTGCAAAATGCTGGCTTCCAAGGTCTGACATAGCTCCGAACGTAGTTATTGATCCTATAAGGTCGTTTGGAAGTCCGATACTAAAAACCAATAAGGTGCCCACAAAGACGCTCTTCAGCGCAACGCAGGTTGAGGGCGAAACCTTCGATTCTGTTGCGCATTGGTACGAAGTCTCCAAAGCAGAAGTGCTCGAGGCCGTACGTTTTGAGATGTCGCTAGTGCACTAGCTGAATTTTGAAGATCGCCTTTGATGAGAATGTACCCATCAAAATGGTTAGGCTTTTCAAGGCGTTAACCAGCGAAGACTCTTTGCTGCCAAGTTTTGAGTTTGTTTCGGCTGCGGAATACACGGACGGCTCAAAGCAAGAATCCGATGTACCTTGGATTGAATCATTTAGTGCAGATGGCGGACAGGTGGTCATCTCTGGCGACGTCGCTATGCATGCCCGGCCGCACGAGAGAAAGGCGTACAGAGATGCGGGGTTAATCGTATTCTTCTTTGCCTCTAAATGGGGAAACATGAAATTGTTCCCACGTAGCGCAATGTTACTTAGGTGGTGGCCGAGGATTGAGGAACAAATAGCTAAGTCGTCACCCAAGCAGTGTTGGCAAATACCTGTCACCTGGAACGGCGAAGAAATGCGCGAGGTAACCGGTCCCGATGACTAGAGAAACGTCAGAATCAGAGTCAAACAGGCGAATGAACGATGTGCTTAAGCGTATGCTCAACACGCCACCGCCACCGAGGCGCCAACCCAAGGACAAGAAAAAGCCCGCCAAATAGGCGGGCTTTTTTGTGAGCACTATGAATCAGAAGGACCCTTATTACGATTGCCTCGGTGTTTCACCGCGATTTCTAGAGCCGAAGAAATGCGATCGGCCTGTTCGCGAGCGCCAGTTAACGTGGCCTCTGAAACGGTGGTTTGCACGTCTTTTGCTAGGGCCATTTCGCGCGACTTATCGAACGCATCCTGCAATGCAGACGAATCAGGATGAGAGCGAATAAGCGCTATGCAAAATGTATTGAGCGTGTTGACTTGGCCAATTAGGTAGTCGGTCTTTTCATCACTATTCATGCTGCGGTTACGAATGGGCAGTAACTCCAACCATACCGAACTTACTTGGGTTCGTTAAGTATATAACACCCATAAAAAAGGCGCCCCGCAGGGCGCCTTTCGATCCGTCGATCGCGTGATCGTGCGCTAGGCGCTCGATCAGCTGTCGGCCTGGTCCTCGGCCGGCTTCTCGGCCAGTTCCTTCATCGACAGGCGCACACGGCCCTGACGGTCGACTTCCAGCACCTTGACCTTGACGGTCTGGCCTTCGGAGAGCTCGTCGCTGACCTTTTCGACACGATGATCGGCAATCTGGGAGATATGCACGAGGCCATCTCGGCCCGGTACCAGATTCACGAACGCGCCGAAGTCCACGATACGCACCACCTTGCCTTCGTAAACCTGGCCGGCTTCGATATCGCGGGTGATGTCTTCGATACGCTTGATCGCCATATCGGCCGCCGATTTATCGACCGCGGCGACATGGATGGTGCCGTCATCCTCGATATCGATCGACGCGCCGGTTTCCTCGGTGATCGAGCGAATCGTCGCACCACCCTTGCCGATCACGTCGCGAATCTTGTCGGAATCGATCTTGATGGTGAAGATGCGCGGCGCCCACTCGGAGACTTCCTGACGCGGCTTGTCGATCGCCTGATTCATTACATCCAGGATATGCAGGCGGCCTTCCTTGGCCTGGTCGAGGGCGACCTGCATGATTTCCCGGGTGATGCCGGCAATCTTGATATCCATCTGCAGCGCGGTGATGCCGTCGGTGGAACCGGCGACCTTGAAGTCCATATCGCCCAGATGATCTTCGTCGCCGAGAATGTCGGTGAGCACGGCGAACTTGTCGCCTTCCTTGATCAGGCCCATGGCCACACCGGCCACCGGCGCCTTGATCGGCACGCCCGCATCCATGAGCGCGAGGCTGGTGCCGCAGACCGATGCCATCGACGAGGAGCCGTTGGATTCGGTGACTTCCGACACCACGCGCATGACGTAGGGGAATTCCTTTTCCAGATCCGGCAGTACGCCCATGATCGCGCGCTTGGCCAGCTTGCCGTGACCGATTTCACGACGCTTGGGGCTGCCCATGAAGCCGGTCTCGCCCACGCTGTAGGGCGGGAAGTTGTAGTGCAGCATGAACGGGTCGTCGTACTTGCCTTCGACCGCGTCGATCATCTGCGCATCGCGACCGGTGCCGAGCGTGGTGACGACCAGTGCCTGGGTTTCACCACGCGTGAACAGCGCCGAGCCGTGGGTACGCGGCAGTACGCCGGTCTTGATGTCCAGCGCGCGCACGGTACGCGTGTCGCGGCCGTCGATACGCGGCTGACCTTCGAGAATGCGCGAACGCACGGTGGTCTTTTCCAGCGAGCCGAGCGCGGCCTTCACGTCGTCGCGGCTCCAGCCCTCTTCGCCTTCTTCTGCGGCCAGTTCGGCCACAACGGCGTCCTTGATTTCGCTCAGGCGCGCACCGCGATCCTGCTTGTCGGCGATCTGGTAGGCCTCGACGACGTCGTTCTTGGCCACACGCTCGACAGCTTCAGCCAGGGATTCATCCTTGGCCGGGGCCTGCCAGTCCCATTTGGGCTTGCCGGCTTCGGCGACCATCGCTTCGATGGCCTGAATGGCGGCCTGAATCTGCTCGTGGCCGAACAGCACGGCGCCCAGCATGATGTCTTCGGAAAGCTGCTTGGCTTCGGATTCGACCATCAGCACGGCATCGGCAGTGCCGGCAACGACCAGGTTCAAATCGCTGGTCTTGAGCTGGGTCGCGCTCGGGTTGAGCACATATTCGCCGTCGGCATAGCCCACGCGTGCACCACCGATCGGGCCGGCGAACGGCAGGCCGGCGAGACAGAGTGCAGCCGAGGCGCCGATCATGGCCGGGATATCGGCATCGATCTCGGGATCGACCGACATGACCGTCGCCACGATCTGGACTTCGTTATAGAAGCCTTTCGGGAACAGCGGGCGGATCGGACGGTCGATCAGGCGGCAGGTGAGCGTTTCCTTTTCGCCCGGACGCCCTTCACGCTTGAAGAAGCCGCCGGGAATCTTGCCGCCGGCGTAGGTGCGTTCCTGATAGTTGACGGTCAGCGGGAAGAAGGCGGCGTTCGGCGCGGCTTCTTTCTTGCCCACCGCGGTGACGAGCACCACGGTGTCGCCCATGCTCACCTTCACGGCGCCGTCGGCCTGACGCGCGATCTCACCCGTTTCGAGGGTGACCGCATGTTCGCCGAACTGGAAGGTCTGTTTACTGGTAACGGTGACGTTGCTCACTAGAATTATCCTGTGTCTTTCAAACAAAAAAGCGCCCGGCTCGGTGTACCGAGGGGCGCTTTCATTGGCTGGGATCTGATGATCGCGCTTAGCGACGCAGACCCAGCTCGCTGATCAGAGCCTTGTAACGCGAAGCATCACGACGCTTGATGTAGTCAAGCAGCTTGCGGCGCTGGTTAACCATCTTCAGCAGCCCGCGACGGGAATGATGATCACCCTTGTGGGCATTGAAATGATCGCCCAGCTGGGTGATACGCGTGGTCAGCAACGCGACCTGAACTTCCGGGGAACCGGTATCGCCGGTACCACGGCTGTACTTGTTGATGACTTCCGCTTTTTCTTCGGTGGACAGGGCCATGTTTACTCCTGAATAACAATACAAACACCGCAGCCCCGCCTAGCTGGAGCAACCCGGCCTTTTCCAAACAGCAAGCCGGGAGGAGACTTTCGTCTCTCATCCCCACGAAACGGTTTGGAAAAAGCCCGTGCGCTCCGGTCACCGGGCGGCAGCCGCCTGTGCCGCGAGGCGCATATTCTAGCGGCTTGACGACGCGCTGTACAACACGTTTTGTACGATGCGCATAGGGCTGGCACCAACTGCGCGCGCCGATACCTATTAGCGTTGCGGGCGGGCGAACAGACGCCGCGGCGCCAGTCGACCGTGCGCGTCGATATACCCCAGGCCGAGCAGCAAACCGCTCTCATCCTGGATACAAAGCGTCGTTTCGGCATCGACTTCGATCGGGCAGTCGACCGCGCGTCCGTGGCCCATGGCCGCGGCATCTTCCGGGCCAAGTACCGCCCGCGGCCAGTCGGCCACCGCGACCGACACTGGCAACAGCCAATCGGCCATCGACTGGCCGGACTCCGCGCGGGCTTCGATGTCGGCGAGCGGGATCATGCCGAGCTCGGCGCCCAGACGCCCGATCGCGGTCCGACGCAAGGTGCCCACATGAGCCACACTGCCCCAGGCCGCGGCGATATCCTCGACCAACGTACGGATATAGGTTCCGCTGGATACGCGCGCATCAAGAGTGAACGTGTCGGCGTCGCAGGCCACCAGTTCGAGTTCATGCACGGTAATCGGGCGCGGCGCACGTTCGACCGTTTCGCCGGCGCGGGCATGTTCGTACAACCGCTTACCGTCTTTCTTGAGCGCCGAGTACATCGGCGGAATCTGCTGCTGGGCGCCCAGAAACCGGGTGAGAATCCGTTCCAGCTCTTCTGTCTCGGGTATGGCGAGTTCGCTGGAGGCAACGATCTCGCCCTCCCGATCGCCGGTCGCGGTCTGCATGCCATGAATCGCGGTTACACGATAGCGCTTGTCCGCAGCAAGCAGGTACGACGATACCTTGGTCGCCTCGCCCAGACAGACGGGCAACAGCCCGCTGGCCAGCGGATCGAGACTGCCGGTATGACCAGCCTTGCGGGCATCGAACGCACGGCGTACGCGCTGCAAGGCAGCGTTCGACGAGCAACCGAGCGGCTTGTCGAGCAGGATGACGCCGTCGATATCCTGGCCGCGCTTACGACGCCCCATGCGCCTCGCTATCGCCCGCGTCGTCGCCGTCATCGGCCATGGGATCGCCATGACGACGGTCTTCGGCGACGGCCGAGTTGATCACCTGGCGCAGATGCTGGGCATCACGCTCGGTGGTGTCCTCGATAAAGCGCAGATCCGGCATGACGCGCAGATGCAGACGCTTGCCCAGCGCGCGCTTGAGAAAACCGCGCGCTGCCGTCAGGCCCTCGATGGCCTCGTTCGATTGCCCGACGGGGGCGGTGACATCGAAACTGCCCACGAATACCTTGGCGTACTTCAGATCGGCGGAGACTTCCACCGAGGTGATCGCCACCAGACGTACCCGCGGATCTTTCACCTCGGTGGTGATGAGCACGCCCAGCTCGCGCTTGAGCTCCTCGGCCACCCGGTGCTTGCGCGAAAATTCGCGTGCCATGGTTTCGGCTCCCGAGCCGGCTTAAGCCGGCTCGGCTGTCTGGACCGCGCGCTGGACTTCGGTACGCTCGTAGACCTCGATCTGGTCGCCCGGCTTGATGTCGTTGTAGTTCTTGACACCAATACCGCACTCGGTACCAGCCGGCACGCGATTGACGTCGTCCTTATGACGACGCAGCGATTCGAGCTCGCCTTCGTACACCACGACGTTGTCGCGCAGTACGCGGATCGGCTGGCCGCGCACGACGTTACCATCGGCAACCAGACAACCCGCGATCGCACCGAGCTTGGAGGAGCGGAACACATCCCGAACCTCGGCCAGGCCGATGATCTCTTCGCGCACTTCCGTGCCCAACAGACCGCTGACCGCGTCCGTGACGTCCTGGATCGCTTCGTAGATGACGCTGTAATAGCGCACATCCACGCCCGATTCCTGGATCACCTTGCGAGCCTTGGCGTCGGCACGCACGTTGAAGCCGATGATGATCGCCTTGGACGCCAGGGCCAGTTCGACATCGGATTCGCTGATACCGCCCACGCCGCTGGAAATGATCCGGATCTTGACCTCTTCCGACGGGATCTTGCCCAGCGACTCGACCAGCGCTTCCACACTGCCCTGCACGTCGCCCTTGATGAGCAGGTTGAGATCCTTGGTTTCCGACGGACCGTTTTCGCCGATCGCCGAGAACACTTCTTCCAGACGTGCGGCCTGCTGCTGAGCCAGCTTGTTCTCGCGCTCGCGCTCGTCGCGCTGAGCGGCGATTTCCTTGGCCCGCTTCTCGTTGGCCACCACAAACGCATCGTCACCGGCTTCCGGCGTGCCGGACAGACCCAGCACCTCGACCGGAATCGACGGTCCCGCGGATTTAACCTGCTCGCCCAGTTCATTGAACATGGCACGTACACGCCCGAAATACGGCCCCGCCAGAATGGCATCACCGCGCTTGAGCGTACCGGCCTTGACCAGAATCGTGGCCACCGGGCCGCGACCCTTCTCGAGGCTGGATTCGATCACCGTACCGCGCGCCGGCACGTCGATCGGCGCCTTGAACTCGGCGACCTCGGCCTGCAGCAGAATGGCATCCAGCAGATCGTCGATGCCTTCACCGGTATGCGAGGACACCGGCACCACCATGGTATCGCCGCCCCAGTCTTCCGGAATGATGTCTTCCGCCGACAGCCCGCTCTTGACCTTGTCGATATCCGCGGCCGGCACGTCCATCTTGGTGACCGCGACCACGATCGGCACACCCGCGGCACGCGCGTGCTGGATCGATTCCTTGGTCTGCGGCATCACGCCGTCGTCCGCGGCCACGATGAGAATCGCGATATCGGTGATCTCGGCACCGCGGGCACGCATGCGCGTGAACGCAGCATGGCCGGGCGTATCGATGAACGTGATCGCGCCCTTGTCGTGTTTCACGTGGTAGGCGCCGATATGCTGGGTAATGCCGCCGGCTTCGCCCGCCTGCACCTTGGTACGGCGGATATAGTCCAGCAGCGAGGTCTTGCCGTGGTCGACATGGCCCATGATCGTGACCACCGGCGCCCGGGTGACGCCTTCAACCTCTTCTTCCTCGGCACGGACTTCGTCGATGAGCGTCTCTTCGGCGCTCTCCGACTTCACCGGCTTGGGATTGTGGCCCATCTCCTCAACCAGCAGATACGCCGTATCCTGATCGACGGTCTGGTTGATGGTGGCCATCACGCCCAGCTTCATCATGCGCTTGAGCAGATCGCCGCCCTTGACCGCCATACGCTGGGCGAGCTCGGCTACGGTGATCAGTTCCGGGATTTCCACATCGCGTACGACCGGCGCGGTCGGCCGCTCGAAACCGTGTTCGGTTGCGACATTGACCTTGCTGGCGCTGCGCGTGACCCGCTTCTTCTTGCTCTTGCGCCGGCCCTGCTTGCCTTCGGCGACATGCAGTTCCTTGCGCTTGCCGCGATTCTTTTCGCGCTCGACGTCTTCTTCCGTGCGACCGTGGCTCTGTGCGGCACGGCGCAGGTTTTCCTGTGCACGCGAGCGCGCATCGTCGACCTTGACCGTGCGCTTGGCCCGCTCTTTTTCCAGCGCTTCGCGATCGGCCTTTTCCTTGGCCTCGCGCTGCGCGTTGATCTCGGCTTCGCGCTTGGCCCGTTCCTCGGCCTGCTGGCGCAGCGCTTCTTCCTGCTCGCGCTGGGCCTTGGCCTCGGCTTCGGCGCGCTCGGCCTCTTCGCGGCGTGCCTGTTCGGCCGCCTCCTGGGCCACGCGATCCTGTTCTGCGCGTTCGGCCTCGGCCCGCGCCTGGTCTTCCTGGTCACGCGCCTGTTGCTCGGCCTGCTCCTGACGGTTGACGTAGGTGCGACGCTTGCGCACTTCCACGCTCACCGTACGGCCCGAGGTCGCGCCCCGGCCGGTATTCACCTTCAGCTCGGAGGTCGACCGCCGCCGTAGCGACACACCGCTTTTGCGGGTGCCAAGCTTGCCGCCGGAACGAGACGTGCTGCCGCTGTCACGAAGATGCCGCAGCAACTTGAGCTTGTCGTCGTCGCTAATGCCGTCGCTCTCCGTAGAAGCGGAGACACCGGCTTCGGCCAAGCGCGTGATCAGTCGCTCCACCGGAATACCGACTTCCGATGCCAGCTGTTTGACTGTCGTTTGCGCCATATTCTGCTTACTCCATGGGGCCCGCGCTGGTGCGTCGCCGCGCCGGGCGTCCGTTTATTCAGGACAATTCTATTCGGCGTCGGCCTGCTCGTCAGCAAACCAGTGCGCCCGCGCAGCCATAATCAGCTCGCCGGCACGTGCCTCATCCATATCGACCATCTCGACGAGTTCATCTGCACCCAGTTCAGCCAGATCGTCGCGCGAGAGGATACCGTTTTCCGCAAGCCGTGCGGCCAGTTCTTCATCGACACCCTCGACCTCGTAGAGATCATCTTCGGGTTCGTCGCCGCCTTCGACGCTGGAAATCGCCTTCGAGAGCAGATAATCGCGGGCGCGATTACGCAGTTCCTCGACGATATCCTCGTCGAATTCCTCGATCTCGGCGAGCTCGTCAAGCGGCACGTAGGCGATTTCTTCGGTCGTGGTAAAGCCTTCCTGCACCAGGATGACCGCCACTTCGTCGTCGACATCCAGCTGATCGCGGAACATCGCCTGCAAGGCCTCGCCTTCGGCTTCGCTCTTGGCGTCGGCATCTTCGACGGTCATCACGTTGAGCTTCCAGCCGGTCAGCTCCGAGGCCAGACGGATATTCTGACCGCCACGACCAATCGCCTTGGCGAGCACGTCTTCGGCGACCGCCAGATCCATGCTGTTCGAATCTTCGTCGAGTACGATCGACTCGACCTCGGCCGGCGCCATCGCGTTAATCACGAACTGGGCCGGGTTTTCGTTCCACATGATGATGTCGATGCGTTCGCCGGCGAGCTCGTTCGACACGCTCTGTACGCGCGAACCGCGCATGCCCACACAGGCACCCACGGGATCGATACGCCGATCCTTGGCGAGCACCGATATCTTGGCGCGCAGCCCCGGATCGCGGGCCGCACCGCGCAGTTCGATCAGGCCCTGACCGACTTCCGGGACTTCCAGCTTGAACAGCTCAAGCAGAAATTCCGGCTTGGTGCGCGACACGAACAGCTGCGGGCCGCGTTGTTCGGGCCGCACGTCGTAGAGATAGCCACGTACGCGATCGCCCGGGCGCATCGGCTCGCGCGGAATCATCTGATCGCGCGGGATAATGGCCTCGGCATTGCCGCCCAGATCCAGAATCACCGCGCCGCGCTCCATGCGCTTGACCAGCCCCGTAATCAGCTCGCCAACGCGATGCTTGTACTGATCCACGATCTGGGCGCGCTCAGCTTCGCGCACCTTCTGCACGATGACCTGCTTGGCGGCCTGGGCGGCGATACGGCCGAATTCGACCGATTCCATCGGCTCTTCGATGAACTCGCCGGCCTGGATATCCGGGTGGTTTTCGCGCGCGGCTTCGAGCGAGATTTCGCGCTCGGGCGCTTCGATGAACACCGGCTCGCCATCCTCGCCTTCGGCGCCCGGCTCGATGACCTGCCAGCGGCGGAAGGTTTCGTAGTGGCCGGTCTTGCGGTCGACCGCGACACGCACAGCAATCTCGCCGCCGTGCTTCTTGCGCGTCGCCGAGGCCAGCGCGGCTTCGATCGCTTCGAAAATGATCTCTCGATCGACGCCTTTTTCGTTGGAAACCGCCTCGGCGACCAATAGGACATTCTTGTTCATCGCTGCCACCCGAAATCGTTCGTGTTGCGTTTGACCGGCAAAACCGCCTCGACAAGGCCTCTATTCTTCAAAAACGGGCTCCAGTCGGGCTTTTGCCATATCACCTGTCGCCAAGCTGTATGTCTGGTCGTCACAGCCCAAATCAACCGTGTCGCCGTTAACGGCGAGAATCGTGCCGCGCAGTTTGCGCTTGCCGCCGACCGGCGCGAACATGTTCACGCGGGCGCGATGGCCGATAAAACGGCGAAAATGTTCGCCGGTAATCAGCGGCCGATCCAGGCCGGGCGACGAGACTTCCAGCTGGTATTCACCGCTGCCTTCGTCTTCGACATCCAGCGCGGCACTCACCTCGTGACTGACTGCTTCACAGTCCTCGAGCGCGATACCGTCCGGCGAGTCGATATACAGACGCAGCACACGGCTGCGCCCCGCACCCACGGATTCGAGATGCCAGAGCTCGTAACCCAGATCAGTGACGATCGGCTCGAGCAGTTCGTGAAGACGTTGCGACATAAAGCGCCAATAAAAAAAGCCCCGCATCGGGGGCTTTTAATCCAACCAAGATGTGGTAGCGGGGGCAGGATTCGAACCTGCGACCTTCGGGTTATGAGCCCGACGAGCTGCCAGACTGCTCCACCCCGCACCCGATGGCGCGAAACTATAATGACTTGGCCTTCATAATGCAAGGGCCTGATTCGCCAATACAGCTTCTACAAAATCGGCCGCCGAACACCTACCTGAAATACAGCGTTCGACTAGCGTTGCCGCTCGAATGCCCGGAGCACGTCGCGACGGGTCAGCATACCGGCCAGACGCCCATTGAGCATCACCGGCAGCGTCTTCATCGACGAGTCCCGGAATATCCGAGCGGCGCTAACAATACTATCTTCTGCGTCCACTGTCACGACTTTTTTCGACATCAGGCGTTCGATGGTGCCCGCGGTGTCGGCGTAATAGCCCGCCTCGAGGGCGATGCCCATCACATCCTTCTCCGACAGAAAGCCGATGATATTGCCCAGGCGGTCGGTGACCGGCGCGCCGGACACCCCGTTTTCGAGCAATAGATGTACCGCACGCAAGACGTCGGTATCGGCGCGAAAGGTCACCATGACCTCGCGCATATGATCCTTTATGAGCAGCGACGGGGCCGACATCAGTGCGAGCCGGCCTTGTCGTCCGTCGGACAACTGCCGCCCTTGCTACAGGCACAATCGCCGCCACCGACGCCGCCGCAGCTACCCTTGATCTCGCGTCCGGTCACCATGACCCCGACGGCCATGCCGGCGACGACCAGCGCCATGACCGCGAAGGCCACCAGCGTGAGTATTACGAGCTGTGTCATTTCGAGTCCTCGATATAGGGTTCGAATGCCTTGGAGTAGCTTTCAGTATACGCGGGTGCCTCGCCACTCACGAACAGCGCGGCCAGCTGGTGTTCGTTGGCATAGCGCAGTCCGGCTTCGGGGCCCATGACCAAAAGCGCGGTCGCCATCGCATCGGCGGTGGTCGCGTCCGGCGCAATGACCGTGACCGCGCGCAAATCGTGGGCCACCGGGCGCCCCGTGCGCGGGTCGATGGTATGCGAAAAACGCCGACCGTCGAGCTCGAAATAGTCGCGATAATCGCCCGAGGTGGTCATACCGGCATTGGCCAGCCCCACCACGCGCTCGATCTCCCGGGTACCGGCCTTGGGTTTTTCGATACCGATACGCCAGGGCGAACGGCCGCGCTTGTTGCCCTTGGCGTAGAGCTCGCCGCCGAGCTCTACGAGATAGCGCTTCGCGCCCAGGGAATCGAGGCGCGCGGCCATCAGATCGACGGTATAGCCCTGGGCCAGACCGGCAAGATCGAGCGTGACGTTGGGCGAGCGCTTGCGCAGTGCTGGCGGATCTTGTCGCACGTCGATGAGGCCGATGCCGGTCTTTTCGCGCGCGGCGGCCAGCTCGTCGGCGGTCGGCAGATGGCTGGGTGCATCGGCGTCGGCACCGAACCCCCAGACCTTGAGAATCGGGCCCAGAGTTACGTCAAACGCGCCCCCGGTCTCCTTGCCAATGGCCAAGGCCTGCGCACTCAACTCGGCAAGCTCGGGTGATACCGAGACCCATTCGCCGGATGGCGCGGCATTGAAACGCACGATCTCGGAATCGTCGCGCCACGTCGACATCTGGGCGTCGATGCGTGCGATAACCGTGCCCATGGCGTCCTTCAGGCCGGCCTCGTCGAGGTCGGCCGGCGGATTCATGACCGTCACGCTATAGGTGGTGCCCTGAGCCGGCCCCTCCACGCGCACCGGCTCGCGCTGCTCACCGGTACAGGCGGCTAGCACGAGCGCGAACGCGAGCGCGAAGAACACGCCACTGGCCGCCCGCGCCGGGCCGAAATCACGAAGTTTGCGATGCATAGGGGTTCCTGCGCGTTATCGACAGCGCGCTTGTCAGCCCGTCATCGGCGGCTGCGGCGCGCTCAACGTAAAAACCCCGCGCTGGCTAAGCCGGACGCGGGGTCGAATGACGGTTACGGGCAACCTGCGCACCACGGCGAGCTCTGCAGGCGAATGCGAAGCCGGCAGCGCGCATAGGCCGACCCTAGCCGCCGAAGTCGTCCAGCATGATGTTTTCCGGCTCCACGCCGAGGTCTTCGAGCATGCTGATCACCGACGCATTCATGATCGGCGGCCCGCAAAGATAGTATTCGCAATCTTCCGGCGCGGGGTGATCCTTGAGGTAGCGCTCATAGAGCACGTTATGAATGAAGCCGGTCTCGCCGGTCCATTCATCCTCTTCCTTGGCGTCGGACAGGGCCACGGTCCAGGTGAAGTTGTCGTTCTCCTGCGCGAGCGTGTCGAAGTCGTTCACATAGAACATCTCACGCTTGGAACGCGCGCCGTACCAGAACGACATCTTGCGGTTGGTCTTGATCCGCCCGAGTTGATCGAAGATGTGCGAACGCATCGGCGCCATACCGGCGCCACCGCCCACGAACACCATCTCGGCGTCGGTATCCTTGGCAAAGAATTCGCCGAACGGTCCGGAAATGAGTACTTCATCGCCCGGCTTGAGCGAGAAGATATAGGAGCTCATTTCGCCCGGCTTGACGTCCGGATTGCGCGGCGGCGGCGTGGCGATCCGGACATTGAGCATGATGATGCCCTTCTCTTCCGGATAGTTCGCCATCGAGTACGCGCGCGTTACCGTTTCGTCGACCTTCGAGACATAGCGCCACAGGTTATGGGTATCCCAGTCCTCATGGAAGCGCTCGTCGATCACGAAGTCCTTGTAAGCCACCTCGTGCGGCGGACAGGTGATCTGGATATAACCGCCGGCGCGGAAATTGACGTGCTCGCCCTCGGGCAGTTCCAGCACCAGTTCCTTGATGAAGGTGGCGACGTTGTCATTGGAGCGCACCTTGCACTTCCACTGCTTGACGCCGAAGACCTCCTCGGGAACCTTGATCTTCATGTCCTGCTTGACGGTCACCTGGCAGGACAGCCGATCCCCTTCGCGCGCTTCGCGCTTGTTGATATGGCTTTCCTCGGTGGGCAGGATCGCGCCGCCGCCTTCGAGCACTTTCACCCGGCACTGGGCGCAGGTGCCGCCGCCACCGCAGGCCGACGACACATAGAGCTTGGAATCGGCCAGTGCGCCCAGCAATTTGGTGCCCACCGCGGCCTTGATCGTCTTTTCGCCGTTAATCTCGATATTGACGTTACCGCTGGCAACAAGCCGCGACTTCGCCAGCAGAATCACCACCACGAGAAACAGGACGACGCCGGTAAAGACGGCGACACCGAGACTGATTTGCGCTAGTTCACCCATGAGTTCTCACGTTCTCGCAAAGCCGCCTATCTAGAGCTGGATACCGGAAAAGGCCATGAAGCCAAGCGACATCAGACCCACAGTGATGAAGGTGATGCCCAGCCCCTGAAGGCCGTCCGGCACATCGGAATACTTGAGCTTTTCGCGTACGCCGGCCAGGGCCGCAATCGCCAGCGCCCAGCCGATGCCACTGCCCAGACCATAGGTCACACTTTCGCCGAAGCCGTAGTCGCGTTCGACCATGAACAGCGAACCGCCCATGATCGCGCAGTTCACGGTAATCAGCGGCAGAAAGATACCCAGGGCCGCATACAGCGCCGGCACGAACCGATCCAGAAACATTTCCAGTATCTGTACGATGGCGGCGATCACGCCGATATAGCTGATCAGCCCGAGAAAGCTCAGATCGGTATTCGGCAGACCGGCCCAGGCCAGCGCGCCTTCCTTGAGCAGGTGCTGGTAGATCAGGTTGTTGACCGGCACGGTCAGGCCTTGCACGACGATAACCGCCACGCCCAGGCCGATCGCGGTCGAGATTTTCTTCGACAGCGCCAGAAAGGTGCACATCCCGAGAAAGAAGGCCAAGGCCAGATTCTCGATGAAGACCGATTTGATCAGGATACTGAGATAGTTTTCCACGTCCTATGCCTCGTCGATCCGTGCTTAGACGATCTCGGTGCGATGCACCTGGTGGATCTGGTAATCGGCTTCTTCGTTCTGTTCCGGTTTCCAGCTGCGCAGGCCCCAGATGAGAAAGCCGATGATAAAGAACGCACTCGGCGGCAGCAGCATGATGCCCAACGGCACATACCAGCCGCCCGCGCTGGCCAGGGGCAGAATCTGATAACCCAGCAGCGATCCCGAACCCAGCAGTTCGCGAATCGTGCCCACCAGCAACAGGATCAGGCTGTAGCCCAGGCCGTTGCCCAGGCCATCGAGAAACGCCAGACCCGGCGGCTCTTTCATGGCAAAGGCTTCGGCACGCCCCATGACGATGCAGTTGGTAATGATCAGGCCGACAAACACGGACATCGACTTGGCCAGGTCATAGGCAAAGGCCTTGAGCACCTGGTCGACCACGATCACCAGCGAGGCGATGATCGTCATCTGCACGATGATACGAATACTCGAGGGGATATGATTACGGATCAGACTGATCGAGAAGTTCGAACAGGCCGTGACCGCGGTCAACGCCACACTCATGAGCAGCGCGGTAGCCACCTGGTTGGTCACCGCCAGCGCGCTGCATATGCCCAGAATCTGCAGCGCGATCGGATTGTTGTTGACCAACGGTTCGGTCAACACCTTCATAGCCTGACTCTGTGCCATGTCTATCCCTCTGCCGAGAGTTTGCCGCTGCGAAGCTTGTCGAGGTACGGCTCGAAGCCGTTTTCGCCCAGCCAGTAGTGGATGGTATTGGATACGCCGCGGCTGGTCAGCGTCGCGCCGGACAGCCCGTCGACCTTGTACTGGGCATTCGGCGTGTTGCTGCCGACGCTGCCCTTGATCACGCTCAGCTCCACGTTGCCATCGTCACCGTAGACTTTCTTGCCGTCCCATTTGGCGCGCCAGCGCGGGTTCTCCACTTCGGCACCGAGGCCCGGCGTTTCACCCTGTTCATAATACTTGATGCCTTCGACGGTGTTCGCGTCCGGCTTGAGCGCGAGAAAGCCGTACATCGTCGACCACAGACCATAGCCATGGATCGGCAGCACGATGGTCTGGAGTTTGCCCTGCTCGTCGTTGACCAGATAGACCTCGGCATATTTCGAGCGTTGCTTGATATCGGCGATATCCTGCGAACGCGGAATCTTGATGCTGGTGTCGGGATCGGAGGCCGCACGACGCTGATCGAACTCGGCCGATTCCATGTCCGGCACATACTCGCCAGTGGACAGATCCACCACGCGCGCTTCGATGCGATCCTTGAAGACCTGATTCACGTCGACATCGGGGCCGCTCGGCAAGCCGGCAACCTCGAGAATGTTGCTGCGCCGATCAGCCTTGGCATTCACCGTCTGCATGGGCTTGAGAAAAGTCGCCGCCGAGGCGACCAGAACCGAACACACCAGACAGACCGCGAGCGCGACCGCGACAACGTAGCCGACCCCATCGCGCGAAAATCCGACAATACCTACCATGATCTACTCCGCGGCGACCGTTTCGGCCGACTTGGCGTTGCGGCTGCCGTTGGCCCCGGCCAGGCGTTTCTGGCGCCGACGCACGTTCGCCTGTACGACAAAATAGTCGATAAGCGGTGCAAAAATGTTGCCAAACAGAATCGCCAGCATGATGCCTTCCGGGAACGCGGGATTGACCACGCGCACGAGGCCGGTCATCACACCGATCAGCGCGCCGTAGATCAACCGGCCCGTATTGGTCATCGATGCACTGACCGGGTCGGTCGCCATGAAGACCGCGCCGAAGGCAAACCCGCCAATCACCAGATGCCAGTACCACGGCATGGCGAACATGGCGTTGGTATCGCTGCCGATAAGATTGAACAGCACGGTAATACCGACTAGGCCACCCACGCAGCCGGCCATGATGCGCCAGGACGCCACCCGCGTATAAAGCAGGAACGCCGCGCCCAGAAGAATCGCGAGCGTGGAGGTCGAACCCAGCGAACCCTGAATATCGCCTGCGAATGCATCCCACCAGGTGATCTGGCTGGTGATTGCACTCATGCCGTCGTTGGCGCCCAGGCCCAGCGGTGTGGCCGCAGACCAGCCATCGACCGCCGTCCATACGCTATCGCCGGACATGTAGGCCGGAAAGGCGAAGAACAGGAAGGCGCGTCCGGTCAGCGCAGGGTTGAGAAAGTTCTTGCCGGTACCGCCGAAGACTTCCTTGCCGACCACGATGCCGAAGGTAATACCCAGCGCGGCCTGCCATAGCGGGATCGCGGGCGGCAGCGTCAGGGTGTAGAGAATCGAGGTCGCGAAGAACCCTTCGTTGATTTCGTGATTGCGAACCGCGGCGAACAGCGCCTCCCAGATCCCGCCGACCACGAAGGTGACGAAATACACCGGCGCGAAATACCAGAAACCGAGAACGAAGTTATCCCAGAAACTGTCCGGGTCGTGGCTGACGCCGAACAGATGCAACGGTACCTGGCGCCAGTTGTCGACGCTGTCGACACCCATTTGCGCCATCGCGAGATTAGCCTGGAAACCGGTGTTCCAGCAGGCCATGAAGATACAGGGGAAGGTCGCCAGCCACACATAGATCATGACCCGCTTGAGGTCGATCCCGTCGCGTACATGCGGCGCCGTGCGGGTGGTATCCGCCGGCGAATAGAGGAACGTATCCACCATTTCGTACAGCGCATAGAAACGCTCGAGCCGCCCGCCCTTGGCGAACAGCGGATGCAAGCGATCCAGCCTTTCTCTCAAACCCGCCATGGCATCAACCCTCGCGTTCGATGATGTCGAGGTTCGCACGCAGGTGCGGCCCGAAATCGTATTTGGCGACGTCGACGAAACTCAGCAGCGCCAGATCCTCTTCGTCGAGTTCTGTCGCGCCCAGTGCCTGTGCGCTGTCGGTATCGCGCACCAGCAATGCGCGCAGCAGCTGCGTGGGCAGAATATCCAGCGGCATCACTTCTTCGTAGTTGCCGATCGGCACCATGGCACGGGCACTGCCGTTTTGTGACGTATTGAACTTGTAGCTCGCCGGCTTGAGCAGGCTCGAAAGGAATACGTTGATCTTGGAAAAGCGATCACGCCCGGGCATCAGCCAACCCATGAAGGGCCGTTCGCGGCTTTCCGGCAACAATGTGAGCTGGGTGTCGTAGCGACCCATGAAAGAGCCCCACTCCGCCGCGCGCCGCCCGGATAGAACCGAACCCGAAATCGCGCGCACTTCATCGCCCTCGATCTCGTCGTGCAACAACTCGTCGGTACTCGCACCCATACGCGTACGAAGCAGGCGCGGATTCGATGCCGCGGGACCACAAAGCGCGACGACCCGCTCGACGTTAATACGCCCGGTGATGAACAACGCGCCAATGGCCATGACATCCTGATAGCCCAGATGCCATACACAGCTGTCCACGCCCACCGGGTCGAGAAAATGCACATGCGTGCCGACCAACCCGGCCGGGTGCTTGCCTTCGAATTCGGCGGTTACGAACTGGCTGCCACCGGGCTGGGGAATATCCGCCCCGGGCGCTTTACAGATATAGACCGAACCGTCGGTAAGCCGGGACAGCACGCGCAGACCGTTGACGAAATCCGACCGGCGCTGATTGACGATCACGCCCGGGTCGGCGGCCAGCGGGTTGGTGTCGATCGCGGTTACGAAGAACGAGCGCGGGCGTGTACCCGGCGCCGGCACCTTGCTGAACGGGCGTGTACGCAGCGCCGTCCAGAACCCGGATTCGATCAGCGTGCGCTCAACACGCGCGGGATCGAGCTCGCCGAGCTTCTCGGGGGTATGGGTATCGAAGGTGATTTCATCGTCGGCGCTGGCGTCGGCGTCCAGACGAATGACCACCGACTGCAGCATCCGCTTGGCGCCGCGATTGATCGCAACCACCTCGCCAGCGCCCGGGGCGGTATAAATGACCCCGGGTGTCTTCTTGTCCTCGAACAGCGGCTGGCCGAGTTTGACCCGATCGCCTTCGGCAACCGCCATGGTCGGCTTCATGCCGTGGTAGTCGGTGCCGACAACCGCGACGCGGCTGACCGGCGACGCATCCTGAATGACCTGCCTGGGCGCACCGCCGATTGGCAGATCCAGACCTTTCTTGATCGTGACTCGCATGTCGCCGCTGGCGTGCCTCTCACGTCGCTGACAAATTGTATGGTGCCGACGGCCGGACTCGAACCGGCACAGCTCTCGCTACTGCCCCCTCAAGACAGCGTGTCTACCAATTCCACCACGTCGGCATGAGCGTGAACCCGTACGCGCCCTACTCGGGCACCTGCGCACTGGGTTCGGCCGCATCGGCGTCATCACCGTTGTCGGCCGGTACTTGCGGCGACGTCGAGCCCTGTTCGGCCGACGCGCCCTTGTTCGTATCTTCGGCGGCGGGCGCCGTGGTGTCGCCGGTGACGACTTCGTCGCCGGCCACGCCATTGTTGTTGCCATCCGACAGCAGCGACGAACCCGGCGCCTGCTGTTGAACCTGATCGGTGACACTGCCCGTGGGCGTGCTGGCACCATTGATCAGATAGGCCAGTGTCAAACTGATGGCAAAGAATACCGTAGCCAGCGCGCCGGTCGCACGGGTCATGAAGTTTGCCGAGCCCTTGGCCCCGAAAACCGTGCCCGATGCACCGCTGCCAAAGGCAGCGCCCGCGTCCGCACCCTTGCCGTGCTGCACGAGGATCAGCCCAATCAGGGCCAACGCAACCACGACCTGGATGACGACCAGTATTGTATAAACCATGCCAGAGCCTGTGAACGTGCGCGAGCCTAACCGGCCGCGCGCGCAATGTCCAAGAATGAATCGGCCTTGAGCGAAGCGCCGCCAATCAGCGCGCCGTCGACGTCCGCCCCGGCGAATAACGCCGCGGCATTGTCCGGCTTTACGCTGCCGCCGTAAAGCAGCAGAACCGATTCGGCAATTGTAGCATCCTTGTCAGCGATTTGTCCGCGCAGGAATGCATGAACCGCCTGAGCCTGTTCCGGCGAGGCAGAACGCCCCGTACCGATCGCCCAAATCGGTTCATAGGCAATCACCACCGCGGAGAGCGTGCGCGCATCGCACTGCGCAAACAGCGCATCGATCTGCGCGGCGAGCACCGCTTCGGTCTGGTCGGCTTCGCGCTGTTCCAGCGTTTCGCCAACGCATACGATCGGCGTGAGCCCGGCGGCGACCGCGGCGTCGGTCTTGGCGGCCACCACGGCATCGGTTTCGCCGTAGAGGGCGCGCCGCTCGGAATGGCCGACGATGGCATAACGACAACCGATATCCGCGAGCATCGCGCCGTTGACCTCGCCGGTGAAGGCGCCGGCTTCGACCTCGGCCGCCACGTTCTGTGCACCCACCGCCACCGAGGCGTCGCCCAGACCCGCCGCCAGGCGCTCGATATAGACGAACGGCACACACACGAGCATGTCGGCAGAAATGTTCGCCGCGCCGGCCGCGACGTCGCGGGCGAACGCATCCACCTGTGCCGCGTCGCCATTCATTTTCCAGTTGCCTGCGATCAGCATCGTACGGCTCATTGGGTATCCTTCATTTGTTGTCGTATCCGCCGCGCTCAGGCCGCAGCTGCCGCCTGGCGTACGCTGTCGGCGAGCCGGTTGGCGCAGTCCTCGACCGCGGCCGCGTCGGTACCTTCGACCATCACGCGCAGCAACGGCTCGGTGCCCGAGGGGCGCAATAATACGCGACCTTCCTCGCCCAACGCACTTTCGACGTCGTGCACGGCCGCAACCACCTGCGCGTCCTGCATGAGCGTATCCGCGCTGCCCCGGTTAATACGCACGTTGATCAGTGTCTGCGGACACTTGTCGACAGGCTGCACCAGCGTTTGCAGACTCTCGCCGCTGGCGACCATCGCTGCGAGCACCTGCAATGCCGAGACAATGCCGTCGCCCGTGGTCGCGCGATCCAGGCACAGAATATGGCCCGACGACTCGCCGCCGATATTCGCGCCCAGAGCCTTGAGTCGCTCGAAAACGTAGCGATCGCCCACTTTCGCGCGCTCGAACTCGACGCCGTCGCGCTTGAACGCCAGCGCAAGCCCCAGATTGCTCATGAGCGTACCGACGACCGCGCCCTGGAGTTCGCCAGCCTCACGGCGCGCGTTCGCGATCACGTAGAGCAATTGGTCGCCGTCGACGATATTGCCCTCGTGATCGATCATGATGCAGCGGTCGCCGTCGCCGTCGAGCGCGATGCCGACATCGGCGCCATGCGCGCGCACGGCCTCCGACAGGCCTTTGGGATGGGTCGAGCCGACATCGCGATTGATATTGAGCCCATCCGGAGCAGCGCCGATCACGCTGACCTGGGCGCCGAGTTCGCGAAACACATCGGGCGCAACGTGATAGGTCGCCCCGTGGGCACAGTCGATCACGAGCTTCAGACCCGACAGGCCGCCGTTTTCGAAGCGTGCCGTGGATTTGCAGAATTCGATATAGCGCCCCGGCGCACTTTCCACGCGCCGCGCGCGCCCCAGCCGATCGGAATCCACACAGACCAACGGCTGGTCGAGCTCGGCTTCGATTTCCGCCTCCACTTCATCGGCCAGCTTCTGGCCGTAGTGCGAAAAGAACTTGAAACCGTTATCGGAAAAAGGGTTGTGCGACGCGCTGATGACTACGCCTGCGCCCGCACGAAAGGTGCGCGCCAGATAGGCAATCGCCGGCGTCGGCAACGGTCCCACCAGCAGCACATCCACGCCCGCGGCGGCAAAACCCGCCTCGAGGGCAGATTCGAACATATAGCCAGACAGGCGGGTGTCCTTGCCGATCAACACCTGGGCGCGCTCACCGGCGCTTTCCGGCACGCCGCGTTCGCCGAGTCGGCGCACGAGTACGCGCCCTGCAGCCCAGCCCAGTTTGAGCGCGAAATCCGGTGTCAGCGGCGACTCGCCCACCTCACCGCGAATACCGTCCGTTCCAAAATATCGCTGCGCCACGATCGCGTCTTCCTTTCTTGATTTACGGGCTATCGGTCAGCGCCGAGGCAAGCGTCAGCGCCTCGACTGTTCGCGCCACGTCGTGGCTGCGAATGATACGCGCGCCCTGGGTCACGGCCCAGAAGGCCGCGGTGACGCTGGCATGAATACGACTATCCATATCGTCATGCCCATGCAGCTTCACGAACATGGACTTGCGCGACACGCCCACGAGTACCGGCAGGTCGCACGCGACAAAGGCATTCAGACGGCGCATGAGCTCGAGATTGTGTTCGAGCGTCTTGCCAAAGCCGAAACCGGGGTCCAGACAGATTCGATTCCTGTCGATCCCCGCCGCCTGGCAGGCTTCGACACGGGCCTGCAAGAAGTCACGCACCTCGGCGACCACATCGCCATACACGGGCGCGGACTGCATGGTGCGCGGCTCGCCCTGCATATGCATCAGACACACCGCCGCACCGCTGTCGCGTGCCGCCTCGATCGCCCCAGGCGCCTGCAAGGCCATGACATCGTTGATCATGTCGGCGCCGACCGCACAGGCTTCGCGCATTACCCGCGCCTTGATCGTATCCACGGAAATGAAGACATCGCTTTGCGCACGCAGGCCTTCGATGACCGGTAGCACGCGTGCGAGCTCCTCGTGCTCGTCGACCGGCGCCGCGCCGGGGCGCGTGGACTCGCCGCCAATATCGATAACGGCAGCGCCCTGCTCGGCCATGGCCAGGGCATGAGCGATCGCGCGCTCGGTTTCCACATAGGCGCCGCCGTCGGAAAACGAATCCGGCGTGACATTGAGAATGCCCATCACCGCAGGCCGGGTCAGATCCAGCGTTCGATCGCGGCCACTCAACTGCACGGCGACACCCGCGCAGCGTGACAAAGGCGATGAGAAATACAAAGCATTTATCTGATTCTAAACAGAAAGGCCGGCAGATGCAGACTGCCGGCCCGTCCAATTAAAGCCCGCGATCAGGACTCGCGATGGTGGGCCGGGCTCGGCACACCCTTGTCGTCGCTGTCCTGACTGTCGGAAGACTTGCCCGAATCGGGGCTGCTCGCCGTCGGCGCATTGCCGCCGCCGGAATTCGGCGTATCCGAATCGTCCCAACTCTCCGGCGGGCCGGGCTCGCGGCCCTGCATGATCTCGTCGATCTGCTTGCGATCGATGGTTTCATACTTCATGAGCGCATCCGACATCAGATGCAGCTTGTCCATATGATCTTCGAGGATCTGCTTGGCGCGCTCGTAGCAGCCGTCGATGATGGAACGGATTTCCTTGTCGATGGCATGCGCCGTTTCGTCGGAAATACCGCTGGACTGCGTCGCGGCCTTGCCCAGAAACGGCTGATTGTCTTCCGTATCGTAGGCGATCGGCCCGAGACGATCGGACAGACCCCACTTGGTGACCATGTTGCGCGCGATTTCGGTCACGCGCTCGATATCGTTGGACGCACCCGTGGTGACCGCTTCCTTGCCGAAGATGATCTCCTCGGCCAGACGGCCGCCGTAGAGCGTGCAGATCTGGCTGATCAGCCGCTGCTTGGAATAGCTGTAGCGATCCTCTTCCGGCAGGAACATGGTCACGCCCAGCGCACGACCGCGCGGCACGATGGTGACCTTGTGCACCGGATCGTGCTGGGGCACGGTCAGGCCGATGATGGCGTGGCCGGCCTCGTGATAGGCGGTCAGGCGTTTTTCGTCCTCGGTCATGACCATGGACTTGCGCTCGGCGCCCATCATGATCTTGTCCTTGGCGCGCTCGAAATCCTCCTGGACCACCAGCTTCTTGTTCGCACGCGCGGCGAACAGCGCGGCCTCGTTGACGAGGTTGGCCAGATCCGCACCGGAAAAGCCCGGGCAACCACGCGCGATCACCGATGCCTTCACGTTGTCGTGAATGGGCACATTCTTCATGTGCACTTTCAGGATCTGCTCGCGCCCGCGCACGTCCGGCAGCGGCACCACCACCTGACGGTCGAAACGACCGGGGCGCAGCAGCGCGGGGTCGAGCACGTCGGGCCGGTTGGTGGCCGCGATCACGATCACGCCTTCGCTGCCTTCGAAACCGTCCATTTCGACCAGCAGCTGGTTGAGCGTCTGTTCACGCTCGTCGTGGCCGCCGCCCAGGCCGGCACCACGCTGGCGGCCGACCGCGTCGATTTCGTCGATGAAGATGATGCAGGGCGACTGCTTCTTGGCCTGTTCGAACATGTCACGAACACGCGACGCGCCCACGCCCACGAACATTTCCACGAAGTCGGAACCCGAGATCGAGAAGAACGGCACGCCCGCCTCGCCGGCGATTGCCTTGGCCAGCAGCGTCTTACCGGTACCCGGCGAGCCGACCATGAGCACGCCACGCGGGATCTTGCCGCCCACGCGCTGGAACTTGCCCGGCTCGGACAAAAATTCCACCAACTCCTGCACCTCGGACTTGGCTTCTTCCACGCCGGCGACGTCAGCGAAGGTGATCTTGACCTGGTCGGCCTGCATCATGCGCGCCTTGGACTTGCCGAAGGACATCGCGCCGCGGCCACCACCGCCGCCCTGCATCTGGCGCATGAAATAGATCCAGACGCCGATCAACAGCAGGAAGGGGAACCAGGAAATGAGGATCTGCTTGAGGAACGAGCCCTGGTCCTCCGGTTCACCGACGATCTCTACGTCATGCTCGCGCAGCGTGCCGATCATGGCCTTGTTATCGGACTCCGGACTGTAGGTCGCGAACTTCTGCCCGGACTTGAGCTGACCACGAATCCGCTGATCCTCGATATGGACCTGCGAAACGCTGCCATTCTCGACCTGATCGAGAAAATGCGAGTACGACACCTCGTTGGCGCTCGATGCCGATGGCGCGAAGCTCGAAAACACACTCATGAGCACGAGTGCGATCACGACCCACAACAGCAGATTCTTAGCTAGTTCGTTCAAGATCTACATCCTCGACCGCGATCCGGCGGTCGTATGATTGGCGTCCGGCGTGTTCTGCCGAACAGTATAAACAATCGGCCTGTCGGCCCGCTGCTTTACCCAGTGCCTATATACGCCAGCCCTGGCCCAGCAGATACATTTCGCGGCTGGCATCGCGCGAAGCCTTGGGCTTGCGCACCGCCACACGCCGAAAGCGTTTTCGCATGTCGACCAGCATTTCATCGAAGCCCTCGCCCTGAAACACCTTGATGAACAGATCGCCATCGGCATCGAGTACCGACGCGCACAGATCCAGTGCGAGTTCGGCCAACTGCATCACACCGGCCTGGTCGGCCACCATGATCCCTGTCAAATTGGGGGCCATGTCCGAAAGTACAAGATCGACACGGTCGCTGCCCAGCGTATCCAGCAGCGTATCCACCCCGGCCTGCTCGGCAAAATCGACCTTCAGAAAATCCACGCCGTCGATCGGATCCATGTCCAGGCGGTCCAGTGCGACGACCCGCGCCTGCGGGCGCTGCCGCCGACAATACTGGCTCCATCCGCCCGGCGCCGCGCCCAGGTCGACAATACAGTGCTTGGACTTGAGCAGGGAATCGCGTTCGTCGACCTCGGCCAGCTTGTAGACCGCGCGCGAACGGTAGTTATCCTTTTGCGCAGCCCGCACGTACGGGTCGTTGCGGTGCTTGTCCAGCCATCGGCGTGTATCGCTGCGCTTGCTCATGGGTCGTATACTGTTGCGCTGTTTTCAAGCCAGCGATCGTGAAACCGCCAATGTCCCCAGATCTCGATGCCGCCGAGCGGCGCGCACTCAAGAAACAGGCCCATCATCTCAAGCCGGTGGTGCAAACCGGCGCGGCCGGTTTGAGCGAGCCGGTGCTGGCCGAAATCGACCGCGCCCTGTTCGATCACGAACTGGTCAAGATCAAGCTGGCCACCGACGACAAACAGGATCGGCGCGGTGAAGTCGAACAGGTCTGCCAGCGCCTGGACGCCGCCTGTGTCCAACAGATCGGGCGCACCGCGACACTGTATCGCCCCAATCCCGAGAAAGCGTAGCCCCTCCGCCGTCGCAAACCCCGCCCGCGGGTCATCCAACCGGCGGGCGGGCCGTATCGGCGCGGCCGATCAGATATAACGAACCTCGACGATTTCGAGTGTACGGCGGCCGCCGGGCACATCGATATCCACCACGTCGCCCTCGGTCTTGCCGATCAGCGCCCGCGCGATCGGCGAGGCGAACGACAGCAGGCCTTTCTTGATATCGGCCTCGTCCTCGCCAACGATCTGATAGGTGAATTCCTCGCCGCTGTCCTCGTCGGCCAGGTCGAGCGTTGCACCAAAAACCACGCGCCCATTCGCCTGTGCGCCCACGCGGGCCACATCGATGATCTGCGCGGTGGCGAGCTTGGATTCGATTTCGTTGATCCGGCCTTCGTTGAAGCCCTGCTCTTCCTTGGCCGCGTGGTACTCGGCGTTCTCCTTGAGATCGCCATGCGCGCGCGCTTCCTCGATCGCGGCCACAATGCGCGGCCGCTCGGTTTTCTTGAGTCGCTTGAGTTCGTCGCGCAGCGCGTCGGCGCCGTTCTGCGTCAGCGGTGTCTTGTCCATCACTCCACCTTGGAAAACAGCACACCCGAAAACAAAACGGCCGCCGTTTCGGCGACCGTTTCTGTTGCGGATGCAAGAATCGGTTGTGTCTGGGCCGGTATAAACCGGATAGGGTCAGGCTAGCAGCGCTTTCGGCTCAAGTCGAGACGGCGCGTTCGATGCCTTGTGCAGCGACCGTGCCCAGATGCGCGATCTGTTCCGGCGTGATCACGTAGGGCGGCATGAAATAGATCACATCGCCCAGCGGGCGCAGCAGCGCGCCCTGGCTCAACGCATGCCGATAAACCTGAATGCCGCGGCGTTCGCGCCAGTCGAACGGCGTTTTCGTGGCCTTGTCGGCCACCATTTCAATGGCCAGCACCATACCGGTCTGGCGAACCTCGGCCACATTGGGATGATCGACCAGTGGCGCGACGGCCGCGGCCATATGCTCGGCCAGCCCGCGGTTGACCGCGATCTGGTCGCGGCGTTCGAATTCGTCGAGCGTGGCCAGTGCCGCCGCGCAGGCCAGCGGGTTGCCGGTATAGGAATGCGAGTGCAAAAACGCGGTCAGGTTGGCATAGTCGTCGTAGAAGGCGTTGTAGATATCGTCGGTGGTCATGGTGATCGACAGCGGCAGATAGCCTGCGGTCAACCCCTTGGACAGACACATGAAATCCGGCGAAATCCCGGCCTCGCCGGCCTGTTCGCAGGCAAACAGCGTGCCCGTACGCCCGAAACCGACCGCGATCTCGTCGGCAATCAGATGCACGCCGTAGCGCGTACAGGCCTCGCGCAACAATTCCAGATAGACCGGGTGATACATGCGCATATGGCCCGCGCACTGCAATAGCGGCTCGACGATCACCGCACAGGTTTCGTGCGCATGCGCGGCCAGTAGCGCTTCCATATCAGCAAACACGGCACGGCTGTGTGCTTCCCAGCTCACGCCCGGTTCGCGCTCGTAGCAATCCGGCGAGCGGGCGGTCAGCGGCTTGAGCAATAGCGGCTCGTAGGTCTTTTTATAGAGATCGACATCGCCGACCGCGAGCGCGCCCAGCGTTTCGCCGTGATAGCTGTTGGACAGATTGATGAAGCGCGTCTTTTCACCGTGGCCGGTATTGCGCCAGTAATGGAAGCTCATCTTGAGCGCGACCTCGACCGCCGCCGAGCCGTTGTCGGCATAGAAGGCACGGGTCAAGCCGGCCGGCGTGAGCGCGACTAGGCGTTCGGCCAGCTCGACGGCCGGCTCGTGCGAAAAACCGGCGAGCATGACGTGTTCGAGCGTATCCAGCTGCGTCTTGATGCGGTCGTTGATGGCCGGGTTGGCATGGCCGAAGATATTGACCCACCAGGAACTCACCGCGTCGATATAGCGATTACCGTCGAAATCCTCCAGCCATACGCCCTCGCCGCGCTTGATCGGGACCGGTGGCATGGCCTCGGTATCCTTCATCTGGGTACAGGGATGCCACACGACGTTCAAATCGCGCGCAATCAGCTCGGCGTTGCTCATAGCAGGTTCCGGTCGGATTGGGTGAATGGGTCGACACGTTCGAGCGTCTGACGCTCAGGCGCGCGTGACGACGAGATGCTAGTAACAGCGCTTATCGTCAGCGCCGACTGCGCCGGGATGCGTTTCGCACCCTAGTGGATGGCCAGATCCGCTACAACGCCGGCGAAAATGACCCCACCGAGAATGTTGTGCTGCATGAACACACGAAAACAGGCGTCGCGATCACGATTACGCGCAAGCCATTGATGGTAAAGCGCCATCAGCGCGCCGCAGGTCAGCCCCAGGTAGTACAGCCCGCCCAACTCGAACGCCCGGCCCACGCCAATCAGCAGCGCGAAAAACAGCAGCTGGAACACACCGATCACCGCGCGATCGTAGCGCCCCCACAGAATAGCCGTGGATTTCACCCCGATCTTGAGATCGTCGTCGCGATCGACCATGGCATAGAAGGTGTCGTAGACCAGCGCCCAGATAAGCGTGGCCGCGAACAGCAGCCAGCCACCCCACGGCACGCCGCCGGCCTGAGCCGCGAATGCCATGGGCACGGCCCAGCCAAAGGCCGCACCTAGAAACATCTGCGGCCAGTGGGTCATTCGTTTGGTGAACGGGTACAGCACGGCCAGCCCCGCGCCCACGAACGCCATGGCGATGGTCAGACCGTTGAGCGTAAGCACCAGCGCGAAGGCGGCCAGACACAGCACGGCAAACAGGACGAGCGCCTCGCGTGAACTGACCTCGCCGGTGGCCAACGGCCGCTCGCGCGTGCGTTTTACATGACCGTCGATCTTGCGATCAGCGAAATCGTTGATGACACAACCGGCCGAGCGCATGAGAATCGCGCCGAGCACGAAAACGCACAACACCCACAGATCGGGCACGCCACCCGCCGCCAGCCACAGCGCCCAGAGCATGGGCCAGACCACCAGGAAGATACCGATCGGCTTGTGCAGACGGGTGAGCCGAAACAGCGCCTCGATATGGCTGGATTTCAGGATCGCCGTACTCATCGTGAACTCCTCGCGGCGACGCGCGGATACGCGCAGGAAACCGGCGCGAGCACACGCCGCCATGCGCGCCAACGCAGGCCATGTATTGATTGCATTCGCCAACTATCCCGGAACGCGGCTTTTAACGTTACCATGCGCCAAATTCAGACTGCAGCATGAAGCGCGTGTTCTGGCCGCGCTCATGACCGATTGGAGAGTCCATGTCGGCGCCTTCGCAATCCGGCGGCGCGACGATCACAGATCGTCGCCAGCTCATCGAATATTTCGAAAACGCCTGTAAGCCGCCGAGCCGTTGGCGCCTGGGCACCGAGCACGAGAAATTCGTGTTCGACCGCGACACGCTCCGGCCCCTGCCCTATGAAGGCGAGCGCGGCATCCAGACCTTCCTGGAAAAACTGCAACGCTTCGGCTGGCAGCCGATGACCGAAAACGACAAGCTCGTGGCGCTTGAACTCGGGCGTTGCCATATCACGCTCGAACCCGGCGGCCAGCTCGAACTCGCCGGCGCGCCGCTGGATACCGTGCACGAAACCTGCGACGAAATTCATGTGCACCTGAAACAGGTCAAGGAAGTCGCCGCGGAAATGAACGTCGGCCTGCTCGGCCTGGGTTTTCAGCCGAAATGGGCACGCGCGGATTGTCCGTGGATGCCCAAGCAGCGCTACGACATCATGAAAGCCTATATGCCCAAGGTCGGCACGCTCGGCCTGGACATGATGCTGCGCACATCCACCGTACAGGTGAATATCGACTACGGCTCGGAAGCCGAT
This sequence comes from Salinisphaera sp. T5B8, assembly GCF_040361255.1. Taxonomy (NCBI): domain Bacteria; kingdom Pseudomonadati; phylum Pseudomonadota; class Gammaproteobacteria; order Salinisphaerales; family Salinisphaeraceae; genus Salinisphaera; species Salinisphaera sp. T5B8. The sequence goes on along the minus strand of NZ_APNG01000007.1, from coordinate 154,496 downwards.
ATGGTGCAGAAATTCCGGGTCGGCCTGGCCTTGCAACCGGTGGCTACGGCATTGTTCGCCAACTCGCCGTTTACCGAAGGCAAGCCCAACGGTTTCGTGTCGTATCGCAGCCAGATCTGGACCGATACCGATAACGATCGCTCCGGTATGCTCGACTGGGTGTTCGACGACGATATGGGCTTCGAGCGCTATATCGAATATGCGCTCGACGTGCCCATGTATTTCGTCTATCGCGACGGGCGTTATATCGACGCCTCCGGCCAGTCGTTCCGGGATTTTCTGGCCGGCAAGCTGCCGGCGCTACCGGGCGAGCTGCCTACGCTGTCGGATTGGGACGATCATCTGACCACGCTGTTCCCCGAGGTGCGACTCAAGCGTTTCATGGAAATGCGTGGCGCGGATGGCGGGCCCTGGCGCCGGCTGTGCGCGCTGCCCGCGCTCTGGGCCGGGCTGTGTTACGACAGCGAAGCCCTGGATGCTGCCTGGCAGCTGTGTTGCGATTTCACTGCGGAAGAACGCAACCGTCTGCGCCGCGACGCCCCCGTCTACGGGCTGAAAACGCCGTTTCGCGACGGCACGTTGCAGGATATCGCCCGCGAAGTCGTCGCCATCGCCCAGGGTGGGCTCGAACGCCGAGCGCGCCTGGATAGCCAGGACCGCGACGAACGCATGTATCTCGACCAGCTGGCCGAAATCGCCGAAACCGGCGTGACGCCTGCCGAAACACTGCTTGATCTGTATGCCGGCCGATGGAATGAATCGGTCGACCCGGTGTTCACCGAATTCGCCTATTAGCGGCGGGGCACCAAACGCCCGCTGTGTAACCTGCGGTTTTTGCTTTCAAGAAAATAAAACGGTCCGCAAATGAACGCCAATAAACGCGAATGGAAGACAGTTGCAGAGCACTGTTCGACCGGACGGCCTCCTTGCGCTCGATTTGGGGCAAAACCCGCATAAGGCTTGAGCGCTTGCCGCTCCCCCGCGAGCGATATCGATCTGTCTTCGTGCCTTATTTGCGTTTATTTGCGTTCATTCGCGAAAACGCTGTCTTCACGGCGAGAAGACGATCCGCAAATGAACGCTAATACACGCGAATGGAAGACAAGACGGTTCATGCACGGCGCTATTCGACCATAACGGCTTCGTTGCGCTCGATTAGGGGCTAAAACAAATATCAGGCTTGAGCGCTTAAAGCTGACCTGGCGCCCGATGGTTATCGGTCTTCATGCCTTATTTGCGTGTATTCGCGGACGTCATCTTCCTGGCGCGATCACTCGCGGCGCGGCGTACGCTGCGGTGCACCGTAGAGTAGCCGGATTTCGGCAATCGCGGGCATATCGCGGGCGACTGTATCGAAGGCCGCTTGGTCGCGTTCGTGAAACGGCACACGGGCCAGCGGTAGCTGAATCTCGACCTCGATCACGTCGTCCAGGTAATGCAGCGTCACACGCTGGATTTCGCCCGCTGCGGGCAAGTCCGCCCAGGCGCTTTCCAGTTCCGGCAGGATCTGTTCGCGCAGCGGCAGTGCATGCGCTGCGTCGGAATCGGCATGGCCGTCCGGCTCGATATGTACGCAGATATCCGCGATCTCGTCGACATGGCGTACCAGCCGTGAGGTAATCGCCTCGCTGATGCGATGGGCCTCGGTCAGGCTCACGTACGGATCGACAAACACGCCGACATCGGCAAACGCGTCATGCCCACCCATTGTGCGCGTACGCAGGCGCCGCATGTGCCGCACCCCGGGTACGGTCGCGATCTGATCGCGTACCACCTGAATACGGTCGGCCTTGAGCCCGGTATCCACCAGTTCGCGAAAACTCTGCCAGCCATAACGTACGCCGATGAACGCCAGCATCAGGCCGATGAGAATCGCGCCCAGCGCATCCAGGGCCGGGTAGCCCAGCATCGCGCCGCCGATGGCCACGAGTGCCGCGATCGACGACAGCGCGTCGCTACGATGATGCCAGGCGTTGGCCTCGATCAGCTGCGACTTGGCCCGGCGTGCGATACGCAGCGTGTACCAGAACAACGCCTCCTTGAGCACCAGCGATAACAACGCGACCGCCAGCGCGAGCATGCCGGGCGGTGTGCCGGCCTGCTCGCTGGCCAGATGGCGAATACCGTCGTAGGCGAGCGCGCCCGCGGTCAGCAGCAGAAACAGCGACACCAGCGATGTGGCAGCCGTTTCCATGCGCGCATGTCCGTACGGATGGTCGCGATCGGCTTGCTGCATGCCCATCTGCACCGCGCCGAGCACCACCGCGTCGCTGATCAGATCGGCCGCCGAATGCACGCCGTCGGCAATCAGCGATTGCGAATGGCCGATCACGCCGACCACGATCTTGATCAGCGCCAACGGCAGATTGACCAACGCGCCGACGATCGTCGCACGGCGCTTGGCGCTGAAATCCGAACGCGCCTGGCGGTGCGCAGCGGCGGAATGCACGTGGGGGCGACTCATGGCGTGATTATAATCGCCTCTAACGGCTTCGATCGGAGCATGGCATCGCGCATAGGCGCCGTCAGAACCGGGTTATCAGTCCGAGCCCCGGTCGAGGGTCGGATATTCCCCGCGGCCGGGCACATTCGCGCTGCGAATGGCCTCGCGACCGTAGAACTTGATGCCTTTCTGGATACGCGGGCGCCCACTCGCCGTGCGGTGCCGGTTGGTATCGCGCAGGCTATACACACAGCCGCAGTATTCCTGCTGATAGAAAGCCTCGCGTTTGGCGATCTCGATCATGCGCGCGGCCCCGCCCTGCTTGCGCCAGTTCAGTGTCCAGTAGGTCACACCGTCGTAGCGGTTGGCCGCACGTACGCCGGCTTCATTGATCTGGGCCATGTTCTTCCAGCGCGAAATGCCCAGCGTGCTCGACACCAGGCCATAGCCGTGTTCGGCGGCATACAAGGCGGTGCGTTCGAAGCGCATGTCGAAACACACCGTACACCGGCGACCGCGTTCGGGCTCGTTTTCCAGCCCGCGAATACGGTCGAACCAGTTGTCGGTATCGTAATCGCCGTCGATATGGGGGATGCCGAGCTGTTCGCAGTAGCGCATGTCCTCGGCCTTGCGCATCTCGTATTCCTGCACCGGATGGATATTCGGGTTGTGGAAATACACCGTGACATCGATGCCGGAGGCCTTGACCGCAGCCAGCACTTCGCCGGCACAGGGCGCGCAGCAGGAATGCATGAGCAGCTTCTCGTCGCTTTGCGGCGGCTCGAGTTCAGGGCGCTCGTAGTTGTCGAGGCTATAACGATTCATGGCGATTGGCGCTCAGATGCGATAATCGGCGTCATTGTCCGGTTTTGACCGGCACGCGTCCATCAAGGAAAGGAAAAAGAAGCGCATGAAACAAGGCAGTATCGTCATGGCCATGATCTGGATGGCCGTTCTCTCCCTACTACTGTTCTGGCTGCCATTGGTGGGGCCGCTGGTCGCCGGTTTCGTCGGCGGGCGTACGGCAGGCAGCGCCTCGCGCGGACTGCTGGCAGCGCTGTTGCCCGCTGCGGTGTTGTGCTTCGTGCTGGTGGGGCTTTCCGGTGCGCTGATCGGTTTGCCCATCATCGGCATGATCGCCAGCGCCGGGTTATTCATTCTGATCGTGGTGCAGAGTCTGCCGCTGCTGCTCGGCGCGCTGATCGGTGGCTTGACCGTGTAAACCCGGGCGCGCGCAGCGAATGGGCACAAAAAAGCCCCGGTCAGCGACCGGGGCTTTTTTCATTCATCGCAGATGAAAAGGCGCTGCGATCAGTCTTCCGGCGGCACGTAGGCGCCGTCTTCGTCGTGGATCTCACGACCGGTGACCGGCGGGTTGAAGGCACAGACCAGCTTCATTTCGGTCTTGGCCTTGAGCGTATGCTTGTCGTGGTTATCCAGCGCATACACCGTGCCCGGCTCGATCTTGTGTTCTTCGCCGGTATCGCGATTGACGATCGTGCCCTCGCCCTTGTAGCAGAACACCGCTTCGAGGTGGTACTTGTACCACATGTCGAATTCCAGGCCCGGCGGGAAGGTGGTTTCGTGGAACGAAAACCCCATGCCGTCGCTCTTGAGCAACCAGCGCACGCTGGTCCAGCCGTCCGGGCTGATGACTTCGCGGTCGGTTCCACGCAGGTCTTCGGTACGCACAATCTTCATATAAGACTCCTTGCGTCTTGTGATGATCTACACCCCTGCATCCTACAGCATAGACTGCAGATTGCAGGGCAAACGAATGATCAGGCCGCGCTGTTGAGCAGGCCGTGGCGTTCGAGCACCGTGGCCAGGGCCTTTTCGATGATATCCAGGCCTTCGGCGATGTCTTCGTCGCTGCTGATCAACGGCGGCATGACTTTCATGACGTTGTCGTCGGCACCGGCCGTTTCCAGGATCAGACCGTTCTCGAAACACTCGCCGGCAATCTCGTCAGCCAGCTCGGCCTGCGCACAATCCATGCCGATGAAGAACCCGCGCCCGCGAATTTCGGCCTCGAAGGACGGCTGCGCATCCACCATCGCGTTCAGGCGCTGCTTGATGGTCTCGCTCTTGCGCAGCGTTTCCTTTTCGAGCTTGTCGTCGCTCCAGTAGGTTTCCAGCGCGGCGATCGCGGTCGCGAACGCATGATTGAAGCCGCGGAAGGTGCCGTTGTGCTCGCCCGGGCTCCAGATATCCAGGTCCGGACGGATCATGGTGATCGCCAGCGGCAGGCCGTAGCCCGACAGCGATTTGGACACGGTGATGATGTCCGGCTTGATGCCGGCCGGCTCGAACGAGAAGAACGGACCGGTACGGCCCACGCCCGCCTGAATATCGTCGACGATGAACAGCATGTCGTGCTCGTGGCAGAGCTGTTCGATCTTCTTGAGCCATTCGAAGCTGGCGACGTTGATGCCGCCCTCGCCCTGTACCGTTTCCACGATCACCGCCGCGGGCTTTTCCAGACCGCTGGAGCTGTTTTCCAGCAGGGCCTTGAGGTCGTCGGCGGTATCACGGTCTTCGCCGAAATAGCCGCAGTACGGCAGCGGCGTGGTGCCGGGCATGGCTACACCCGCACCGCCGCGCTTGGAGGCGTTACCGGTGACCGACAGCGCGCCCAGCGTCATGCCGTGATAGCCGTTGGTGAAAAACAGCACGCCCGGGCGTTTCTTGACCTTGCGCGCGATCTTGAGCGCGGCTTCCACGGCATTGGTGCCGGTCGGCCCCGGGAACTGGATTTTGTACTCCATGCCGCGCGGTTTCATGATCACGTTCTCGAAGGTTTCGAGGAACCGGATCTTCTCGGCGGTCGCCATGTCCAGACCGTGGGTCACACCGTCCGACTGGATGTATTCGATCAGCGCGGCCTTCATGGTCTCGTCGTTGTGACCATAGTTAAGCGCGCCAGCGCCGGAGAAGAAGTCGAGATATTCGCTGCCGTCCTCGGCTTTCATGCGGTTGCCCTTGGCCCAGGTGAATACCTTGGGAAAGGAGCGGACGTAGCCGCGGACTTCGGATTCGAGACGATTGATAATTTCCATAACTGCTCCTGAGCTTTTGCTCGGATAATCGGTGAGCGGCGGCCGTATGGCAAGCGGCCTGGCGATCTTATTCGCTGTGCTGCGAAAGCACGCGGGCGCGGTCGAACGGGCCAATCCGAAACAGGATTTCCGGCTCGTGGGGCTCGTCGTCGAAATCGCCGAACATTTCGCTGGAAAACAGCTCGCTTTCGGCAACGTCGGTATCCAGACGACGGGCAAGACCGCGGAACAAGGCGATCGAAGGCTCGTTGCTGGGGCCGATGGTGGTATCCAGATAGCGCACGTTCTGGCAGGCGTCGCGCGCGAGGATTTCGAAGAGCATGCGCGTGGCCAGACCGCGTCCGCGACCGGCTTCGGCCACACCCACCTGCCAGACGAATACTATGTCGGGGTGCGCCGGCAGGATATAGGCGGTGATGAACCCGACCAGTTCGCCGTCAATCTCGGCGACTACGCTGGTATCGGCGTGGTGTTCGCCGATAAGCATATAGGCGTAGGCCGAATTGACATCGAGCACGCCGAGATCGTGCACGAGGCGAAGAATACCGGCACCGTCTTCCTTGCGAGGCGGACGAAACCGGACGTCGTTTGCAGAATTTTGGTCGCTAATGGCTTCAGTCAGAGTTTTGGTTTGTGCGCATTATAACGGGTTCGCCGATTTTTTTCGGCCCGCCCCGGCCTGCGCCCAACCGATCACCCGATCGCCGCAAGATCGCCGGGGCCTGAAAAGGCGGCGCAACGCGCGAACACGCGCGCTGCGCCGCGCCTGAATTACGCCGGAATCGCGGCCTGAATCGATTGCAGCGAATACACCTGAGCCGCGCGCCCGTCGGTAAGCGCAGTACAGCTGGCCTGGGCCCCAGCGATGGTGGTGAAGTAGGCCACCTTGTAGCGCAAGGCCGTGATCCGGATCGAGCGTGATTCCTCGATCGCGCGCTTGCCCTCGGTGGTATTGACCACCAGCTGGATTTCACCGTTCTTGATCATGTCGACGATATGCGGCCGGCCTTCCTTGACCTTGTTGGCCACCGTACAGGCCACGCCCGCTTCGCTGATCGCACTCGCCGTGCCGCGCGTGGCGACGATGCCAAAGCCGGCTTCGGCGAGCTCGCGCGCGAGCTTGACCGCATGCGGCTTGTCGCCGTCACGCACCGTAATCAGCGCGGTGCCGCTTTCCGGCAGGCCCACGCCGCCGGCCAGCTGCGACTTGGCAAAGGCCTCGCCAAAGGTCCGGCCCACGCCCATGACCTCGCCGGTGGATTTCATTTCCGGGCCGAGCAAGGGGTCGACGGTCGGGAACTTGGAGAACGGGAACACCGCTTCCTTGACCGCGAAATGCGCGATCTTGCGCTCGGCGCCGATATTCTGCTCGGCCAGCGTCTGTCCGGCCATGCAACGCGCCGCGATCTTGGCCAGCGGCACGCCCGTGGCCTTGGACACGAACGGCACCGTACGCGAGGCACGCGGATTGACCTCCAGCAGATAGACCTCGCCGCCGCGAATGGCGAACTGGACGTTCATCAGCCCGACCACCGACAACCCGCGCGCGAGCGCGGCGGTCTGACGGCGTACTTCGTCGAGCACCTCGGCACCGAGACTGTACGGCGGCAGCGAACAGGCCGAGTCGCCGGAATGCACGCCGGCCTGTTCGATATGTTCCATGATGCCGCCGATGAACACATCGGTGCCGTCACAGATGGCATCCACGTCCAGCTCGATCGCGTCTTCCAGGAAGCGATCCAGCAATACCGGCGAATCCGGCGAGACCTTGACCGCGGCGGTCATGTACCGCTGCAAATCCTCCGGCTCGTAGACGATTTCCATCGCCCGGCCACCCAGCACGTACGACGGGCGTACGACCATGGGAAAGCCCACTTCCTCGGCCAGACGCATGGCCTCGGCTTCGGAGCGCGCACTGCGGTTGGCGGGCTGCTTCAGGCCCAGCTTGTTGACCAGGTTGAGGAAGCGATCGCGATCCTCAGCCAGGTCGATCGAATCCGGCGTGGTGCCGATGATCGGCGCGCCGGCGGCTTCCAGGCGGCGCGCGAGTTTCAAAGGCGTCTGGCCGCCGTACTGCACGATCACGCCCTTGGGCTGCTCGACATCGATGATCGACATCACGTCCTCGAAGGTCAGCGGCTCGAAATAGAGCCGGTCCGAGGTGTCGTAGTCCGTGGAGACGGTCTCCGGATTGCAGTTGACCATGATGGTCTCGTAGCCATCTTCGCGCATCGCAAGGGCCGCGTGCACGCAGCAGTAATCGAACTCGATGCCCTGACCAATCCGGTTGGGCCCGCCGCCGAGCACCATGATCTTGTCGCGATCCGAGGGGTTGGCCTCGCACTCCTCGTCGTAGGAGGAGTATTGATAGGCGGTCGCGGTGGGGAATTCCGCCGCACAGGAATCGACCCGCTTGTAGACCGGCACGATATTGTTCTTCAGCCGCGCGCGGCGTACCGCGAATTCATCGCAGCCCAGCAGCGTGGCCAGACGCAGATCGGAAAAGCCCTTGCGCTTGTAGGCGCGCAGCGTATCGGCATCGAGATCGCCCAGCGTGGACTGCGCCAGCGCGCCTTCCATGGCGATCAGCTCTTCGATCTGGTCGAGGAACCAGGGGTCGATATGGGTCAGGCGATGCACTTCGTCCAGGCTGAAACCCGCCCGGAAGGCATCGCCGACATACCAAAGCCGCTCGGCACGCGGCGTCGACAGCTCGGCACGCAGCGTGTCCTTGGCCGCATCGCTGGCCAGATCCTCGAGCTTGGGTTCGAAGCCATCCGAACCGATTTCCAGGCTGCGCATGGCCTTCTGTAGCGACTCCTGGAAGCTGCGCCCGATCGCCATCGCCTCGCCCACGGATTTCATCTGCGTGGTCAGACGGTTGTCGGCGGCCGGAAACTTCTCGAAGGTGAAGCGCGGCATCTTGGTGACGACGTAGTCGATCGACGGCTCGAACGAGGCCGGCGTGACGCCGCCGGTGATCTCGTTGTTGAGCTCGTCGAGCGTGTAGCCCACCGCCAGCTTAGCCGCGATCTTGGCGATCGGGAAACCGGTCGCCTTGGAGGCCAGCGCCGAGGAGCGCGACACCCGCGGGTTCATCTCGATGATGATCATCTGGCCGTCGGCCGGATTGATCGCGAACTGGACGTTGGAGCCGCCGGTATCCACGCCGATCTTGCGCAAACAGGCCAGCGAGGCATCGCGCATGACCTGGTATTCGCGATCGGTCAGCGTCTGGGCGGGGGCGACGGTGATCGAGTCGCCCGTGTGGACACCCATCGCGTCGAGGTTCTCGATCGCACAGATGATGATGCAGTTGTCCGCATGATCGCGCACCACCTCCATCTCGTATTCCTTCCAGCCGAGCACGCTCTGTTCGAGCAGCACTTCGTTGGTCGGCGACAGTTCCAGCCCGCGCGAAAGCAGATCCTCGAACTCCTCGCGGTTGTAGGCGATGCCGCCACCGGTGCCACCGAGGGTAAAGGACGGCCGCATGATGATCGGAAAACCGATACGCGCCTGCACCTCGATGCCTTCATCCATCGTATGCACGACCGCGGATTCGGGCGTGGCTAGACCGATTTCGGTCATCGCGCGCCGGAAGGCGCTGCGATCCTCGGCCATGTCGATGGCCTCCTGGGTCGCGCCGATCATTTCGATGCCGTGCTTGGCCAGCACACCGGCGTTATACAGATCCAGCGCGCAGTTGAGCGCGGTCTGGCCGCCCATCGTGGGCAACAACGCATCGGGCTTTTCGGCTTCGATGATGCGCTCGACCGTGGCACAGGTAATCGGCTCGATATAGACCGCGTCCGCCGTTTCCGGGTCGGTCATGATCGTGGCCGGATTCGAGTTCACGAGGATGACGCGAAAGCCCTCGTCCTTGAGCGCCTTGCAGGCCTGCATGCCCGAGTAGTCGAACTCGCAGGCTTGGCCGATCACAATCGGGCCGGCGCCGATAACGAGGATGCTTTTAAGGTCTGTGCGCTTGGGCATAAATCACTTGTCCGCAAATTGACGCAAATGAGCGCAAATAAAAGTCAGATCGGCGAAGAGTCGTCGTGCGACTTAACAATGCGCTTCACGCCGAGACGTTGTGTACCAAAATTCAACAGCAGGCCGACCGTAATACCCGTCGCCTGCAGGTAATTCATAAGCTGCGCTTCATGAGTCGACGTGATTGACGCTAACGCCTTGATCTCGATGATCAAACATTGCGCGACCACGATGTCCGCGACGTATTGGCCGATCACCACACCACGGTAATAAACCTTGAGCGCCTTTTGCCGTTCGAACTCGATGCGCTGGTCGCGAAGCTCGATCGCCAGCGCATTCTCGTAAACATTTTCCAGGAAACCGCAACCAAGCTGATTGCTCACCGTAAATGCACAACCAATGACACGCTTTGAAATATTGTCTTTCATTTGCGCTCATTCGCGTTGATTTGCGGACTACCGATGGCTTTCCATCGCCCGCATGAAGCGATCGAAGATGGGGGCCACGTCGTGCGGGCCGGGACTGGCTTCCGGATGGCCCTGGAACGAAAACACCGGCTTGCCGACGATTTCGATGCCCTGTAGCGAGCCATCGAACAGCGAGCGATGGGTGACCCGCGCGGTTTCGGGCAGGCTGGCTTCGTCGATGGCGAAGCCGTGGTTCTGGCTGGTGATGAGCACTTCGCCGCTGTCGATATCCTGAACCGGATGGTTGGCGCCGTGATGGCCGAACTTCATCTTCAGGCTCTTGCCACCGGCGGCCAGCCCCAGGATCTGGTGACCCAGACAGATACCCAGCGTGGGAAAGCCCCGCTCGATGAGCTCGCGGCAGGTCGCGATCGCGTAATCCAGCGGCTCCGGATCGCCTGGGCCATTGGCCAACAGCACGCCATCGACGCCCATATCCAGCACCTCGGCCACCGGCGTACGCGGCGGCACTACCGTGACCTTCGCGCCGCAATCCACCAGCCGGCGCAGGATGTTGTATTTTACCCCGTAGTCGTAGACCGCCACATGGTAGGTGGGCGGCGCCGGCGCGTGCGTATCGTTGGGCCCGACCCAGCTGGGCTCGCGCCATTCGTAGATTTCGGTGGTGCCGGCATCGGCCGCGAGGTCCGCGCCCTTCAGGCCGGCGAACGCGCGCGCCTGGGCGATCGCTTCGTCTACATCGATATCGTCACCGGCGACGATACAACCGTTCTGGGCGCCTTTTTCGCGCAGCACGCGGGTCAGGCGACGGGTATCGATATCGCCGATCCCCACCACGCCGTTGTCTTCGAGATATTCGATCAGACCACTGCGCGCGCGCCAGTTGCTTTGCGCGCGCGGCACTTCGCGGATGATCAGACCCGCCGCCTGTACGCGGTCCGACTCGATGTCTTCGGGGTTGGCACCGGTATTGCCGATATGCGGATACGTCAGCGTGACCATCTGCTGACGATAGGAGGGATCGGTGAGGATCTCCTGGTAGCCGGTCATGGCCGTATTGAATACGACCTCACCCACCGTGGTGCCGAGAGCACCGATTGCACGACCGTGAAACAGGCTACCGTCTTCGAGCGCGAGCACAGCTTTGGGGCGCAACAGGGCCTCCAGGATTCGTGGATTCGGGACGCACCGGTATTCGCGAAACGAAGTCGGGCGCAGGCGGCGCCGGATTATAGCCGCTTGAATGGCCCGCGGCCAGTTTCCTTAGTCGGCAGACAGCCCCAGCACGTCGTTCATGTCATAGCGCCCGGCCGGCTGCTGGGCGACCCAGGCGGCCGCGCGCATCGCCCCGCCGGCGAATGTCTGACGCGACGACGCCTTGTGGGTGATCTCGACGCGCTCGCCCTCGCCGGCAAACAGCACCGTATGCTCGCCGACGATGTCGCCGCCGCGAATGGTCTGAAAACCGATGCTGCCACGCTCGCGCTCGCCGGTATGGCCCTGACGCGCATACACCGCGCAATCGTCAAGATCGCGCCCGGTGGCATCGGCGAGCACTTCGCCCATTCGCAGTGCGGTGCCCGAGGGCGCATCGACCTTGTGGCGATGATGGGCCTCGATGACTTCGATATCGAAATCGTCGCCCAGCGCTTTCGCTGCCTTTTCAAGCAGTTTCAGCGTCAAGTTCACGCCCGCACTGAAGTTGGGCGCGAATACGAGCGCGATCTTGGAGGCCGCCTCGTCGAGCTGGGCAAGCTGGCTGTCATCAAAACCGGTGGTGCCGATGACCATGGCCGCATTGCCCGCCACACAGTCGGCGAGTGCCGCCAGACAGGGCTCGGGCCGGGTGAAGTCGACCAGCACATCGAATGCCGAGGCATCGCGATCATCGGCGCTGGCAATCGCCACGCCGAGGTCTTCGCCCGTGGCCAGGCGCCCGGCATCCTGGCCGATCGCCGGGCTGTCGGGGGCTTCGAAAGCCGCCACCAGGGTCAGCGCATCATTGCGCTGACAGGCAATGATCAGTTCCCGGCCCATGCGCCCGGCGGCGCCGTTAATCGCCACACGTGTGGTCATGACGTCACCTTCCTTTTTGCTCGGCTGGCTCAGCCGAGGTGTTCGTTAAAGAAACGCTTGGCCTTGTCCAGCCAGGAGCTGGTCGCCGGGCTATGGCTGCGCCCACTGGTTTCCAGGCTTTCGCGCAGCTCTTCAAGCAATTTCTTCTGCTTGGCATTGAGGTTGACCGGCGTCTCCACCGATACCTTGCACAGCAGATCGCCCGGCGCGGAGGTACGTACCGACTGCACCCCCTTGCCGCGCAGACGGAACGTCTTGCCCGACTGGGTTTCGGCCGGGATACGCAGGCTGACCTTGCCATCCAGCGTGGGCACGTCGATTTCGCCGCCGAGTGCGGCCGTGATCATATCGACGGGCACATTGGCGTGCAGGTTGTTGCCGTCGCGCTCGAAAAACTCATGCGGCTTGACGTTGATCTGTACGTACAGATCGCCCGACGGCCCGCCCATTTCGCCGGCTTCGCCTTCGCCGGACAAGCGGATGCGATCGCCGTTGTCCACGCCCGGCGGTACCTTGACCGACAGCGTCTTGGACGACTGCACCCGGCCTTCGCCGCCGCACTTGCGACAGGGATTGCGAATCTTCTTGCCGCTGCCGTGGCAGTCCGGGCAGCTTTGCTGGATCGACAGAAATCCCTGCTGGATACGCACCTGACCGACGCCCTGACAGGTCGGGCAGGTATCGACCGGCGAATCCTTCTCCGCACCGCTGCCGTCGCAGGCGTCGCACTGCTCGAGCGTGGGAATTCGGATTTCGACCGTGTCGCCGCCGATGGCGGTTTCCAGATCCAAATCCAGATCGTAGCGAAGATCGGCGCCGCGCGAGGCACGCTGACGGCCGCCGCCCATGCCGCCGCCGAAGATGTCGGAAAAGATATCGCCAAAGATATCGCCGAAACCGCCAGCACCGGCACCACCGAAGCCGCCGCCGCCCGCAGCGCCGCCGAGCCCGGCATGACCGAACTGGTCATAGGTCTGGCGCTTCTGGTCGTCGGAGAGCACTTCGTAGGCTTCCGATGCCTCCTTGAAACGCGCTTCGGCATCGGCGTCATCCGGGTTGCGGTCCGGATGGTTCTTCATCGCCAGCCGGCGATAGGCTTTCTTGATTTCGTCCTTCGACGCGCTCTTCGACACGCCGAGGATTTCGTAGTAATCGCGGTTCGCCATGAATCCTTGACCTTTACAACCGAAAACGCCGGGGCAACGACTGGCGCTGCCCCGGCAGTAGGACTATCCGATCGAGCGGATTACGAGTTGGTGCCGGACTTCTTGTCGTCGTCCTTGACTTCCTCGAAGTCGGCATCGACGACATCGTCGTTCGAGCCGCCCTCGCTCTGGGCCTGGCCTTCGCCAGTGGCGGCTTCGTCACCCTGGCCGTCGCTGTAGGCCTTTTCCATGACCGGAGCGGACGCCTCGGAGAGCTTCTGCGTCTTGGCGTCGATTTCGTCCTTGTCGTCGCCTTCGAGCGCGGTACGAAGCTCGGCGATCGCATCGTCGATCGGCTTCTTCTCGTCTTCGCTGACCTTGTCACCGAGATCGCGCATGGCTTTCTCGATGCCGTGGATCAGGCCGTCCGCCTGGTTGCGCGCCGTGATCAGTTCGTTGAACTTGGCGTCTTCCTCGGCGTGCGCTTCGGCATCGGCGACCATCTTGTCGATCTCTTCGTCGGACAGACCGGAGGAGGCCTTGATGACGATCGACTGTTCCTTGCCGGTGGCCTTGTCCTTGGCCGACACGTTCAGGATGCCGTTGGCGTCGATATCGAAGGTGACCTCGATCTGCGGCGTACCGCGCGGTGCCGGCGGAATATCCGACAGGTCGAAGCGGCCCAACGACTTGTTGGCACTGGCCTGCTCGCGCTCACCCTGGAGCACATGCACGGTCACGGCCGGCTGGTTGTCCTCGGCGGTGGAGAACACTTCCGACTTGCGGGTCGGAATGGTGGTGTTCTTGTCGATGAGCTTGGTCATCTTGCCGCCCAGGGTTTCGATACCCAGCGACAGCGGCGTGACGTCCAGCAGCAGCACGTCCTTGGTGTCGCCCGAAAGCACCGAGCCCTGGATGGCGGCACCCACAGCCACGGCTTCGTCCGGGTTCACGTCCTTGCGCGCTTCCTTGCCGAAGAAGCTCTTCACTGCTTCCTGCACGGCCGGCATGCGCGTCTGGCCGCCGACGAGGATGACGTCGTCGATATCCGAAGCCTTCATGCCCGCGTCCTTGAGCGCGGTCCGGCAGGGATCGATCGTACGGGCGACCAGATCCTCGACCAGGCTTTCCAGCTTGGCCCGGGTCATCTTCATGTTCAGATGCTTTGGACCCGACTGATCGGCGGTCACGTAGGGCAGATTGATTTCGGTCTGCTGCGTGGAGGACAGCTCGATCTTGGCCTTCTCGGCGGCCTCTTTCAGGCGCTGCAGGGCCAGCTTGTCCTTGCGCAGATCCACGCCCTGCTCCTTCTGGAACTCGGCCGCGATGTGCTCGATGATGGCGTTGTCGAAGTCTTCACCACCCAGGAAGGTATCGCCGTTGGTGGCATGCACTTCGAACTGGTGTTCGCCGTCGACTTCGGCCACTTCGATGATCGAGATATCGAAGGTACCGCCGCCCAGGTCATAGACCGCGATCTTCTTGTCGCCGCCTTTCTTGTCCATGCCGTAGGCCAGCGCGGCCGCGGTCGGCTCGTTGATGATGCGCTTGACGTCGAGACCGGCAATACGGCCGGCGTCCTTGGTGGCCTGACGCTGCGCGTCGTTGAAGTAGGCCGGCACGGTGATCACGGCTTCGGTGACCTTTTCGCCGAGATAGTCTTCGGCGGTGGCCTTCATCTTCTGCAGGACCTTGGCCGAGACTTCCGGCGGCGCCATCTTCTGGCCACGGGCTTCGACCCATGCATCGCCGTTGTCGGCCTTGACGATCTTGTAGGGCACCGCATCGATGTCCTTCTGCGTGGTCGGATCGTCGAAGGTACGACCGATCAAGCGTTTGATCGCATACAGCGTATCGTTGGGGTTGGTGACCGCCTGGCGCTTGGCCGGGCGACCGACCAGCGTCTGGTCGTCGTCGGTGAACGCGACGACCGACGGCGTGGTGCGCTCGCCTTCCGCGTTCTCGATCACTTTAGGCTGGTCGCCTTCGAGCACGGCCACACAGGAGTTCGTGGTGCCGAGGTCGATACCGATAATCTTACCCATGTTTAATTCCCTCTACTTCGCACTGCATTGGCAGCGTCTTTAAAACTTGACTTGACAATCGATTTGGGGCGCGATGCGAATGTTTTCAAGCGCCCCGCCCCTTTATGCGCCGGATTTTTGCGCGCTTATGAATCGCCGCCGGCGGGCTTGGCCACGACCACCATCGCCGCACGCAACACCCGGCCGTTGAGCGTGTAGCCCTTCTGCATCACCTCGGCGACGGTATTGGGCGCCAGCTCTTCGCTGGGCTGGGTGGAAACCGCCTCGTGATATTCCGGATTGAAGGCTTCGCCCTTCGGGTCGATCGCTTCGATGCCGACTTTTTCCATGCTCGTGGCCAGCATGCGCACGGTCATGTCCATGCCTTCCTTGAGCTTGTCGTAATCGCCGCTTTGTTCCTCGGCGGCCTTCAAGCCCAATTCCAAGCTGTCGCGCACGCCCAGCAGTTCCGAGGCGAACTTCTCGATCGCGAATTTGCGCGCCGATTCCACGTCGCGCTGGGCGCGCTTGCGCACGTTTTCCATCTCTGCATGCGCACGCACGGCCTGGTCGCGATACTGCTCGGCTTCGGCGCGTGCCTGGTCGAGTTCGGCCTGCAGCTCGTCGGTTTCCGAAATGCTGTCGGCCGTGGTCTCGCCGGCGTCGACAAAGTCTTCGCTACCGGTCTGCACCGCTTCCACATCCGGCTGCGGCGTGTTTTCGGCCGCGGAATCGGTTTCGCCGTGCGGTGTACTGTGTTTTTCGTCCTGGCTCATGTGTTGCAAATCCCCGCTTGTTGGACGGTGCCGGCCAGATACGCCCTGCGCCGGCGTGACTGCCCTCACCATTGGGCTGGCTGGCGCCATTTCAAGCGTGCGATGTCGCCGGTTTTCGTTGAAATTGTCGTGCAAGGCGTGAATGCTTACGCGATCGACTTCCCGGCAGGCCGCAGGCACGCGCATGGCGCAACAGTTCGAAACCGTCGGCATCCTGGCCAAGAAACACGACGATGGCGTACGCCAGACCCTGAAAAATCTGATCGCCGATCTACAGGCGCGCGATAAGCGCGTGCTGCTGGACGACAGCCACGCCAGCGCGCATGAACAGGTCGAAACCTGCCCGCGCGATCAGCTCGGCGAACGCTGCGATCTGGTGGTGGTGGTCGGTGGCGACGGTACGCTGCTGGATGCCGGGCGCGCGGCCGCTGCGTCCGGCACGCCGCTTCTGGGCGTTAACCTCGGCCGTCTGGGTTTCATGGTCGACGTACTGCCGGCCGACATGAGCGCCACGCTCGACGAGATCTTTGCCGGCGAGTACATTGCCGAATCCCGCCTCATGCTTGCAGCGCAAATCGAGCGCGCGGATGGCCAGTTGCAGCCCGATCTGTATCCGGCCATCAACGAATGCGTGATCCGCAACCAGGCCTTTGCCCGCGTGCTGGATTTCGACACCTATATGAACGGCGCCTTCATCAGCCACCACCGAGCCGACGGCATGGTGGTGGCCACGCCCACCGGCTCGACCGCCTATGCGCTATCCGGCGGCGGGCCGGTGCTGCATCCCGCGCTTAATGCGCTGGCGCTGGTCCCTATTTGTCCGCATACGCTCTCCGATCGACCGCTGATCGTCGATGCCGATCACGAAATCGAAGTGCGCGTGGCCGATACGCTCGACGGCGCGGCGCTGTTCACCAGCGACGGCCAGGTCAGCCAGCCGCTGGGCGCGGGCGATTGCGTGCATATCCGGCGTGGCGAACACGATCTCAAGCTGATCCATCCGTGCGGCTACGATTACTTCAATATCCTGCGCAACAAGCTGCAGTGGGGCCGCGGTCAGAAACTGGCGTATTCCTGATGCTGGCTGAAATCACCATTCGCAATTTCGCGATCATCGACCGGCTGGATGTCGAGTTCGATACCGGCATGACCGTGCTGTCCGGCGAAACCGGCGCCGGCAAATCGATTCTGGTCGATGCGCTCAATCTGATTCTTGGCGATCGCGCCGATGCCCAGGCGGTACGCGAAGGCGCCGAACGCGCCGAGGTGAGCGCGCGCTTCGTGCTCGACGATGCCCCGGCCGCTCGTGCCTGGCTGACCGAACACGAGCTCGATGACGACAACGAATGCCTGATCCGGCGCGTGGTCGCCAGCGAAGGCCGCAGTCGCTGCTGGATCAACGGCACGCCCATGCCCGCACGCGAGCTGCGCGAGCTTGGCGAACGCCTGGTCGATATCCACGGCCAGCATGCGCATCAGTCGCTACTGCGGCGCAGCGCCCAGCGCGATCTGCTCGACGAATACGGCGAGCACGGCGACGCGCTCACAGCGGTCGCCAAGGCGGCCGAAACCCTGCGCGAAACCCGGGCCGCGATCGCGGCCATCGAACAGGTCGACGACGCCGGCGCCATGCGTATCGACCTGCTGCGCTATCAGGTCAGCGAACTCGAAGCGCTGGATCTGGGCGCGGACGAACTCGACGAGCTGGAAGCCGAGCACCGCCGCCTGGCCAGTGCCGAGCGGCTCATCGGCGATGGCCAGCGCGCGCTCGCCCTGCTGTACGAAGCCGAGGAAGGCGCGGCGATGGACCAGCTCGGCAGCGCCGAGCGCCTGGTGGGCGATCTGGCCGAAATCGACGACGGCTTTGCGCCCATCCTCGAACTGGTCGCCAGTGCACGCATCCAGGCCCAGGAGGCGGTCGATGCACTACGCCATCATGTCGACACGCTCGATATCGACCCGCAACGTTTTCAGGAAGTCGAACAACGTCTGGCCAGCATTCAGGACCTGGCCCGCAAGCATCATTGTGCGCCGGCCGATCTGCCGGCGCTGGCCACCCGCCTGGCCGAGGAACTCGACGCGCTCGAGGGTGCCGGCGCACGCCTGGAAACGCTCAAGAAAGACGAAGCCCGCCAGACCGAGGCCTATCACGAAGCCGCCGCCGCGCTCAGCAAGAAACGCGTTGGCGCCGCCAAACAGCTGAGCAAGGCCATCACCGACATCATTCGTTCGCTGGGCATGCCGGAAGGCGAGTTCAGCGTACGCATCACGCCGGGCGCGCACGCGCGCATCAACGCCAGCGGGACCGACGAGATCGAATTCCTGATCGCGGCCAATCCGGGGCAGAGCGCGCGCCCGCTCGAACGCGTGGCTTCCGGCGGCGAGTTGTCGCGCATCAGCCTGGCGATCGAGGTGGTCGCGGCCACGCGTACCCGCGTGCCCACGCTGGTGTTCGACGAGGTCGATACCGGCATCGGCGGCGGCGTGGCCGAGATCGTTGGCCGCCAGCTGCGCGCGCTGGGCGCGGCCGGGCAATCGCTGTGCGTGACCCATCTGCCCCAGGTCGCCGCCCAGGCAGCCCATCATCTGCATGTAGCCAAACAGGTGCGCAACGGCCATACGTCCACGCGTATCACCTATCTCGACGCGGACACGCGGGTCGAGGAAGTCGCACGCATGCTCGGCGGCGTGGAACTCACCGCCCAGACCCGAGCGCATGCCGCCGACATGATCGAACGGGCGCGCGCTTGAATGGACGTACTCAACGTGCAATGCGCGCTGTTGCGCATATCCACCCTGCCCGCGTTTGGCAGCCACAAAAGCGCTGCCGTATGATGCCCCTCGCCAACTACGGGTCCAATTCTATGAGAACAGTCGCCGTGCTCGTCATGCTGCTCATGCTCAGCGCATGCAGCCTACCGGTTTTCTTTCGTGTGCCGGTGGTGCAAGGCAATGTGGTGACGGCCAAGAACGTCAACCAGCTCGAACTCGGCATGACCAAGCGTCAGGTCGAATACGTGATGGGTACATCGCTGATCGACAGCAGTTTCGAAAAAGACCGCTGGGACTATGTGTTCTATTACCGCGATCCGCGTGCGCATGTGCGCCAGAGCGAGTTGAACCTGTATTTCGTCGACGACAAGCTCGCCGAAATCGATGGCGACGAGGAATACACCACGCAGATCATGGACGACGAGCCCGTGCCGTCGAGCGTGACCCCCGGCCCGGACAACGATCTGCCCGGCGCGGATGACCCCGACCGCTCGGAAGATCAGCCGCTGAGCGCGCCGCTACCCGGCACCTGAAGCGCCCTAGTCGCTGCGCTCGCCGCGCCGGCGGGCATCCACCTTCGCACGCCGACGCTGGCGCGGATCGGCCGTGAGCGGGCGATAGAGCTCGAGCCGATCCCCATGCTTGAGGGTCTGTTCGGCCTTGATCTTGCGCCCGTACACGCCCAGCGCCGGCAACGGGTGGCCCACACGCTCGCGATACACCCGATCCAGCCCGCTCGCGCGCAAGGCCTGTTCGGCAGTGGCCGGCGCTGTCAGGTGCACGGTCTTGCGCAGGCATTCACCCGGCAACGCCAGCACGACCTCGATTGCCATCGTTTCGCTCACGGGAACCACACGATTTCGATCAGTCGCAGCGCGCCCAGCGCATAGGCGAGCACCAGAACCAGCACGATCCGGGTGGGATAGCGCAGCAGCGCATGCCAGATGGCAAAGCCGGTCGCCCGGCTGTATTCGCCGGCGTGCTGCCAGGCGTCGACCAGACGCTTGCGGGCCAGTACCCGCCCCATGAAGATACACAGCAACAAGCCCGTCAATGGTCCGATCAGCTGGGCGGTGGCCAGCATCAGCCAGCCGAACAGGTTGTAGCCGAACACGGTCAGCCGATGCAGCATGCCGAAGGACAACAGCGCTACCAGCCCCAGCAATGCCAGTGCGACGCCCGCATACAGCGCCGAGCGCAGGCGGCTGTAGCCCGACCGATGCTGGACCAGCTGTACGACCGGCTCGAACAGCCCGATCGCGGTCGATAGACTCACCAGCGCGACCAATACGAACATGATCGGCGCCTGCCAGCTGCCAGCCAGCGCTACCGGCAACGTTTCGAACAGGCTCTGAATGCCCACATCCAGATTGGCCCCGCTGTCGCCGACGAACACCGCCAGCATGAACGCGCAGGCCAGCGAAACCGCCAGATCAATCAACAGAATGAGCAGCGACAGACGTACCACCGGCGTATCGCTGGGCAGATAGCTGCCAAAACACACCACCACGCCGGTACCCAGGCTCAGGGTGAAAAACGCCTGATAGAGCGCTTCGAACACGCCGCGCCAGCTCAGCGCCGCGAAATCCACGGCGAATACCGCATGCAAGGCTGAAGATGCACGCGCGTCCATGAGCGACGACACCACCAGCGCGGTCAGTGCCATGAGCATACAGAACGCCAGCGTGCGCATGACCGGCTCCACGCCGCGGCGCAGACCGCGGGCCGCGGTCGCCGTGATCAGCGCGAAAAACAACAGCAGCCAGCCAAAGCCCCTTTCCGAATCGCGGGCGAAGGTCACGAACTGGGCATTCGCCGCGGCCACCGAACTGCCATCGAGCATGCCGGTCACGCCGCGCAGACTGTAGGCCAGACTCCAGGCCGCAACCACGCTGTAGGCCGCCAGCAGCAGGCCGGCCCCGAATACCGCCAGATAACCGCTCCAGATCCATACCCGCGAATGCGGCGTATTGCGTGTCCAGGCGGCGATCACCCCGGGCACATCTGCACGCGTGCCCCGCGCCATGAGCAGCTGCCCTGAAAACAGCGGCAGCCCCATGCTCAACAACGCGCCCACATACACCAGCAAAAATGCGCCCGCGCCGTAGTCCGACAACAGATACGGCAACCGCCAGAGATTACTCAGACTCACCACCGCCGCGATCATCGCGATCACGAAACGGGGCGACGACGACCACTGCGTGCGCTGGGCCAACGCCGCCATCAGTGCGCGGCGCCTTCGCTCGGGCGCACCGCCGCGATGGTGGTGCGCACACCGTACCCATACCTGCCGTGCAGGCTATGCCGCAATGGCGCTGACTTTGAGACGTGTGTGTGCAATGAATGATCGGCTGGCAAATCGTCCCCCGGTTACCTGCTTGCCCTGGCCCGCTATACTAAGGCCATGGCAAAGCAAAAAAACAGCAAACAGCCCAGTTCGACCATCGCGCTCAACAAGCGCGCGCGTCACGACTACTTCCTGGAAGAACGCCTGGAAGCCGGACTCGTGCTCGAAGGTTGGGAGGTCAAGGCACTGCGCGCCGGCAAGGGGCGCATCACCGAAGCCTATGTGCTGATCAAGGACGGCGAGGCGTTTCTGCTCGGCAGTCATATCCAGCCGCTGGAATCGGCCTCGACGCATGTGGTGGTAGATGCGACACGCACGCGCAAGCTGCTGCTGCACGACCGCGAACTGGCCACGCTCATCGGCGCGACCGAACAAAAAGGCTACACGGTCGTGCCGCTGGCAATGTACTGGAAGCGCGGCAAGGCCAAGCTCGAGATTGCGCTGGCCAAGGGCAAGGCCAACTACGACAAGCGCCAAACCAAGAAAGAAGCCGACTGGAATCGGCGCAAGGCCCAGATTCTGCGCACCTGATAACAGTCCGCTTGAATTTTCAGGCAGCGCCCGCACTTCGTTTGCTGTTACAATCTATCTGCCTTTTCGGGGGCGACATGGCTTCGACGCGGATGTCAAAACCCGAGGTGCATGCCGAGGTCGCAAATCAACCTCGTTAATCAATTTGCAACCTAAGCTAGTTGCGAACGACGACAACTACGCTCTAGCAGCTTAAAAGCCTGCTAGTGCCCGACCGGCAAGTGTCTGTACTTCCGGACCCGGGTATCGACTCTTACAGACTCGCGGCAAGGCCCCGCTTCGGGCCGACCCGTTAAGAGCAAACGAAGATACGCGCAGGTTTTCCCTTTTCGTCGGGTAACCTCGCGCCGACAATCAAAGACGAAATAAGCATGTAGACCCGAGGGTCGAGAATCCGCGGACGCGGGTTCGATTCCCGCCGCCTCCACCAATACGCCTGTTAAATCAGGCATGCAGGGCAGACCGGATGGTCTGCCCTTTTTCTTGCCCGGCATCTGCCACCGAGACGGCCTGTTCGTTTTCGGTGAAACCATGCCTGCGTAGCCAGCGGCTGCGTTGAAAACAGCTGACCCAAGCATGTTTTGGCGCCGGATTGATAGCGCGCCGGGCTACCACGCAAAAAGCCCACCATGCGCACCATGGCGGGCTTGCCGGCCACGCGGCTAGGAGATGCCCGTGGGCTTGAATACCGCTGCCGGCCGTCGGGGTTTTGTCACGCACGGCACTCGCCGACTAATCCGTGTCCGCCTATAGGGTTCGCACCCGGGCGACGGCAGCCCCGCTAAAATCCACAGACCCTCGGCGGGCCTGCCCACGTTACGCCACCACCGCGATCGCCGCGGGTACGGCGAACGCGGCGGTCGAATGAAATGCCAGGGTCCGCGCTCGGCCCTGGCGTCAATGGATCGCCGAACGGCATGCGCACCGACGCGGGGCCAAACCGCTGCAGACGATCGCGCCACGCCACACGACTTACCGCGTGGCGCCGGAACCGCTTCGCCTGGGCGAGCCGTTCGGCGCAAAGACCGCCGGCGCACCCGCTGCCCGCGTGGCCGGCAAGCCGCATGTACGGCGGCCGAGATCCAGGATCTTTCATACGCCCTGCCTCTCGCTGAAATTCGAGGTCGTCGAGCTGTCCCGCCGGTTGCGCGCTTATCACGCAAGGGGTTCGCCCCGACGCCTGCACCGTCCCGTTTGTCATCTCGAAGCCGGCGTCACACCGCCCCGAAAGATAAATGTAATCCTTTCACTTGATCGACGCCAACGGGCCGCTCGATATCCTATGCCCGCGCTGAACGCACTAAACCCCGCGCTCGATATTTACGCCCGGCTAACGCAACACTATGGGCCGAGCGTGGCCGGTTTATGCGTTCCTGTGGGGCCTGCCGAAGAGCCTAGGTAAAGCGATGTCTTCACCACGGCGTTTCGCGGACATAACCTATGGGCATGGCATAGTTAGGCTTCGCCCGTGTTGCCTGGTTGCCGGCACGGGCCCCAAGCACGCCGTTCGTCAAACGACCTTTCCCGGATTCGATGACCGATACCAACGTCATTCTCTTTTTTGTCGGCCTGCTGCTTTTTCTGAGCGTGGTCGCGAGTTCGCTGTCGCGGTTCGGTCCACCGTTGCTGCTGATCTTTCTGATGGTCGGCATGCTGGCCGGCCAGGACGGCCCCGGCCAGATCGATTTCAATAACGTGCCACTGGCGTTTTTCATCGCCAATCTGGCCCTGGCCATCATCCTGCTCGACGGCGGGCTGCGCACGCATTTGCAGACATTTCGGGTGGCCCTGTGGCCGGCGCTATCGCTGGCGACCGTCGGGGTATTGATATCGGCCTCGCTGGCCGGCGCGTTCATCGCGTTCTGGCTGGATCTGGACTGGCGCTACGGCTTGCTGCTGGGTTCGATCGTGGCCAGCACCGACGCGGCCGCAGTGTTCTCGCAGCTGCGCAATTCCGGGGTCACGCTCAACCAGCGTGTGAGCGCGACGCTGGAGATCGAATCCGGCACCAACGATCCGATGGCCATTTTCCTGGTCACGTTTTTGCTGGCTACCATCGATGCGAGCAAGGCGTTTTCGGCCTCGAGCATCTTCAGCGAGATCGCGGCCCAGTTCGGTATCGGCATCGCCGGCGGCCTGCTGCTGGGCTACGCCCTGTCGTTTCTGGCTGCGCGCATGCAACTGGTGGAAGGACTGTATGCCCTGCTGGTGGCCTCCGGCGGTTTGATGGCGTTCACCGCGATCAACCAGCTCGGGGGCAGCGGCTTTCTGGGCATTTATCTGGTTGGCCTGGTCGTGGGCAATCGGCGCAACCCGGCCACCGAGCATGTTTTTCGCGTCATGGACGGGCTGGCATGGCTGGCCCAGGCCGGGATGTTTTTGGTGCTCGGGCTGTTGGTAAACCCGCATCAGCTGTGGTCGCATGCCGGCTCGGCCGCGCTGGTGGCCCTGTTCCTGATGTTCGTCGCCCGTCCACTGGCGGTATGGCTGAGCCTGTTGCCCTTCAATTTTCCGTCCCGCGAACTGGGGTTCATTTCCTGGGTCGGCCTGCGCGGCGCGGTGCCGATCGTGCTGTCGCTGTTCCCTTTGATGGCCGAACTCGAAGGCGCACAGTTTCTGTTCGATATCACCTTCGCGGTGGTGCTGGTTTCGCTGATCGTTCAGGGCAGCTCGCTGGCCTGGACGGCGCGCCAGCTCAAGCTACAGGTGCCCCAGGAGCCCGGCCCCGCGGCGAGCTTCGGCTTTCTGGGCCGGCGCGGGCATAGCTATGTGCTGCTGGCGTTTCGTATCCAGCCGGCCTCGAGTCTGGCCGCCACCCAGGGCGAGGCGTTGCAACGCTTCGAGGGGCTACGCTGCATTGCGGTGACGCGATCGGCGCATTTGCTCTTTCCCAAGGCGCATTTCGTATATGCCGTGGGCGATCTGCTCTACCTGGTCACGCCCGCGAAACACAGTGACGAACTCGGCAAACTCTTTCGCGGCGATACCAAGCATGCGCCCGAAGCGCGGCGTTTTTTCGGCAGCTTCACGCTGCGTGGCGATGCCGCGATGTCGGAGCTGGCCGTTGTCTACAACCTTGGCCTGTCCGAGCATCACTGGGAGCTGTCGATCGCCGACTATATGCGCCGTCGGCTCAAGCGTCGTCCGGTGGAAGGCGATGTAGTCGATGTCGACGGGCTGCGCCTGACGGTGCGTTCGCTGCACGCGGGCATCATCGAAACCGTGGGTCTGCAGCTACACGACGACAGCGAAGCCGAAACCGAGCCGAAGTCGGCCAAGCGCCGACGCAGCGCGCCACCCGCCGAGGGCCGTTAAGGCCTCACCACGGCACAAGTTTGCGGACGGCGGGCAAGGTCGCGCGCTGCGGTTTGGTGTAGCTCAGTCGTGCGGCTGGCGCGGCCGATGAGCGCCGCCGAACCCGTGCCCCTGGGCCAGGCAGTAGGCCAGCCACTTGTTGAGCAACAGATTGCGCGGCCATTGCGTGGCGAGCACGTCTTCGTCGATTTCGGGCACGCCGGCGAGCGCGACATAGCGCGAGCGCGCATCGCAGGAAATAGCCTCGGCCAGCTGAGCGTCCTGATAGACACGCAGCAGCAGGTCGGGGTCAGCATGCAGGTCCTCGCCTTCGCCGAACCAGTAGGTCAGATGCACCGTGGTCGTGTAGCGGCAACGCTCGACCACGCGCAGATACAGCGTCGCATCGGCGCCGCGCGATTCGGCCGACTCGAAAGGCAGGTCCAGCTCCGGAACCAGCCGCTCGAAGCGCCGATAATTGCTTTCGTAGAGGCCCATCAGGCCCGTAAAGCTGCGCGGCTGCGCCGAAGCCAGCCAGTGATTGCGTTGAAGTGTGGGCATCTGTCGGACTATACGGCAGGCATGGCGCTTTTCAAATCGGGGCGCAGCATGCGCGTGCGCGGCTTAGAAGGAACGGCGCCGGATATTCTTGTCCTGCATGATCATGGTGGCGATCTCTTCGATCGACTTGTTGGTCGTTTCCGAGTACGACAAGCCGTGGCGCTTGTACAGGCTTTCGGCCTGGCGCAGTTCATAGGACACCTGCGGCAAGGCCGCGTACTGGCTACCCTTGCGGCGTTCGCTACGAATCTGGTGCAGGCGTTCGGCGTCGATCCACAGGCCGTAGAGCTTGTCCTTATGTTCGGCGAGCGCCGGCGGCAGCGTGCGCCGCTCCAGATCCTCTTCGGTGAGCGGATAGTTGGCGGCGTACACGCCGTGCTGCATGGCCAGATAGATACACACCGGCGTTTTGCCACAGCGCGACGGGGCGATGAGGATCACCTGGGCCTTGCGGTAGCCGTTCTCGCCCACGCCGTCGTCGTGAGTGAGCGCATAGTTCATCGCATCGATACGCGATTCGTAGATATCTTCGTCGGCGATGCCGTGGGCACGGCCTTCGCGATGGGTGGACTTGGTGTCCAGCGCGCCTTCCAGGGCCGGCACGAACTGATCGAACAGGTCCAGGAAGACCACGTTGCCTTCGCGCAGAATCTCGCGCACCTGTTCGCTGACCGTGGTCGAGAACACGATGGGTTTGAGTCCGCTCGCAGCACCGGTGTGCTCCATGTAGTCCAGCGCCGATCGCGCCTTGTCGGGCGTGTTGACGAACGGCAGTGTGGACTGGCGGAAAGAGCCTTCATCGAACTGGGTGAGCAACGTCGCGCCAAGGGTTTCGGCGGTAATGCCAGTGCGATCCGACAGGAAGAATATGGAGCGTTTGGGGGCATCGTTCGTGGTCATGAGCGCTATCGTGCACGAGCGTCGCAGCCACGCCTAGTGGTGGTGGGTCGTGCCGCCAGATTGTGCGCAATGCGTTTTTCGACCCGGCCGCGTGTTCGAATGTGTAAAATCGCGCTTTCGAACGTTTACCTGCGAGGACTCCATCTTGCAAAGCGAGCACGTGCTCTGGTTCAGCCAGCTGGGAATGAACGACGTCGAAACCGTCGGCGGCAAGAACGCATCGCTGGGCGAAATGATCAGCCATCTGGCCGATGCCGGCGTGAATGTGCCGGACGGCTTCGCCACCACCGCCGATGCCTATCGCCAGTTTCTTGCCCATGACGGCCTGGCGGATCGCATCAACGCCGCGCTCGACGCGCTCGACGTGGAGGATGTGGATGCACTCGCCGAAACCGGCGAGAAGATCCGTAACTGGGTGATCGACCACCCCTTCCCGCCCGAACTCGAAGCCGCGATCCGTGAATCGTTCGAAACGCTGTCGGGCGACAACCAGGACATTTCGGTGGCCGTGCGCTCGTCGGCGACCGCCGAGGATTTGCCGGATGCCTCGTTCGCGGGCCAGCAGGAAACCTTTCTCAATGTGCGCGGGCTCGACAACGTCATGCTCGCGATCAAGGACGTGTTCGCTTCGTTGTTCAACGACCGCGCGATCTCCTATCGCGTGCACAAGGGCTTCGAGCACAGCCAGGTCGCACTCTCGGCCGGCATCCAGCGCATGGTGCGTTCGGATACGGGCGCGTCGGGCGTGATGTTCACCATCGATACCGAATCCGGTTTCGATCAGGTCGTGTTCATCACCAGTTCCTGGGGGCTGGGCGAAGCCGTGGTCCAGGGTGCGGTCAACCCGGACGAGTTCTATGTCTACAAGCCGAACGTGGACGCCAAGCGCCCGGCGATCCTGCGCCGGGTGAACGGCGGCAAGGCCGTAAAGATGGTCTATACCGCCGATCGCAGCCACGGCAAGACGACTGAATTCGTCGATGTCGAGGCCGCCGATCAGGCCAAGTTCTCGATTACCGATGCCGATGCCGAGGCCCTGGCGGCCCAGGCATTGATCATCGAGCGCCATTACGGGCGCCCGATGGATATCGAATGGGGCAAGGACGGCGAAACCGGCGAACTGTATATCCTGCAGGCCCGCCCGGAGACGGTGAAGTCGAATAGCGGCGGCACACTGGAACGCTATCAGCTGGATTCCGCCGGGCGCGAGGTACTCGTCGAAGGTCGTTCGATCGGCCAGCGCGTGGGTGCCGGCAAGGTACGCAACGTCAAGTCCATCAAGGAAATGAACAAGGTCCAGGCGGGCGATATCCTGGTCACCGACATGACCGACCCGGACTGGGAGCCGGTCATGAAACGCGCCTCGGCGATCGTGACCAACCGCGGCGGGCGTACCTGTCACGCGGCGATCATCGCCCGCGAGCTGGGTATTCCGGCCGTGGTTGGCTCGGGCAATGCCACCGAGAAGCTCAGCGACGGCATGGCCGTGACCGTCTCCTGCGCCGAAGGCGATACGGGCTATGTCTATGACGGCGAGATCGACTTCAACGTCGACGAGGTCTCGCTCGACAAGATGCCCGAGATCGCGACGAAGATCATGATGAACGTGGGCAACCCCGAGCGCGCCTTCGACTTCGCCATGACCCCGAATGCCGGCGTGGGCCTGGCCCGGCTGGAATTCATCATCAACCGCCAGATCGGCGTGCATCCGCGCGCGCTGCTCGAATACGACGAGCAGCCCGACGATCTGAAAAAGACCATCGATGCGCATATCGCCGGCTATGCCAGCCCGGTGGAGTTCTATATCGATCGTCTGGTGGAAGGCATTGCCACGATCGCCGCGGCCTTCGCGCCCAAGCCGGTGATCGTGCGCCTGTCGGACTTCAAGTCCAACGAATACGCCAACCTCATCGGCGGCGAACGTTTCGAGCCGGACGAGGAAAATCCGATGATCGGCTGGCGCGGTGCCTCGCGCTATCTGGCCGAGGATTTCACCCCCTGCTTCGAACTCGAACTGGCTGCGGTCAAGCGCGTACGCGAGGACATGGGTCTGAAGAACGTCCAGATCATGATCCCGTTCGTACGTACGCTCGGCGAGGCCAAGGGCGTGACCGATCTGCTGGCCCAGCACGGCCTCAAGCGCGGCGAAGACGAGCTCAAGATCATCATGATGTGCGAGCTGCCCTCGAACGCGATTCTGGCCGATCAGTTCCTCGAGTATTTCGACGGCTTCTCGATCGGCTCCAACGACATGACCCAGCTGTCGCTGGGCCTGGATCGCGACTCGGGACTGATCTCGCATTTGTTCGACGAACGCGACCCAGCGGTCAAGGTGATGCTGGAAAAAGCGATCGCGGCCTGCAAGCGCAACAACAAATACGTCGGCATCTGTGGCCAGGGCCCGTCCGATTATCCGGATCTGGCCAAATGGCTACTCGAACAGCAGATCGAAAGCATGTCGCTGAACCCGGATACCGTGGTCAGCACCTGGTTGTATCTGGCCGGCGAAAGCGTCTAGTCGCACGCCTGTCAGCCGCTTCGAGGAGATTGCATGACCGCCAAACTGCCGTTGTTCGTCGATGCCGAGGACCTGCGTGCGGTCATCGACGAACCGGACATCCAGATTGTGGCGGTCGACAGCGCCCGCGATTATGCCCAGGCGCATATCCCGGGCGCGCTACAGATCGCGGCGAGCGACTTCATCGCCAGCGCGCCGCCAGTCGCCGGCCTGTTGCCGGACAGCGAACGCCTGGCCGAGGTCTTTTCCGACGCCGGCCTGCGTAACGACGCCCATATCGTGGCCTACGATCGGGCCGGCGATGCCCAGGCCGCACGCCTGCTCTATACGCTGGATGCCATGGGCCATGGCGCGATCTCGCTGCTCGATGGTGGCCTGGCCGCCTGGCACCAGGCCGGCCTGGCGCTCGATGCCGGCCCACCCCAGGCGGGCGCGAGTTCATTCGCCGTCGAGCGCCAGGCTGATCGTATTGCCGATCGCGAATGGATCATGTCGCATCTGGATGACGACGACGTGGCGTTTCTCGACGTGCGCAGCGCCGCAGAATACGCCGGGGCGGATGTGCGAAGCGCGCGCGGCGGTCATATCCCGGGCGCAATCAATCTCGACTGGAACCTGCTCAAGGGCGATGACGGGCGGCTGCGCCCACGTAGCGAACTGCTACAGCTCATCGCCGATCACGATATCGAAAGCGAGCGCGATATCGTCAATTATTGCCAGAGCCATATGCGCTCGTCCTATACCTATCTGGTGCTCAAATACCTCGGCTTCGACAAGGTCCGTGGCTACCCCGGAGCCTGGTCTGACTGGGGCAATGCTACCGATACCCCCGTCAACGACAGCCGCTAGCGCGTGGCCGATGCGAGGCCCGTGCGCAAACGCACGCAGCCCTGGCGCGTAGCGCCATTGCCATGACCACCGCCGCCACCGATCTGCGCCGCGGTGCACTCCTGGCCGTCGCCGGCGCGGGCGCGTTTGCCGTGGTCAGCGCCTGTGTAAAGCTCGTCGGCGGCGAGCTGCCCAATCCCGTGGTGGTGTTCTTTCGCAACCTGTTCGCCCTGGTCGTGTTATTGCCCTGGCTGGCGCGGCGTGGGCCGAGCGCGGTGTCGATGCGTACCGCGCGCCCGGGCATGCACCTGCTGCGCGCGGCCACCGGGCTCGGCGCGATGTATTGCTTTTTCTATGCCCTGTCGCAGATGCCGTTGGCCAGCGCGGTGTTGCTCAATTACAGCCAGCCGCCGTTTCTACCGTTCATTGCCTGGCTGTGGCTGGGCGAGCGTCCCGCCACACGTATCTTCCCGGCCGTGCTGATCGGCTTTATCGGGGTGCTGCTCATCCTCAAGCCCGGCCTGGGCTGGCAGGGGCCGGCCGGGCTCGCGGGCCTGGCGGCCGGCATTCTCGCGGCCACATCCATGGCCGCGATCCGGCGCATGTCGGATACCGAGCCGACGGTACGTATCGTGATGTATTTCAGCGTGCTCGGTACGCTGGTTTCGGCGTTGCCGGCCATCGCGGCATGGCAGACACCCACGCCAGGCCAATGGCTGGCCCTGTTCGGCGCCGGCAGTATTGCCACGGCCGGCCAACTGCTGCTTACGCGGGCCTATAGCCTGGCGCCCGCGGCCCATATCGGCGCCTTGATCTATACGACCGTGTTGTTCGCGGCCCTGATCGGCTGGATCTTCTGGCAGGAAACGCCCGATTTGTTGAGCGCGCTCGGGGCGGCGTCGGTGATCTGTGCCGCACTGATCGTGGTCGTCACGCGTCGGCAACGCGCCTAGTTTTCACTACGGGGCATGCCATGAAACAGCCGCTTCTTACGTTAACCAATCGAGTGGTCGACCGAATCGCGGGCGGCTATCGCGGCCGGGTGAGTGATCATTTCGACAGCCGGCGTTTTCACAATGCACGCCCGATCACCCACAGCGCGGGCGATCTGTTGCGCTGGTGGCGCAATCGCGAAAACCACCCCTGGCAACGGATCGAACAATTCGTGCCGCCGCCCGCACCGCCGCAGCGGGTCGAGAAGGGCCTGCGCGTTACCTGGATTAACCACGCCACCGTACTTATCCAGGCGGGCGGCCTGAACCTGCTCACGGACCCGATCTTTTCCGAGCGGGCCAGCCCGCTGTCCTGGGCTGGTCCGCGCCGCTATCACCCACCGGGCGTTGCGTTCGACGATCTGCCGCCCATCGATATCGTGGCCATCAGTCACGCCCATTACGATCATCTCGACCGCGCGTCAGTGGCTCGGCTGGTCGCGCGTTTTGATCCGCATTTCGTCGTGCCGCTGGGTGTGGATGGCTATCTCGCGCGTTTCGGCGCGCAACGGATTACCTGCGGCGACTGGTGGCAGGATGTCGAATTGAACGATCGGCTGCGCCTGACCATCACGCCGGCCCAACACTGGTCACGGCGCGGCCTGCTCGATCGCAACCGGAGCTTGTGGGCAGGTTTCTGGTTCGATACGCCAGCCGGCGCCGTCTATTTCGCCGGCGATACCGGCATGGGGCCGCATTTCGGCACCATTCGTGAACGCCTGGGTGCACCGCGCGTCGCCCTGTTGCCAATCGGCGCCTACGAACCGCGCTGGTTCATGGCCCCACAACACATGAACCCGGCCGACGCCGTCGATGCCCATCAGCAGCTGAGCGCGCAGCAGAGCGTCGGTATTCACTTTGCCACCTTCAAACTGACCGACGAGGGCCAGGCAGAGCCGGCGCGAGCACTGGCGCGCGCCCGCGATGCGGCCGGGCTGAACACAGACCGTTTTATCGTCCCGACATTCGGCCAGGCCTTTGTTATCGCGCCCGTCGCGCATAAGACCGGCTAGCCAGCCGGCAAGGCCGACCACATGGCACTGGCACCGGGCCGACCGGCGCTTACCGGCTGTGCGATGACTCGCCGACCGCGACCGCCCGCGATTGGTGATGCAGTTGCCACTCGGCTAGCCATTCGCGCAGCTTGTCGATAGGCATCGGCCGGCCCATGTAGTAGCCCTGGATGATGTCGCAGCCCAGCTCACGCAGACGCACGCTCTGGTTTTCGTGCTCGATGCCCTCGGCAACCGCACGCAGACCCAGCGCATGGCCGAGTTCGATCGTGCCCTTGACGATGGCCAGGTCCGTATCGGACTCGAGCATGTCGGTCACGAACGAGCGATCGATCTTGATCTCGCTGGCCGGCAGACGTTTGAGATAGGTCAGCTGCGAATAGCCCGTGCCGAAATCGTCGATCGAGATATGGATGCCCATATTCGAGACACGGGTGACCACATCCATGGTACGGCGCTGATCGGACATCAGCGTATCTTCGGTAATCTCGATGGTGAGCACTTCCGAGGGCACATCGTATTCGGCCAGCAGGGCCGCCAACACGTCCGGGAACTCCGGGTCGAGCAGTGAGCGCGCCGACAGATTCACCGACACGCCGATCGACCAGCCTTCCTTGCGCAAGGCGGCGTTGTATTCCAAGGCGCGCCGCAAGACCCATTTCGACAGGTCATGCATGAGCCCGGCGCGTTCGGCGCGGGGAATGAACTCGCCCGGCGGCAGGAAACCGCGACGCGGGTGCTGCCAGCGTACCAGCGCTTCCACCCCGTGCACTTCGTCGGCCTGGATATCGATCAGCGGCTGCAGATACAGCACCAGCTGATCCTCATCGATCGCCGCGCGCAGTTCGGCGCTGAGGCTGTGCATTTCGGCGTCCTCGACCGGCAACGCCGTCTGCACCAGCTCGAAGCCGCCGCCGCCTGCCTTGGCGTGCTGCATGGCACCGTCCGCGGCATTGACCAGCCCATAGGAATCGGTGGCGTGATCGGGATACACCGCACCGCCGATACTTGCCGCCAGATTCAACGAGAGCTTGTCGAGGGTGCACGGCGGCGCGAGTACATCCTGTATACGCGCCGCCATGTCTTCGAGCACGCCATTGGAATGCAGCGTATCGATGGCCAGTCCAAAGCTGTCGCCGCTCAGACGCGCAAGCACGGCGCCGGTGTTTTCCACCGCATTGGACAGCCGACGGGCCACGCTCTTGAGCACGCGATCGCCATTGGCCGCACCGAACTGGTCGTTGACTTCGGAGAAGCCGTCGAGATCGAGCACGATCACGCCGACGCGGGTGCGATCCAGCTGTGCGGTTTGCAGGGCAGCGTCGAGCTGCTTGAGAAAATGGCCGCGGTTAGCCAGCCCGGTGAGCGCATCTTCCTGTTCGAGGCGACGGGCTTCGGCTTGCAGGGCGACTTTCTCGTTGTCGTCACCGGCACGCTTGCGTGGTCGCTGATTGTCGGTATCGCTCGAAAAAGTTGCGCCAAACCCTTGCCCCCAAAGGGCAAAGATAAAAGGAACCGCATCCAGGGCAAGCAACATCGGATTATGCGTCTGCGCCGCATAGAGGCCGGCCGGCGTCAGCGGCAAACCGGTGAGCATCGCGGCCGCAATCGTGGCCACAAGCACGGCCGCCAGTGCGATGGCAAATGCGTACAGCGCATAGCGCGAAATGCCGCCGCGAAAGATCGACGTCACCCGTGACATAAATTCGGCATTCGATTGCTGCAAAACGCTCTCCCCCGGGGCGAGTCGTTCGACTCTAGCACCGGCAGCACTAAAAGATATCGCGATTCAACCCTGTATATTCGCGCCAGCCTGTGTGGACGCTTACGGCCGGCCGCGCCCCAGCGGGACGCCAGCCGTATCGAGCGCATCGATCAGCGCCCTGAAGGCATTATCGGCAGCAACCGGCCTTCCCCGTACCCCAAATTCGATAGAACGCTTGCCACTGGCGTTGGGCAGGCAGGCAATTCGCACGTCGGGATGGGCATCCATGACCTGCTGCATGAGATCGATCAACGCGCTTTCCGGGGTGTCGAGCACTTCGACGAGCCGCTCGATATTGCGCTCTTCGCTTTGCAGATGCCGATAGTGGGTATCCAATACCCACTCGATCATCGGCCAGGCCATATTCGGGAAGCCCGGCACGAAATGATGGTGGCCGAAGGAGAATCCGGGCACCTGATTGACGGGGTTAGGGATCACGCGCGCGCCCACCGGCCATTCGACCATATGAATACGCTTGGGATAGGCTGCGTCGCCGAAGCGAGCTTCCAGTAATGCCCGACCCTCGGCGTTGAATTCGAGCGCCACGCCGGCAGCCGCTGCGGCGCATTGGCGCGTCCGATCATCGGGCGTCGCGCCAATACCACCGAAACTGAACACGATATCGTTGCTCGCCATCGTTTCGCGCAACGTCGTTTCCAGTAGCCCGGCATCGTCGCCCACCATACGCGCCCAAGACAGCTCCATGCCGCGCGCATCGAGGATCTCGATGACCTGCGGCATGTGCTTGTCCTGACGCTTGCCCGAAAGCAGCTCATCACCGATGAGTACGATCCCGATGCGCTGCGGTGCAGAAGATGGCAGGTGGTCCACTCGGTGCAAAGCCTCGTTGTTATTTATTGGATACAAACAAGCGGGCCACGTCGAAACGTGGCCCGCGTGCATCAACTCATGTCATGCCGACATCAGGCTTCCGGCAACCAACCGGACTGCTCGATGGCACCGAAGATATCGGTTTCGGTGGTGATGCCCATCGGCTCGCCATCCTTGCCGGCCACCAGCAGACGGCTGATGTTCTTTTCGGCAATGGTGTTGGCGGCGGCACGCAGATCGGTTTCGGGCGCAACCGTGACCACCGGCCGCGAGGCGATCTCGCCCACGGTGAGATCGGTCGGCGATTTACCTTCGCGTACGATCTTGGTGACGATATCGCGACGGGTCATGATGCCCCACTCGCCGGAATCGTTGGGCTCGACCACCAGCGATGAGACTTCATTCTTGCGCATTTCGTGCATGGCATCATGCACGCTGGTGTCGTCGGTGACCGTGATCAGCGAACGCGTCATCACGTCCGATACGCTGGTGGGCGTACGTCCGCTGGCGATCATTTCTTCCATGGGCTGAAGCAGACGACGGATTTCGCGCTGCTTGCGCTCGCGGGCGAGCTTTTCGCTGCGCTGCTTGCGCTTGGTTTCCAGATCGATACCGCCGTTGATCTGCTCGATCAGCGCATCGGCGAATTCCTTGGTACCGACTTCGGTGGCGCCTTCCATGTTGCGGGCGAAATCGTAGGTCACGATCTTGTCCGCGAGCACTTCCGGGTAGGCCAGCGAAATCAGGTCGGCGGCTTCCTGCCAGCCGATGTACTCGAGCATGTTCACGCCCGAAAACAGCAGCGAACCCGGGTTGACCTTGTTCTTGTCGGCGTACTTGGGTGCGGTGCCGTGGGTGGCCTCGAACACGGCGATGTTGTCGGACATGTTGGCGCCGGGGGCGATACCGATACCGCCGACCTCGGCCGCCGCGGCGTCCGAGAGATAGTCGCCGTTGAGGTTCATGGTGGCCAGCACGTCGAAATCATCCGGGCGCAGCAGCATGAGCTGGAAGATGATGTCGGCGATACGATCCTTGATCACGATCTTGCCTTCCGGCTGGCGACCGTTGTACTCGGCGTAGAGCTGGTCTTCGGTGATCGTGCAGTGGCCGAATTCCTCGCGGGCGACTTCATAACCCCAGGCACGGAAGGCGCCCTCGGTGAACTTCATGATGTTGCCCTTGTGCACCAGCGTCACCGATTCGCGGCCGTTGTCGATCGCGTACTGGATGGCCTTGCGCACCAGGCGCTTGGTGCCGAATTCGGAAATGGGCTTGATGCCCAGGCCCGCGTCGTCGAAGAAGTCGGCCTTCATTTCCTCCTTGAGGA
Source organism: Salinisphaera sp. T5B8 (assembly GCF_040361255.1). NCBI lineage: Bacteria > Pseudomonadati > Pseudomonadota > Gammaproteobacteria > Salinisphaerales > Salinisphaeraceae > Salinisphaera > Salinisphaera sp. T5B8. Next base: position 118,867 of record NZ_APNG01000007.1, on the reverse strand, counting down.
ACTTGGCCAGCTTCTTGTTCTCGTCGGTACCGGACTGGTACTCGATGCCGCAGTAGACGTCTTCGGTGTTCTCGCGAAAGATCACCACGTCGACCTTGCCCGGGTCCTTGAGCGGCGACGGCACGCCGGTGTAGTGGCGTACCGGGCGCACGCAGGCATACAGATCCAGTTCCTGGCGCAGCGAGACGTTGAGCGAACGAAAGCCCTCGCCCACCGGCGTGGTCAGCGGGCCCTTGATGGACACCCACAGATCCTTGATCGCTTCCAGGGTTTCGGCCGGGAAGTAGTCGCCGTCATAGACCTTGGCGGCCTTCTCGCCCATGAACAGCTCGGCCCAATGGATCTTGCGCTTGCCGCCATAGGCTTTTTCCACTGCAGCATCCCAGATGCGCAGACAAGCCTTGGTGATATCGGGGCCGATCCCGTCGCCCTCGACATAGCCGAGGATCGGGTTGTCCGGCACATTCATCTGATCGTTTTCGACGGTGATCTTCTGACCGTCTTCGGGCAAGCGTACGTGCTTGTAGGCCATTAGCCGCTACTCCTTGTGAATCATGTCGCGCAAAAACTTGCGCCGCCGGCAACAGCCGACGGCGCGAAAATTGTTATCAGGCCTTGTTGGCCGCCTCTTCGAGCAGCGTCTTGAGCTCGCCGGACTGGAACATGTCGATGACAATATCCGAGCCGCCCACCAGCTCGCCGTCGACGAACAGCTGCGGGATGGTCGGCCAGTTCGAGTAGATCTTCACGCCCTGGCGATAGATCTCTTCGTCGTCGAATACGTTGACCGCCTTGAACGGTACGCCACAGGCCTTGAGCGCCTCGGCGCTGCGTGCGGAGAAACCGCACTGCGGGAAGTCCGGCGTGCCTTTCATGTACAGCACGATCGGATTGTTCTCGACCTCGTTCTTGATGATTTCCATTGCTTTCGCGCTCATGGCGTTATCCTCTGATTCGAAAATCTGTTTAGCTGATCGCGATTATAACGCGCCTGTCGAGGCCTCGTTACGACGAAGTGCCGTAACCGCCGCCGCCGGCCGAGGCCACGGCCAGTCGTTGCCCGGCATCAGCCACGCCCGTGCATTTGGGCGCGAGTGATTCGCCGTCGAGGTGATTCTCGCCAACTGCGCCATCGCCGCCACCGTCGCGCCCCCATGGCGCATGCCGACGACGCTCGGCGAGCACGGTGTAGCTCGCCTGTTCGAGAAACTCGATCTCGCGAATCAAACCGTCGCCGCCGCGTTGCGCGCCGGCCCCGCCGCTGCCGCGGCGTAGCGCATAGCGACACATACGCAGCGGAAAATGCCGCTCGAGCACTTCCACAGGCGTATTCAACGTGTTGGTCATATGGGCCTGAACGCCGCTTGCGCCAGCGCGATTCGGCCCGGCGCCGAGCCCGCCGCCCATGGTTTCATAATAGTCCCAGGGCGTATCCGACCGATGCGAACCCAGCGCGACGTTGTTCATACTGCCGTGACTAGCGGCCGGTATCCGGTCGCCGATTGCCTGGGCCAACGCGCCGAGCACGGCATCGACCACGCGCTGGCTGGTTTCCACATTCCCCGCCGCCACGGCATGGGGTGCCCGGGCATTGAGCAGACAGCCCTCGGGCGCACTGATCTGAATATCGTCGAACGCGCCCGCACAGGCCGGTACCTGATCCGGCATCAGGCAACGAAAGACATATAGCGTGCCCGCCGCAGTGACCGACAGCGGACAGTTGACGTTGCCGGCCGTCTGGTCGGCGCTACCGGCGAAATCCACCGCGATGCGGCCGTTGTCGATATCGATACGACAGGCAATGGCGAGATCGGTATTGCCCTGGCCATCGTCATCGAGCACATCGGTGAATTCGTAGCGGCCATCGGGCAGTTCGCGCAGGGCGCTCGCCGCCAGCGCACGGGCATAGTCGTTGTATTCGCCCAGCTGTTTCTTGAATGCCGCCACGTCGGCGTCGCCGCCCTCGCCGATTAACGCCGACAAGCGCTTGAGCCCGATTCGGTTGGCCGCGATCTGAGCACTGAAATCGCCGCGCGCGATCGGCGGGTTGCGCAGATGTTCCAGCCAGCCGCCCAGCACCGATTCGTCGATCGCGTCATCGTCGACCAGCGCTACCGGCGCGATCACAAGCCCTTCTTCGTCGAGGTTCTTCGCCAACGGCATGGAACCGGGCGAGTCGGCGCCAATATCGGCATGGTGCGCCCGGTTGGCCACGAACGCGACCAGTTCGTCGCCCACGAACAGCGGCGCAATCAGGGTGACGTCCGGCAGATGTGTGCCACCCAGATACGGATCGTTGAGCGCGATCATCTGCCCCGGCGCCCAGTCGCGCGCGGCCACGATATCGGCCATGGCATAGGCCATGCTGCCCAGATGCACCGGAATATGCGCGGCCTGCGCGCACAGCCGCCCCTGGGCGTCGAACACCGCGCAGGAGTAATCCAGGCGATCGCGGATATTGGGCGAAAACGCTGCCTGCGCCAGGCTCGCCCCCATCTCCTCACACACAGCCGTGATCCGGCTGGCAAAGATCGCCAGTTCGATGGCGTTGGCGGGCTTGGCGGTGACGCTTGTATTCATACGCGCGAGTCTAGCAATGCCGCGAGCAAAGAGCAGAGATATCGCCGCACTGTCTGGGCGACCACCGCTGGGATATGTGCTCGCGCTTTGAAAAATGACGAACAAACCCTATATAACTAGTCGGCGTTGATTCACTCATCTCAATACAAGGGATACGTCATGGCATTCGAACTGCCCGATCTACCGTATGACTACGATGCGCTCGAACCGTATATCGACGGTCGTACGATGGAGATCCATTACGAGAAGCATCACAACGCTTATCTGACCAAATTCAAGAAGGCCATCGAAGGCACGGAACTCGAAGACCAGGATCTGGAAACGATCCTCTCGAAGGCCGGCCAGCACGGCCCGGGCGTGCGCAACCAGGGTGGCGGCTATTACAACCACATTCTGTTCTGGGACAGCATGTCCCCGTCCGGCGGCGGCAAGCCGACCGGCGGCCTGGGTACGGCCATCGACTCCAGCTTCGGCTCCTTCGATGCGTTCAAGGAAGAGTTCACGAACGCGGCCACCGGTCTGTTCGGTTCGGGCTTCGTATGGCTCGTGCCGCAGGGCAACCAGCTCAAGATCGTGTCCACCCAGAACCAGGACAACCCGATCATGGACGTCGTGTCCGAGTCCGGTAAGCCGGTCATGGGCCTGGACGTCTGGGAGCATGCCTTCTATCTGAAGTACCAGAACCGCAAGCCCGAATACGTGGACGCCTGGTGGAACGTCGTCAACTGGGACGGCATCGCCAAGCGCTACGACGAGCAGGTCGACTAGAACGATCCGCAGTTTGCGCTAGAATACGGCCCCGTCGCGTTGCGGCGGGGTCGTTTTTCGTTTGGGGTATCGGTGTTGCGGCCACTGGGTTTCGGCCGTGTACAACCACTCCATCAGGACGCCTTATGGCCATTTCGCATCTGATTCCGACCTACAAGCGCCAGCCCATCGCATTCGAACGCGGCCAGGGCGCGTGGCTTTTCGATAGCGACGGCAAGCGCTATCTCGATGCCTTGTCGGGCATCGCGGTCAACACGCTCGGCCATGCCCATCCGGCCCTCGTCGAAGCCATCAACGACCAGGCCAGCCGACTGTTGCATACCTCGAATCTTTACGAGATCGAGGTACAGACCCGCCTGGCCGATCGCCTGTGCGAGCTGTCCGGCATGGACGCGGTGTTTTTCGGCAACAGCGGCAGTGAAGCCAACGAGGCCGCGATCAAGCTCGCCCGCCTGCATGGTCACAAGCGCGGCATCGACAAGCCCGTGGTCGTGGTCATGGAGAATTCGTTTCATGGCCGTACGCTCGCCGCACTCGCCGCGACCGGCAACGCCAGCGCACAGAAAGGCTTCGAGCCCATGCCGGAAGGCTTTGTGCGCGTACCCTATGGCAATATCGATGCGATCGCCGCACTCGAGGATGCCAATATCGCCGCCGTGCTGGTCGAACCGATCCAGGGCGAAGGCGGTGTTCGCGTGCCCCCGCCCGGCTTTCTGGCCGACGTGCGCAAACTCTGCGACGAACGCGACTGGCTGATGATGGTCGACGAGGTTCAGACCGGCGTCGGCCGCAGCGGGCACTGGTTCGCCCATCAGGCTGCCGGCATCACCCCCGACGTCATGGGCCTGGCCAAGGGGCTTGGCGGGGGCGTACCGATCGGTGCGTCGCTGGTGGCCGGCAAGGCCACGCCCCTGTTCGGGCCCGGCAGCCACGGTTCGACCTTCGGCGGTAACCCGCTGGCCTGTCGTGCCGCGCTGGCCGTGCTCGACACCATCGAAGCCGACGGCCTGCTCACCCATGTTCAGGCCATGGGCGATTCGATCCGCAGCCAGATCGAGGCGCGCGTGGATGGCCTCGACCATGTCAAGGATATCCGCGGCGCGGGGCTTATGATCGGCATCGAACTCGCCGAGCCCTGCGCCTATCTCGTGGACGCCGCGCGCGAACAGGGCATTCTGCTCAACGTGACGGCCTCCAATGTCATTCGCCTGTTGCCACCGCTGATCATCGGCCCCGCCGAAGTCGAGCGGCTGGTCGACGGCGTGTGCTATCTCATCGAAAGCATCGCTACGCCCGATGCGTCTTCAACCCGTTCCAACCAAGCAAACTGACCATGACCCTGCGCCATTTTCTCAGCCTGGACGACCTGGGCGCCGACGGCATTCGCCGTGTTATCGACAATGCCATCGCGCTCAAGCACAAGCCGCTGAAAAAGCAGCCTTTCGTGGGCCGCACACTGGGCATGCTCTTCGAAAAGGCCTCGACGCGCACACGGGTGTCGTTCGAGGCGGGCATGACCCAGCTGGGCGGCCATGCAATCTTCCTGTCGCCCGGCGATACCCAGATCGGGCGTGGCGAACCGGTCGAGGATACAGCGCGTGTGCTCTCGCGCATGGTCGATGTGGTGATGATTCGCAACCACTCGCACGATACGCTGGAACGCTTCGCGGCCTATTCCAGCGTGCCGGTGATCAATGGCCTGACCGATCGCTTTCATCCCTGTCAGCTACTCGCGGACCTGCAGACCTATCAGGAGCACCGCGGCGATATCGCGGGCAAGACCGTGGCCTGGATTGGTGACGGCAACAACATGTGCCACTCCTATATCCTGGCCGCGCGCCTGCTCGGCTTCGAGCTGCGTATCGCGACACCCGAAGGCTATGGCCCGAATGCACAGATCCTCAAGGCCAGCGGCGAACGCGTGGTGATCTGCGAAGACGCGCCCCAGGCGGCCGACGGCGCCGATCTGGTGGTCACCGATGTTTGGGCGAGCATGGGCGACGAGGACGACCGCGAAGTGCGGCTGGCCGATTTCGCCAACTTCCAAGTCAACAAGGCGTTGATGAGCTGGGCCAAGGACGACGCTCTGTTCATGCACTGTCTACCCGCGCATCGCGGCGAGGAAGTCAGCGCCGAGGTCATCGATGGGCCCAACAGCGTCGTGTGGGACGAGGCCGAAAACCGTCTGCATGCTCAGAAAGCCCTGCTGCTGGATCTGCTCAACGCCTGATACCCGGCAGAAAAACGCAGATTCAACGCAGATGATTCGCCTCTGGCGAGTGTAAAACCCGCCCTGACCGGTTACGACAGCTCACCATCGCAGCGCTGCGTCAATCTGCGCAATCCGTGGATGTCTTTTACAAAAAGACATCGATCCGCAGATTACGCCGATTGCGCAGGATTTTTGGGCCACGGGTCTCACCCGCCTCGCGCTTCGTGCGCGGCTTAGCTCACCCACAGCGCAGACGTCAGCGCACTGAAAGTCGTGGACGTCTGCAAAGCGCTTGAATCTGCGCACTGTCCGGGTCTGCGACCATCCCAGCTCAGGGCTTAGCCTTGCCGGCAAGCACCAGCGAATAGGCGCCGCCTTCGGCTTCGAAGTGGCGCTCGATGGTCAGCCCGGCGGTTTCGAACAGCGCGGCGAGCGTATCCGGGGTGAACTTGTGGCTGAATTCGGTGACGATTTCCTCGCCCGCCTCGATATCGATCGCCGTATCCAGGGCGGCCAGCGTGACCCGGTGGGCATGATCGGCCGCAAGCCGCATCTCGATACGAGCCATATCGCGATCGAACACCGCACGGTGGCTGTAATCCTGTACCGGAAAATCGGCATCAAGCTCGCGATTGAGCACGCGCAGCACGTTGCGGTTGAACTGGGCGGTCACGCCCTCGGCATCGTCGTAAGCGGCTTCCAGCGTGGCCGTATCCTTGACCCGATCGACACCGAGTAACAGCCGGTCGCCATCGCGCATGAGCGCTGCGATCTGTTCGAGCATCGCCGTGGCTGCCGGCGGTTCGAAGTTGCCGAGGGTGCCGCCCAGAAACACGATCAGACGCCGGCCGGCCTCGGGCAACGGCACGTTGGCCAAGCCGCCCGTGTAGTCGCCGATGAGCGCATGCACCGACAGCCAGGAGTAATCGGCGACCAGCTCGGCGCCGGCATCGAGCATCATCTGTGCGCTGACATCGAAAGGCCAATAGGTACAGCCCTGGCCCAGCGCGTCGCAGGCATCGAGCAAATGCCGCGTCTTGCGCGAACTGCCGCTGCCCAGTTCGAGCATATGATCGGGGGCAGCGTATTCGACGATTTCGCGCCCGTGCGCAGCCAGCAACGCCGCCTCGGTACGTGAGGGGTAATACTCGGGCGTCGCACAAATGGCTTCGAACAGCGCCGAGCCGCGATCGTCGTAGAAATACTTCGGCGACAACCAGCGCGGACGCGACAACAGCCCGGCGCGCACGTCGTCGGCGAGACTGGCCAGGGGGCGTTCGGGCGCGACATCGGTACTGGTCAGGCGGCGGCCAGACTGGGTCATGGTCATAAACGGGTCATCCGCACAGCGGATCGTTGGGCGTGTTGATTTCGCAAGGTTATCATCGGCCGGTAACCTTAATATTTCGGACTTGTACGGATGTGCCGAATCGCCGGCTATATCGGCCTGCAGCCGCTCGCGCTGCGCACCCTGATCTGCGACCCACCCCACGGCCTGGCGCATCAATCCTGGGCGGCCCGGGAAATGGTGAGTGCGACCGTCAACGCCGACGGCTGGGGCGCGGCGTGGCTCGACGCCGACCACCAGCCCGCGGCCTATCGGCAGGTGTTGCCGATCTGGGCGGATGCCAATCTCGACTCGCTGGGGCGCAGTCTTCGCTCGCCGCTATGGCTTGCCAACGTACGCAGTGCCACCGCCGGGCTGGGCACCGACTATGCCAACACCCAGCCGTTTTACGACGATGCATTGTTGTTCACGCACAACGGATTTATCGACCGCTTCGCGCACACGCTGCGCGCGCGTCTACGTGCCGAGGTCGCGCCCGAGATCGAAACCACGATCAACGGCAATACCGATTCGGAATATCTGTTCGCGCTGCTGCGCCAACAGACCGGCCCACTGGAAACACGCCTAGGTTCGGTGATCACGCAGGTGCGTGACTGGCTTGCCGACACGCCGCAGGTACGCGCGCTGCTGAACATGATCGTCAGTGACGGCCAGTGCATGGTGGCGGTACGCGCGGCAGTGAACGGCGACGCGCCCTCGTTATATTTTCATGCCGACTGGCATGGCGGCATCGCGATTGGCTCGGAAGCGTTCGACAACCACAGCGGCTGGACATGCGTAGAGTCTGATCAAATGATCATTGCCCAAGCCGGCCAGACGCCGCGGCGAGAATCCCTATGACTGCCAATCCGCCCTCTCGTATCGCACAGCTGCGACAAGCCAGCGTTGCCATGCTCGACGGCCTTACGCCCGCTCAACAGCGCTGCCAGAGCCACCCCGAACTCAGCCCCATGCTCTGGCATGTGGGCCATGTGCTGTTCATGGAAACCTACTGGCTGGCCGAGCGGGTATTCGGCGATGCCCGCATCACCGATGCATGGCGCGATCTCTATGTGCCCGAAATATCGGCCAAGGACGAACGCAGTGCCCGGCTGCCCGACGCCGACGCCCTGCGCGCGTGGGCGGCCGAGATTTCCGAACATAACGATACCTGCTGGCAGCGCGCCCGGGATATGGCGCATCCGCTGCTCGCCGACGGCTACCTCGCCGCCTTTTTACGCCAGCACTACGCCCAGCATCTGGAAACGATGCGCCTGGTGCGTGCCCAGCTGGGGCTGGCCGAATGCGACCCGGCCGCGATCGACATGCGCGCCGCCGCACCGGATACCGCCTTCACCCCGCTGGCTGCCCATGCCGTGGATATCGGCACCGCCAGCATCGATGCCTACGACAACGAGCAGCCCGTATTCACCGCCTATCCGCCGACGTTCGCGATCGCCGAGCGCTGCGTGAGCAACGCCCAGTGGCTGGGTTTCATCGAAGCCGGCGGTTACCAGAACGCCGACTGGTGGGACGCCGACGGCTGGGCCTGGCGTGAAGCGGCCGGCATCGCGCATCCACAGCATTGGCGAGCACTGACGAATGGCTGGTTCGTGTTCGCGCCGGGCAGTACGGATATCGCGAATGCGCCGGTGCACGGCATCGGCTGGTACGAAGCCCGTGCGTACGCCCGTTATGCCGGCGCGCGGCTACCGCGGGAAACCGAATGGGAAGCCGCACGCCGCGCCGGCGTGCTTACGGATGTCGAACAGGTGTGGGAATGGTGCGACGATGCGTTCTACCCTTACCCGGGCTTTCGCGCATTTCCCTACGACGGCTATTCCCTGCCGTGGTTCGATGGCGGCCATTTCGTGGCCCGCGGCGCGAGCGTGCACAGCGAACCGGAGATATGCCGGCCGGGCTTTCGCAATTTCTACCCGCCTACCCATCGTCATATCCACGCCGGGCTGCGTCTGGCGAGCACCTGAACGCAGCGCCGGCTCGGCCCGATCCTGGAATGGCATATACTGCGCGCCGGTATTCGCAGCCGAGATAAGCCATGTCGGAAAAAGACCTGACTCTGCCCGACGATATCGAAAGCGTCGTGAAAGCGGCGCTGGCCGAAGATATCGGCGACGGCGATCGTAACGCAGCCCTGGTCGACGAAGGCCTGGAAGCCCGCGCGCGAGTGATCGTACGCGAAAACGCAATTCTATCCGGCGCGGCCTGGTTCGAGCGCAGTTTCACGGCGCTCGACGAGCGGGTACAAATCGAGTGGCTGTCCAACGACGGCGAAAGAATCCACTCCAATACGCCGGTGTGCGAAATCCGCGGGCCGGTACGCGCGCTGCTCAGCGGTGAACGCACGGCACTGAATTTTCTGCAGCTGCTTTCGGGCGTGGCCAGTTCCACGTTCGAATTCGTGGAACGGGTCAAGGGCACGAACACCCAGATCATCGATACACGCAAGACCCTGCCGGGCCTGCGCAGCGCGCAGCGCTATGCAGTACGCTGCGGCGGCGGCGTGAACCACCGCTTCGGCCTGTTCGACGCCATCCTGATCAAGGAAAACCACATCATGGCCGCGGGTTCGATCGAAACCGCGGTCGAGCGCGCACGCGAAACCGCCGCCGGGCTGTTCGTCCAGGTGGAAATCGAAACGCTGGAAGAACTCGAACAGGCCCTGGAAGCCGGCTGCGACGGCGTGTTACTCGATAACCTGGCCAGTCACGTGCTCGCACGCGCGGTCAACATGGCCGATGCCCACCGGCGGCGCTTTCGCCGCGATATCGTCATCGAGGCCTCGGGCGATATCAATTTGCGCAATGTGCGTGAAGTCGCCGATACGGGCGTGGATCGTATTTCCATCGGTGGGCTGACCAAGCACCTGCGCGCCACCGATTTTTCCATGCGCATGCATACCGACTAGGGCGTTTCGTCATGAGATATGACGACACGCCCTAGACGCAGACGACCGGGATGGAGCACGCCATCCCGGCGTTCTAACGAAGTGCTTTACGCCGCCCGATCTTTCGATCAGAAGCGATAGTCCACGCCCAGCATCACCACCGGGTACAGCGGCAGCTTGTCCAGGTCGTCCTGGATATCGTCCTGTTCCTCTTCGACCGCGTCGCGGGCGATCGGATTCGCGCTCGAGGCGCCACTGAGCCGTACGTCGACATCGGGCTCGCCGAGATAGAACACGCCGATATCGGCACTAAAGCCCAACCCGCCTTCCGCGCCCGGCGACTTGCCCCAGCCGAAGCCGATATAGGGCGATACGGAATCGTAGCGCGCCGTCGCATCGAGGCGGTCGCCACGCACGAGCACGCTTTCGTTATCGCCCAGATCGCAGGCCAGCTGTTCGCAGGTCGCACTGCCGTCGATCTTATCGTCGTTGAGCATCACGCCGCCGGTCAGGCGAAACACCCCGCCGAAGGGGTGATAGTCCAGCAGCAACGCGCCGTGCAGCAGATCCACGTTGCCGCTGTATTCCAGATCGCTGCCGCCATCGGCCTCGAAATCCACATCGGCACTGATGCCGGCCACCATCGCACGCGTCTGGACACGCTCGGTCCACGCATAGGTGACCTGACCGCCCAGGCCGAGCGTGCCCGCCACCGCGCCCACGCTGAAATCGCTCGCCTGCGCACCGCACGCCATCACGCTCAGGCCGGCCGCCGCCAGCCACTGTTTGTTGTTCATCGAATCGCCCTCGATATGCGCGCCGCCGGCGGCGACGCTTCTTTAGGCGATATCGGCTAGCCGCGCAGCCTCTTTAAACCCGCGGCCAGATCCTCGACGAGATCGTCCACGTCTTCGAGCCCGGCATGAATACGCAGCGTCGGGCCGGCCGCCGCCCACTGGGTGGCACTACGGCTGCGCTCGGGATTGACCGCCAGGATCAGGCTTTCATAGCCGCCCCAGGAAAAGCCCATGCCGAACAGCGCGAGATGATCGAGCATCGCCGCCAGTCGTTCGCGGGCCACCGGATGCAGCACGATAGAAAACAAACCACTCGCGCCACTGAAATCGCGTGTGAACAGTTCGTGCTGCGGATGATCAGCCCGCGCCGGATGCAGCACGCGCGCGACCTCGGGCTGTGCGGCTAGCCAGTCCGCAAGCGCGAGCGCGTTGGCCTGATGCACGGGCAGGCGCTGGCCGAGCGTGCGCAGGCCCCGCAAGCCAAGATAGATATCGTCCGGGCCGGCGCAGTAGCCCATGCCCGCCGCGGCTTTGCGCACCGTCATGTAGTGGGCTTCGTTGCAGTTGATCACACCCAGCATCGCATCGGCATGGCCAACCAGATATTTGGTCGCCGCATGAATGGAGATATCCACGCCGTGTTCGAGGGCATTGAAATACAAGGGCGTGGCCCAGGTGTTGTCGGCCATGACCGTCACACCGTGGCGATGGGCCACATCGGCCAATGCCGGCACGTCACTGATTTCGAAAGTCAGCGAACCCGGCGCTTCGAGAAATACCACGCGCGTCTGTGCGCCGATCCGCGACTCGAGCTCAGCCGCGGATATCGTCGGGTCGAAATATTCGGTCGTCACACCCAGACGCGCGAGCAGACCATCGCAGAGCTTGCGCGTCGGCCCGTACACGTTATCGGTCACCAGAAAATGCGCGCCCTGGCTCGCCTGGCTCATCAAGGCGACGGTGATCGCCGCCAGCCCGGAACAGGTCGTGACCGCGCCAAAGGCGCCTTCCATCTGGGCAACCGCGGCTTCGAAGGCAAACTGGACGGGCGTGCCGTTGCGCCCGTAGTACACACCTTCGAACGGGTTCGCCGCGGCGCGCTCGAGCGCATCCAGCGATTCGAACAATACCGTCGACGCGTGATAGACGGGCGGATTGACCATGCCCTGCTGGGCCGCCGGATCACGTCCGGCATGAACGAGTCGGGTCGCGTTTTTCATGCAGCACTCAAGGTTTGTGGTCGTCGATACAACGCAGTCACCGTCACTGGCTCTATACTCGCGCCAATACTCGGGCCCGGATCGCCGCCTGCTGTGAATCGACATCTCGAAGCCATATTGTCCCATACCGCCGAAGCCGTGCTGGCACGCCTGCCGCATTCGCGCCCCGATGACGCCGCCCTGGCTCACGCGCGGGTCGTTTCCCACCGCGGCGAGCGCGACGGCCGACGCGTGCGCGAGAACACCTTTGCCGCGTTCGATCCGGCCGTCGCGGCGGGCGTAGCCGGCATCGAGTTCGACATACGCTATACCCGCGACGACGAACCGGTGGTCGTCCACGATGCCGATTTGAAACGCGTATTCGGCTTCGCCGATATCGTTGCCGATACGCCGTGGCAGACACTACGCCGGCGCGTGCCGGAACTACCCCACCTGCAGAGTTTGCTCGAGCGCTATCACGCACGCGCGCATCTGATGATCGAAATCAAGACCCGGGGCACGCCGCGTGCCGAACAGCGCCTTGTCGATCTGCTGGGCGGGCTGACCCCGTCTCGCGATTTTCATGTCCTGGCGCTGGATACACAGCTGTTCGAGGCCGTATCGGACTTGCCTGGCCACGCGCGCCTGCCGGTGGCCAAGTTCAATCTGAGCGCGCTACACGACTGGGCTATTAACAACGACTGCGCTGGCCTGGCCGGACCGTTTGCACTGTTGCGTTCGCGTCATATCGACACGCTCCAGCATCGCGGCGCGTGGGTCGGCAGCGGCTTCGTTCGGACGCCGGCCATGTGCCTGCGCGAAATCGCGCGCGGCGTGAACTGGGTGTTTTCCAATAACGCCGTGCGCATACAACAAGGCCTCGATCGCGCACGCGAACGCCGCTGAAGCGCTCTCCCGCACCCGGGCGCGCCCCCGCGCGAGCGGCCAATACGGCACTTGAGCCTGTACTCGGTTGCTCGACCGAAGCTTTCCTGGCACGCCGCTACGGGAAAGATTTTGACAATGTTTCGTGACCCGATCGCTTTTTGCTGGTTCATGAATTAATTGGCGTGGCGTAACCGTAGTTTTACGGATAGAAACCTTCGTTATTGAAAGCAGCCAATAGATCGCTTCAGGAATCCATCTCCTCGATTCCCTGAATGTCCCGTAACGAGCGGATTCAAGACAGCAATACGGTGCGCTTTTCCGACCAAAGTCGTTTGACGAACGCCCTAACCTTGTGGTGATACTCAACACCTAATCGTTTTCGAAAAATGTCGCCAAGTGCGCCATCGGGAACGATCTTATTGAGCGGCGGGGGGATATCAACGTGAAATCGCCGATTGCGATTTTTCTCGTGCTGTTACTTTTCTTTGCAGTACTGATCGGCGGCGCCGGCTATATCTATGCCGAAAGCCGAATGAACGCGGTAGTCGATGAACTGGTGAACCAACAAGGCGAAGCGCTTTCGACGAGTTCGGAGCGTCTGGCCGAACGTTTACGTGACGCGCTCGGCGATATTCTGCTTCTGCGCGAGCAGATGCGTATCGCCGAAGTCTTCAGCGCCGACTCGAGCTCGCGTCGCGAACGCGTCGCGCGATATTTCGCGGCCTATATCCAGACCAACCGCAGCGTCGATCAGGTCCGCTGGATCGACCAGCGCGGCATGGAATCGATCCGCGTCGATACCAATGGCCGAGTCCCCATCCGCCGCAGCGAAGACGCACTGCAGGATAAATCGCGCCGCGACTATATAAAACGTACGAGCCAACTGGGTGGCGACGATATCTACGTCTCGCCGATGAACCTGAACATCGAAAACGGGCAAATCGAAGTACCGTACAAACCCGTCATGCGCTTTGCGCTGCCGCTGCGCGACCCCGATGGCCGCCTCAGGGGGCGCTGGTGGTGAACTTCCTGGGCGAGCGCTGGCTGGATGCGTTCCATGCCTCGCACCTTACCGGCAGCGGCGAGCTGATGCTCGCCAACTATAAGGGCTACTGGCTGATCGGCCCCGAACCGCAGGACGAATGGGGGTTTGAACTGGGCCACGCCGCCAAGCTCCAAAAAACGTATCCCAATGTCTGGCGCACGGTGCACACCCAACCCAGCGGCAGCATGCTCACTGCCGATGGATTATGGTCGTGGCGCACAATCGATCCGCTGGCCGAGGTTCGAGCAACCGCCGCGGAACTACGTAATAACAGCGACGTGAAAGTAGTCGGGCGCAGCGATTATCTATGGCATGCTCTGGCCTACCTGCCCCGGGCGCGTTTCGCCGCGATCCAGCAGGACATCATCTGGAAACAGGCCGCACCGGTTATGGTTGCCGCCTTTGTACTCGCACTGCTCATTGCATGGTCGGTCGCGCGTTCTCAGGCCACCATCGCCCGCCTGAACAGGCAACTGGGCAGCCGTGCCCGCACGGCGGAATCAGCCAACAGCGCCAAGACGGCGTTCGTGGCCAATATGAGCCACGAAATCCGTACGCCGATGAACGCGATCGCCGGCCTGAGCCATCTGATCGAGCGCCATGCGCCGACCCAGAACATGCGCCAGCTCGCGCTCAAGATGAAGCGTGCAACCGGCTCGCTACAGAACCTGATCAACGACATCCTCGACTTCTCCAAGATCGAGGCCGGTCGTATCGAACTCGAGCACGAGCGTTTCTATCTCGCCGACCTGCTGGACAACATCGCCACCATCATGGCTCTCAACCTGGGCGACAAGCCGCTGGAACTGGCGATCACGCCGCCCAATCCCAGTGTCGACCCGTTGCGTGGCGACGGACTGCGTCTGGAGCAGATACTGATCAACCTCGCCAGCAACGCCATCAAGTTCACCGACGAAGGCTTCGTCGATGTACGCATCACGCCGCTGGAAATCGAAGACGACCACACCCGACTGCGATTCGCCGTGCGCGACAGCGGAATTGGTATCCCGGCCGACAAGCAGGCCGAAATCTTTGCCGAGTTCACCCAAGCCGACACGTCGACGACCCGCCGCTTCGGCGGCACCGGCCTGGGGCTGGCGATTTCGCGCCGACTGGTCGAGTTGATGGGCGGATCGCTACGACTCGAAAGCGCGCCCGGTCAGGGTAGCGAGTTCTGGTTCGAACTCGTGCTCGACCGCGATCCGGCGCCGGCGGGATTGGGCGCGAACGAATTGGACGTAATGATCGTCGACGATAACGAACTCGCCCTGGAAGCGCTGTCCCATACTGTCGGAAGCATTGGTTTTTCATGCCAGACTTTCAAAACCGGGGCCGCCGTGCTGGCGCATTTGCAAGCCGCGCGCAACGATTCCCCCAGGCGCCGCCGCGCGATTCTGCTCGATTGGCAGATGCCGGACATGGACGGCATCGCCGTACTCAAGACGTTGCGTGAACGCTATCCGGCCGATGATCCCAATCGGCCGATCGTGATCATGATCACGGCCGCCTCGCGCGCCGACCTGATCGCCGAGCCGGCGAGCGATCTCGCCGACGCGGTGTTGGCAAAGCCCGTGACACCGTCCTCGCTGCACGATGCACTGGCGCCGAGTCTCAGCGGCGCCGGCAAAACACAGGCCAGAAGCGATGAGGGACAAAGCCTGGACGGCGTGCGCGTACTCATTGTCGACGACAGTGATATCAACCGTGAAGTGGCCCAGCGCCTGCTCGTCGAAGAAGGCGCGCGGGTCTGGCTCGCCGAAGACGGCCGCGAGGCCGTGGATTGGGTCAGCGCGCATATTGGCGAGGCCGACGTGGTACTCATGGATATACAGATGCCGAATATGGACGGTGTCGAGGCCACCCGGCGAATCCATGCACTCGACGGCTGCCAGGATTTGCCGATCGTGGCGCTAACCGCCGACGCCTTGCTTGCGCGCAGCAGCGATGCCCCGCGGGCCCGGTTCGCCGAATACCTGCCCAAGCCGCTCGATCCGGCCCAGCTGTTTCGGGTACTCCAGCGCCTGACCCGGGCCGAGATGCCCGAAACGAGCGCGGCCCAGGCGCCAACGGCCGAGGCTCTACCCGGCCTGGATATCGCCCGTGGGCTGGCCACCTGGCGTGACACGGCCGTCTATCGACAGTATCTGTTGCGCTTTCTACGTGAACACGGCGAGGCCGCACGCGAGCTTCAACAGGCCGCCGATATTACCGAGGTACGAGCGCGCGCGCACAGGCTCAAGGGCGTCGCCGCCAATCTGGCGCTCGTGGAGGTCGCCGACGCGGCCGGACGCATCGAATCCGGGGCCGCCAAGGACCAGCATGTGCGCACGCGACATCTGCGCGCGCTCGCACGGGCCTTGCGACAGGCGCGTCGCTCGATAGAACGGTATGCGCACACGTCAGCAAACAGCGCCCCCCAACCGGCGCCTGCGGATTCGAGTGAGTCTCTGGCGAGCCTGTTGCAGCAGGCGCATAGCGCGTTCGATACCGATGATCCGGATGCGGTGGAACCGATCATTCAACGCTTGCGCATGCATCTGTCGCCCGAGCGGCTGGCACCGCTGACCGCGGCGCTGGAAGCATTCGACTTCGACGGCGGGCGACAACGCACCGCCGAACTCGCGCACGAACTCGGCATTTCGATCGACGACAACTAACGCTTATGCAGCCGATTCTCATTGTCGACGACGAACCGGAAAACCTGGCCGCCCTGCGTCAGATTCTGGCGGGCGAACGCCGGCTGGTGTTCGCGCGCAGCGGCGAGAACGCCCTTGCCGCGGCTCGCAAACACAGCCCGGCGCTCATCCTGCTCGATATCCAGATGCCGGATCTGAACGGCTACGAAGTCTGCCGGCGTCTGAAAAGCGACGCCGACACCGCCGCGATTCCGGTGATCTTCGTCACCAGCATGGCCGATATCGGCAACGAGGCCGAAGGCTTCGCCGCCGGTGCGGTGGACTACATCGTCAAGCCGGTATCGGCGCCGATCGTGCGCGCACGCGTACGTACACATCTATCATTAGTACAGGCCACGCGACTCGATCAAAGCTATCGCGACGCGCTCAACATGCTCGGCCACGCCGGGCATTACAACGATACCGACACCGGCGTGCATATCTGGCGCATGGCCTAACCGAACTGGCTCGCGCCTATGGCTTGAGCACGGAACAGGTGCATCTGATCGAACTCGCCGCGCCGCTGCACGACACCGGCAAGATCGGCATCCCCGACACGATCCTGCGCAAGCCCGGCAAGCTCGACGCCGAGGAATGGCGGATCATGCAGACCCATACGCGTATCGGTCACGACATCCTCGCGAAAAGCCGCGCGCCCGGCTTTAAAATGGCCGCCGAAATCGCGCTGCATCACCACGAAAAATGGGATGGCAACGGCTATCCGGACGGCCTGGCAGGCGAACAGATCTCGATACCGGCACGCTTGACCGCGATCGCCGACGTATTCGACGCGCTGACGACAACGCGTCCCTACAAGGCGGCCTGGCCGGTCGAACGCGCCCGCGACACCATGCTCGGCGAAGCCGGGCGGCATTTCGACCCAGAGATGATCGCGCTATTCGACTCGATCTTCGAGCGCATTCTCGACATCAAGGCCGAATGCGACGCCTGGGAAGCCACCGGCGATAGCGGCTTCGCCGAAAACATGCCCTTCGTACCGCTTTCGGATCTGGACCTATGACGCAGCCGCGGTCGCGGCACGGCCGTGCGGGGCATACAGATCCAGCTCCGGGCCGACCGGCACGATCCCGGTGGGGTTGATCGTGGGATGGCTGCGGTAATAGTGCTGCTTGATATGGTCGAAGTTGGTGGTCTCGGCGATGCCGGGCACCTGATAGAGTTCGCGTAGATAGCCGGACAGGTTCGGGTAGTCGGCGATGCGGCGCAGATTGCATTTGAAGTGGCCGACATAAACCGCATCAAAGCGCACCAGCGTCACGAACAGACGCCAGTCGGCCTCGGTGATCCGGCTGCCTGCGAGATAGCGCTGCTCGGCCAGGCGTGCATCGAGCCAGTCGAGCGTGGCAAAGAGCTTTTCGAAGGCCTGCTCGTAGGCCTGCTGGGTGGTGGCAAAACCGGCCTTGTACACGCCGTTGTTCACGTCGTGGTAGACCCGCTCGTTGACGGCATCGATTTCGCTGCGCAACTCACTCGGGTAGTAATCGCGCTCGGGGTGCTCGGCCACGGCGTCGAAAGCGCTGTTGAACATGCGCACGATATCCGCCGACTCGTTGGAGACGATGGTTTCGTGCTGACGATCCCACAGCGTGGGCGTGGTCACGCGTCCGGTATAGCTGCTGGCAGCTTTCTGATACAGCTCGAACAGATGATCCAGGCCGTAGAGCGGATCGGCAATCGTGCCCGGGGCATCGGAGAAGCTCCATCCCCACTCGCCCATGTACGGGTCCACGATGGATACGCCGATCGCGCCTTCCAGGCCCTTGAGCTTGCGCAGGATCAGGGTGCGGTGCGCCCAGGGGCAGGCCAGCGACACATACAGATGATAGCGTCCGGCTTCGGCGGTAAAGCGCGAATCCGGATCGGCACTCACCCAGTCACGGAAACCGGCCGATTCGCGAACGAACTTGCCGCCGGTGGATTCGGTGTCGTACCACTGGTTCTTCCACTGGCCTTCGACGAGTAATCCCATGCTTCACTCCACACGTTTTTGAGGTAGCGAGACCTGTGATGCGGGCGGTGCACCGTTGTCGATCGCACAGAAACAATGCGCATACAGATGCCGCGGGTCGTTGAGTCCCGTACGCAGCCAATCGAGTGCCGATGCATCGGTGACCTTGGACAGCCACGCTGGCACGACGGCGGATTGCACGTTCGAACTCAGAAATTCCCGGATCGCCGCACGCCAGTCCGAAGGCGGCTGCATGGGCTGCAACGTATAGTCCCCGGCTCCCAGGCCGGCGAGTTTGGCGGTGGCCTGTTCGGCGTCGAGATAGCCACCCAGTTTGTCGACCAGGCCGATGCGCTCGGCGTCAATGCCGCTCCAGACCCGGCCCTGGGCGATCTTGCGCACCGCCTCGGGCTGCATGTCGCGCGCTTGCGCGACCCGCGAGACGAACTCATCGTAACCGTGCTCCACACCGGCCTGCAGCATTGCCTTGACCGGCTCGGACAGCGGCTGATCGAGACGCAGCGCGCCGGACAAGGACGTGGTGCCAATGCCGTCGGTATGGATGCCCAGATCGTTGAGCGGTTTGGCAAAGGTCGGCACGATGCCGAAGATGCCAATCGAGCCGGTGATCGTGGCCGGCTCGGCCCAGATCTGATCGGCGTTCATGGAAATCCAGTAGCCACCGGACGCGGCCATCCCGGCCATGGAAACCACCACCGGCTTGCCGGCCTCGCGGGTGAGCTGTACTTCGCGGCGGATCTGCTCGGAGGCGGTCACCGAGCCGCCGGGCGAATTCACGCGCAGCAACAGCGCCGCGACATGATCGTCGCGCCGTGCATCGGCAATCAAACGTGCCACGGTATCGCCGCCGGCCGAACCCGGTACGCTTTCGCCGTCGACGATTGCGCCTTCCACGACCACCACCGCGATCCGGCTTTCGGTCGCCGGTTTCGACTCGTCGGCATCGGTCGCGCCCAGATAATCCACATAGTGAATCTGGCGAAAGCTGCCGTGGGTATTGTCCACGCCCACCTGTTCGCTGACCTGGGCACGTATATCCGCTAGCGGCGCCACCGTGTCGACCAGACCGGCATCGCGCGCCACGGCCGCGGCATCCCCGCCGGCACTGACCAGCGCATCGGCATAGGTCTCGGTATAGCGGTCGATATCCTCGGCGGCGAAATCGCGATCGGCACTGACCTCGTCGCGATAGGTCTGCCAGAGCGAATTCATCCAGGCCTGGTTGGCCGCGCGGGCCTGCGGCGACATGTCGTTGCGGGTATAAGGCTCGACATAGGACTTGTATTCGCCCACCCGGAACACATTGACCTCGATACCGAGCTTGTCGATGGCGTCCTTGTAGTAGTTGCGATACACGCCGTAGCCGGGGAGCAACACATAGCCCAGCGGGTCCAGGTAGATCGTATCGGCATGGCTGGCCAATGCGTACTGGGCCTGATTGTAGGCCGGCGACCAGGCATAGACCGGCTTGCCGGAACGCTTGAAGCGATCGATCGCGGCGATCAGATCCTGTAACTGACCGGGTTGGGCGCTCACCAGTTCGTCGAGCTTCAAGAATGCCAGCTTGATACGGCTATCGGCGGCCGCGCGATCCAGCGATTCGATCAGATCGCGCACCACCGATTGCGGCTGCGGCTGCGAAACCGCCGCACCGAGCAACGAACCCACGCCGTGATTGCGCTGCTCGACCAGCTCGCCGCTGGGCGTCCAGACCAGGGCCGTATCCTGCTCCACGGTGACATTCGGGGTACTGAAAAACGCGAAATACACGCCCACCGGTACGAGCACCAGGGTCACGATCAACAGCAGTGCATAAAACAGCAGGATCGTGCGCCAGATACCACGAAAAAGACGACGAATGAGCGAGGGTTTCTTGGCCACGACAACTCCGTAGGATCAACGCGGGACCCGAGGACGGGCCGGTCGATAGACAAGCGTGATGGATGCAAACGCGTGCGACGCGTGGCAGTGTAGCCGCTCGCACTGCCCTTCGCGACTTGAATTCGGCGTCGCGACACCGCATGAACACGCATCTAGATCGCTAATTCTGCGCCAGGATCAACCATGAGCAAAGACGACAGCAAACCCGTCATCCACCACCGGCTGATCATTCTCGGTTCCGGGCCTGCCGGCTATACCGCTGCGGTCTATGCCGCGCGCGCCAATCTCAAGCCCGTGCTGCTGACCGGCATGGAACAGGGTGGCCAGCTCATGACCACCACCGATGTGGACAACTGGCCCGGCGATGTCGAAGGCCTGCAGGGCCCGGGGCTGATGCAGCGCATGGAAGAACACGCCAAGCGCTTCGATACCGAGATCGTGTTCGACCATATCCACACCACCGACCTGTCGAAGCCGCCCTACCGGCTGGAAGGCGATCGTGGCATCTATACCTGCGACGCACTGATCATCGCTACCGGCGCGACCGCCCGTTACCTGGGTCTGGAATCGGAAACCGCGTTCATGGGCAAGGGCATTTCCGCCTGCGCAACCTGCGATGGCTTTTTCTATCGCAACAAGAACGTCGCAGTGATCGGCGGCGGCAATACCGCGCTCGAAGAAGCCCTGTATCTGTCCAATATCGCCGCCCATGTCACGGTCGTGCATCGGCGCGACAAGTTCCGCGGCGAAAAGATTCTGGCCGACAAACTCTTCGACAAGGTCGCCAACGGCAATGTCTCGATCGTCTGGGATCACGAGCTCGATGAAGTGCTCGGCGACGAAATGGGCGTGACCGGCGGGCGGATCAAACACCGCGAAACTGGCGAGACGCAACAGCTCGATGTCGATGGTATCTTCATCGCCATCGGCCACAAGCCCAATACCGATATCTTCGAAGGCCAGCTGGATATGGCCGGCGGCTATATCAAGGTCCAGAGCGGCACACAGGGCAATGCCACGGCCACCAGCAAACCCGGCGTATTCGCGGCCGGCGACGTGATGGATCATGTCTATCGACAGGCCATTACCTCGGCGGGCACCGGCTGCATGGCCGCACTCGATGCCGAAAAATATCTCGACGCGCTCAGCGAAGACGACAACGCCCGCGAAGCCCATCTGGAAAGCCAGGTCGCGCACCGCGAGGTATGAGCCATCGTATCGGCCACGATGCGTACCGGCTGGTCGGGCGGGTCGTGGTTGAGGCATGATGAAGGCCATGACAGCTTCGATTCGCATGGCGACTGCGTTACGCGCCTACTGCCCGATCCTCGTAGTGGCGCTGCTACTGGCCCTGGCGGGCTGCAGCAGCGCGCCGCGCGGTAGCGAGCAGGATATCCCGCCCACCACCGCGACACGTACGGCAGTGGCCGATGCCGCCCTGCAGATGCTCGGCAGTCCCTATCAGGCTGGTGCGGCAGGCCCACAAGCCTATGACGACAGCGGCCTGGTCTATGCGGCCTATCGCAGCGTGGGTGCGGCCCTGCCCCGCGATCTTCAGGCCCAGCTGGATACGGGCAAACCCATCGAACTGGTCGAAGCTCAGCCGGCCGACCTGCTGTTCTACCGGGTCGAGGATAGTCAGGGCGGCGACCGGCTGGTCGTCGGCCTGTATACCCAGGCCGGCGAGATGCTCATGGCCAATCCCGGTTTTGGTGGAAGTAGCGGCGTGGCGCTATTCGATACCGACGACGACTTCTGGCAACAACGCCTGGTCGGCGTGGTCCGCCAGCTGCCCTGACGACAGCGCTTTTAAACCCGCGCTTGATTATCGGCCAGGTTCAGCATCCTGCCTGAACATGAGCTCACCCGGCCAGCGGCCGACTTGTATTTTCGCGTTCATTGGCTAACGACCTGCTTGCTTGAGAACCAGCGACGTTTCGCCCGTATGCAAGAAGCGATTTATCCGCAGATTAGGCCGATTACGCAGATGTGTTGATTTCGGCGTGATGGGAGATCGACCGCATCGGCGCCTTGGCTTGGGTGGCACTCGCGGTAAGGCACAGTCCGCAGATCGACGCAGATCACGCAGATCGAAGAACGGAAACCGTGATCGGTCGCTGTCGCGTCGCAGAGCTGCCGCGCTTTTTCATCTGTGTAATCTGCGGTTGCTCTTGAAGAACAAAGCCATCAGACGGTCGACTACCGCAATTCGCGCACAGCCGCGCCCGGCCTGCAATTATCTTTAGCGTGCTGCACGCCGGGTTCTGTAAAACCATTTATCCGCAGATTACGGCGATTACGCAGATATATTGATTTCGCCGTGATGGGCGATCGACCGCAGCGGCGCTTTGGCTTGGGTGGCACTCGCGGTAAGGCACAGTCCGCAGATCGACGCGGATCACGCAGATCGAAGAACGGAAACCGTGATCGGTCGCTGTCGCATCGCGCAGGTGCCGCGCGCTCATCTGTGTAATCTGCGCAATCTGTGGTTGCGCTTGAAGAACGAAGCCACCACGCGGTCGATTACCGAACTGCGCACACGTCGTCCGGCGTCTGCGGGGGGTTTAGCGTGCTGCGTGCGCACCAGCCCGGTCGGCCTTGGCGCAAGCCGTCTTTGCCTTATTCGCGTGGCTTCGCGTTCATTGGCGAACCACCTGCTGGCTTGCGTTCAGCCAGCGGCGTGTCATACCGAATCGCGCAACCGATTAATCGCCGCCCAATACAAAAACGGCGCCTCTCGGGCGCCGTTTTCTTTGCGGCCATGCATCAGGCTGCATGGCGGCCGGGAAAAGCGTTTACAGCTTTTCCTTGATACGGGCCGACTTGCCGCTGCGCTCGCGCAGGTAGTAGAGCTTGGCGCGACGCACGTCGCCACGACGCAGCACCTTGATTTCGGCCACGTTCGGCGAAAAGGTCTGGAACACACGCTCCACGCCTTCGCCATGCGATACCTTGCGTACCGTGAAGGCCGAATTCAGGCCACGGTTGCGCTTGGCAATGACGATGCCTTCGAAGGCCTGCAGACGTTCGCGCTCGCCTTCCTTCACGCGCACCTGCACGACCACCATATCGCCGGCCGAGAAATCCGGAATATTCTTGCCGCTCTGCTGCTCGGCTTCCAGTTCGTCGATGATGTTGCTCATGGTCAGTCTCTAGTAGCGTTCTTGAAGGCCACGGGGGCGTTGAAAGACGCGGCAGTATACCGGAACTCGTCGCGTTTTTCGCCACCCGTGGCGAGGTTTTTCGTCAATTTCTAGTCGTATGACCCGTCCGCGGGCCCGGATACATCCGCCTGCTCGGCGATATACGCCTCCAGCAGCGCTTTTTGTTCGTCGCTGAGCGTGCAGCGCGCGAGCAGATCGGGGCGCCGTCGCCAGGTCGCGCCCAGGGCCTGTTTTTCACGCCAGCGCGCGATCCGGGCATGATCACCGCCGAGCAGCACCTCGGGCACGTCCCGGCCGGCAAATGTCGGCGGCCGCGTGTAATGCGGATGATCCAGCAGCCCGTTCATGAACGAATCCTGGGTGGCCGAGCGACTATCGCCGAGCACGCCGGACAACAGCCGCGCCACCGCGTCGATGATCATCATCGCCGGCAGTTCACCGCCGGAGAGCACGACATCCCCCACCGACAGTTCCATATCCACATAGGCATCGACAAAACGCTGGTCGATGCCTTCATAACGCCCGCAAACGAGCACGAACCCCGAGCCTTCGGCCAACTGCTGTGCCCGTGCCTGATCGAAAGGCGCACCCTGCGGCGAAGGCATGATCACCGGTACGCTGTCGTTGCGTGCAGCGCGCACGCGTTCGAGCGTCGCCGCCAGCGGTGGGGCCTGCATGACCATGCCCGGGCCGCCGCCATAGGGGCGATCGTCGACCCGGCCGCTGGCGTTATCGGCCGCCTCGCGCGGATTCCAGCAGGCCAGTTCCAGGCGTGATTCGCGCAGCCCGCGCCCGACCACACCGAACTGTTCGAGCTGGCTGACCCATTCCGGGAACAGCGTAACGACGTCGATACGCACGTCTAGAAGTCGGGGTCCCAGTCGGCAACGATCCGCCCCGCTTCGAGATCGACCTCGTCGATGATTTCGCCGACCACGAACGGCACGAGGCGCTCGCGATCGCCCTTGAGCACGAGTACATCGTTGGCGCCGGTTTCCATCATCGCTTTCACGCGGCCCAGCGGCGCGCCGTCACGATTGACCACATCCAGGCCGATCAAATCGAACCAGTAGTATTCGTCGTCATCGGGCTCGGGCAACTGATCGCGTTCGACCGCGATCTGCAGATCGATGAGTTCGGCGGCGGCATCCCGATCGGGCAAGGGCGCGCCGTCGCTGGCCAGCTGGGCCACGAGTGTCTTGCCCTGCTCGCGTGCGTCCAGAACGCGAAAAGGCCGCCAGGTATCGTCCTGGCGGCCTATCAGCCACGTATCGTATTCGAACAGATTAACGGCCGGGCGGGTGTAGGAATAAACCTTGACCCAACCCTTGACGCCGAAAAGCCCGCTTACATGGCCAAGAACGACCGGTCGATCCGCCATGCCAGCAGGCGCGCGCTGTTATTCCGTGGCGCCGGCCTGGCTTTCGTCGGCCTGCGGGGCGGCATCGGCGGACTGATCGCCCGTCGCGCCGGCCGGCACGGTCTGATTCGGGGCTTCCTTGGCCTTGCTCACCGGCGGCGCGGCACGGGCCGGAGCCTGACCTTCGCCATGACGGTTGAAGCTCTTGACCAGGTTGGTCACACGCTCGGAAAGCTGTGCACCATGGCCCTTCCAGTATTCGATCCGCTCGATATCGAGACGCAGCGGCACTTCGCCACCGATCGCGACCGGGTTGAAGAAACCCAGGCGTTCGATATAGCGCCCGTCGCGCCCGTTGCGCATGTCGGTCACTACGATGTGATAGAAGGGACGCTTCTTAGCGCCACCGCGCTGCAGCCGAATTTTGACCATAGCTGTTTGTATGCCGTTGATATGAATGAACGGTGTCACAGAGCGCGACCGAAATCGTCGCTTGCGCCCGTACAAAGATCGCGCATTGTACGCCAATCACTGAAAAAGGAAAGCACCGATACGGCAATTCGACCGAACCGGTGCAAGCCGGTGCGCGCTAACGCCCCATGCCCGGCGGCAGACTGCCGCCACCACCCATGCCGGGCGGCATGCCACCACCGCCGCCGCCCATGCCCTGCATGGCACGCATCATCTTCTTCATGCCGCCGCCCTTGAACTTCTTCATCATCTTGCGCATTTGCAGATGCTGTTTGAGCAAGCGGTTGATGTCCTGTACCTGCGTGCCCGAGCCGTTGGCGATGCGGCGCTTGCGCGAGGCCTTGATCACGTCGGGAAAGGCACGCTCCTGGGCGGTCATGGAGTCGACGATGGCCAGCATGCGCTTGACCTGGGTATCGTCGGCGGCCGCGGCCATGCCCTTGGGCATCTGCGCCCCACCCGGCAGTTTTTCCATGAGCGCGCCGAGGCCGCCCATTTCCTGCATCTGACGCAGCTGGTCGGCCAGATCGTTGAGATCGAAGCCCTTGCCCTTCTGGAGCTTCTTGGCGAGTTTTTCGGCCTTCTGGCGATCGACCTTCTGCTCGGCTTCCTCGACCAGCGACAGCACGTCGCCCATACCGAGAATGCGCGAGGCCACACGGTCCGGATGAAACGGCTCGAGCGCTTCGAGCTTTTCGCCCACGCCCAGGAACTTGATCGGCTTGCCGGTGATCTGGCGTACCGACAGTGCGGCACCACCACGGGCGTCACCATCGACCTTGGTAAGCACCACGCCGGTCAGCGGCAGCGCGTCGCCGAAGGCCTTGGCCGTGTTGGCGGCGTCCTGGCCGGTCATGGCATCGACCACGAACAGCGTTTCAGCGGGCTTGAGCGCGTCGTTGAGGCCACTGATCTCGGCCATCATCTTGTCGTCGATACCCAGCCGGCCGGCGGTATCCACGATCAGCACGTCGTAAAAGCCCTTGCGTGCCGCCTCCATCGCCGATTGCGCGATCTTGATCGGCTTGTCGCTCGACTGGCTCGGATGAAAATCCACGCCCACATCGCTTGCGACCCGCGCGAGTTGATCGATGGCCGCCGGGCGATACACGTCGGTGGAGACAACCAGCACGGACTTTTTCTCGCGCTGCTTGAGATAGCGCGCGAGCTTGCCGGTGGAGGTGGTCTTGCCGGCGCCCTGAAGGCCGGCCATGAGGACCACCGCCGGCGGTTTGACGCGCAGGTCGAGACTTTCGTTGGCCTCGCCGAGCAGCGACGTGAGCTCGTCCTTGACGATCTTGATGAGCGCCTGGCCGGGCGTGAGGCTGGTCATCACCTCGTTGCCCACCGCGCGGGCCCGAATATCGTCGACGAACTGCTTGACCACCGGCAGCGCCACGTCGGCCTCGAGCAACGCCATGCGTACTTCACGCAGGGTGGCCTTAATGTTGTCTTCGGTCAGCCGGCCGCGGCCGCGGATGGTCTGAAAACTGCGATTGAGCCGATCACTCAGACTGTCGAACATGCACGCGCTCGATCGATGGAACCATGAAGGCGCCCAGTATAACGTCGCAGGCGCTCGCTGCATTCGATAGCCGCACGATCGCGGCTCGCCCGAGACGAGAAATACGGCACAATGGTCCACATGGCTTTCGAGTCCCTCTTGGTTTAAATGGCACTGGTCGTAATCGAAGTGCTGCTCGCAGCGCTGCTCTATGCCGGCGCCGCTGCCGCGGTATGGCGCCATCTGGCGCAGGGCGCGCCGTACTGGCACGTCACCGCCGTGGCCGGGCTGGCGCTGGCTGCCCAGATCGGCTCGCTGGTTCATCTGAGCCTGCATTCGGGCATGCTGGTCATCGGCCTGGGTACCGCGCTATCCCTGTTCGCCTGGCAGGCGGCCTTGCTGCTGTGGCTGTTTTCGTTGCGCGAATCGGTCGGCGCGCTGGGGCTTGTGATCTATCCGTTCGCCGGCCTGTGCGCGATTGCTGCGCTGCTCGTACCCGATTCCCACAGTGCAACCGAAGCCCTGGCCTGGCCGCTGCAACTACATATCCTGCTATCGATCCTCGCCTACGGCCTGCTCACGCTAAGCGCGGTACAGGCCATCGTGCTCGCCTTGCAGCATCGTCAGCTCAGACGTCGGCCACCGGCGGGGATGTTCACCCGCCTGCCCGCACTCCAGACCATGGAAACGCTGCTGTTCCGGCTGATCGGCGCGGGTTTTTTCCTGTTGAGTCTGGCGATTGCCACCGGCGCGCTGTTCATCGACGACCTGTTTGCCCAGCATCTGGTCCACAAGACCGTGCTGTCGCTGTTCGCCTGGGTCTTCTTTGCGGTGCTGCTCTACGGGCGCTGGCGCTATGGCTGGCGTGGCCGGCTGGCGGTGCGCGGCGCGCTGGCCGGTTATGTACTGCTCGTGCTCGCCTACTTCGGCAGCAAGTTGGTGCTGGAGCTGATTCTAGGCGAACATTGGTAACGCGCGGCCAACGTGCCGATAGTCTAGATACTCGACGCGTACTCATTTGATTCAGGGCTGACTTCTTGGACGCCATCTCGCTGCCGGTTCTGTTCGGCATATTGCTGTTGATGCTCGTGTTATCCGCCTTCTTTTCGGGCTCGGAAACCGGGTTGATGACGCTCAACCGCTACCGCATGAAGCACCTGGCCAAGACCGGTCATGGCGGTGCATCGCGCGCGGCCCATCTGCTGGATCGCCCCGACCGGCTGATCGGTTTGATCCTGTTGGGCAACAACCTGGTCAATATCGCGGCCTCGGCCGTGGCCACGGTGATCGGTATTCGCCTGTTCGGCAATGTCGGCGTGCTCGTGGCCACGGTTACGCTGACCGTGTTCGTGCTGATCTTTTCCGAGGTCACCCCGAAAACGCTGGCGGCCCTGCACCCCGAGCGCGTGGCCTATCCGGCCTCCTATGTGTATGCGCCGCTGCTGCGCATAGCCTGGCCGGTGGTCATGGTCATCAACTGGGCCGGCAACGGCCTGCTGCGCCTGTTCGGAGTATCGGCCGACGATGCGGCCGCCCATTCGCTGTCTTCCGAGGAACTGCGCACCGTGGTCACCGAAGCCGGGGCGATGATTCCGCGCCGACATCAGCAGATGCTGTTGTCGATTCTGGATATGGAAAATGCCACGGTCGAGGACATCATGGTCCCGCGTAACGAGATCGTGGGCATCGATATCAGCAAGTCCTGGTCCGATATCCTCGAACAGCTCGTTCACAATCAGCATACGCGGCTGCCGATCTTCGACGGTTCCATCGACGAACTCGCCGGTATCGTGCATATGCGCCGGGTGCTGGCACTGATCTCCGAAGACAATCTCGACAAGGACGCGCTGCTCGGCCTCGCCCGCGAGCCGTACTTCGTGCCCGAAGGCACGCCGCTCAACCAGCAGCTGCTCAACTTCCAGAACCAGCAGCGTCGCATCGGTTTCGTGGTGGACGAGTACGGCGATATCCAGGGCCTGGTCACGCTCGAGGACATTCTCGAAGAGATCGTGGGCGAATTCACCACCGACCCCGCCACGCGCGTGAAAAACGTCTATATGGACGGCGACGACAGCTATCTGGTGGATGGCACGGTCACCCTGCGCGCGCTCAACCGCGCCATGGGCTGGAAGCTGCCGGTGGACGGGCCCAAGACCATGAACGGGCTGATCACCGAACACCTGGAGACCATCCCCCAGCCCGGCACCAAGCTCAAGGTGGGCAAATACGTGCTGGAAATCGCGCAGACCCGCGCGAACCTGGTGCAAACCGTTCGGGTCAAGCCACCGCGCCGTCGGCTACGGCGCACGGCCGACGAGGACATGCGCCCGCGCGATGAGCGTGACAAGACCGATCTGGATAGGGATCGCTAAGCGAGCTAAGCGATGGCGTCGATCGCCTCGCTCAGGCGCGCCACGCCGACGATTTCCATTTCGCCGATACGCTTGCTGCGCGGCGTGTTGGCCTTGGGCACGATCGCCCGGGTGAAGCCGTGCTTGGCGGCCTCGGAGAGGCGATCCTCGCCGCCCGGTACCGGCCGGATTTCGCCAGCCAGGCCGATTTCGCCAAATATCACTAACCGTTCGCCGAGCGCGCGATCGCGAAAACTCGAAAGCGCCGCGAGCACCACGGCCAGGTCGGCCGCGGTTTCGGTCACGCGCATGCCGCCGACCACGTTCACGAACACGTCCTGATCGCCCAACGGGATACCGCCATGACGGTGCAGCACCGCCAGCAACATGGCCAGGCGCTGACTGTCCGGGCCGAGTGCGACGCGGCGCGGGTTGTGCAGCTGGGATTCGTCGACCAGCGCCTGGACTTCGACCAGCATCGGTCGCGAGCCTTCGCGGGTGACCATCACCGCACTGCCGGGCACGGCCGTTTCATGCCGCGACAAGAAGATCGCGCTCGGATTGGTGACCTGCTTCAGGCCGGTGTTGGACATCGCGAACACGCCCAACTCGTTGACCGCGCCAAAACGGTTCTTCACCGCCCGAATCACGCGAAAGCGACTGGACGCCTCGGCTTCGAAATAGAGCACGGTATCAACCATGTGTTCGAGCACACGCGGGCCGGCGATGGTGCCTTCCTTGGTGACATGCCCCACCAGAATCAACGCCGTACCCGTGGCCTTGGCAAAGCGCACCAGCATGGACGCCGATTCACGCACCTGCGACACGCTGCCTGGCGCCGAGGTCACGGCCTGTGAGAACACGGTCTGAACCGAATCGATCACCACCAGTTTAGGTGCCTGCGGTTTGGCCAGCGCCAGCACGCGCTCGACACAGGTTTCGGCGAGCACCGCCAGTTCCGCCTGATCTACCCCCAGGCGCTGCGCGCGCAGGTGAACCTGCTCCAGCGACTCCTCGCCAGTGACATAGAGCGCCGGGATTGCCGCCGAGAGCTGGGCCAGCACCTGCAACAGCAGCGTCGATTTACCGATACCCGGATCGCCGCCGATCAGAATCACGGAGCCCGGTACGAGGCCGCCGCCGAGCACGCGGTCGAGCTCCGACAAGCCGGTGGGCGTACGCGCGGTTTCGGCCGGTCGGATCGCATTCAAGCGTTCCACCTGCGGCGCGGCATTGCCGAAACTCGTCGGCGCGCCCGCCCCGGGCTTGGCCGGCGCGGCCGCAACGCTTTCCACCAGCGTATTCCAGGCGCCACAATCGCTGCACTGGCCCGCCCATTTCGGGTGGCTCGCGCCACAGGCCTCACAGATGAAAACAGTCTTGTTGCGCGCCATCACACTCTCGAAAATCATGCCGGCCGGCACCACGAAACGCGGCCCTGCCCGCCGTGGCCCACCTATTCGCTCGCTGGAGTCGCGATACGGACTTACGGCGCCGGAAAACAAACCGGCATACTAGGCGCTGTATTTCAGCGATGCACGCACCGCGCGCCGACG
Organism: Salinisphaera sp. T5B8; assembly: GCF_040361255.1. NCBI lineage: Bacteria > Pseudomonadati > Pseudomonadota > Gammaproteobacteria > Salinisphaerales > Salinisphaeraceae > Salinisphaera > Salinisphaera sp. T5B8. The sequence goes on along the minus strand of NZ_APNG01000007.1, from coordinate 88,191 downwards.
ATTGGCAGACGCCGTGGTGAACGATCAGCGAGGTTTCGATGCACGAACGCCTGGATATCGACTTCATCAGCCGTGGCACGACCTGTCGCGCCTGGTTCTATCCCGCGCGTAGCGATGCCCTGCGAACCGACAATGGCGTGCCCTGCGTGGTCATGGCGCACGGCCTGGGCGGCACCCGCGACGCCGGGCTCGAACCCTATGCCGAACGCTTCGCCAGCGCCGGGCTGGCCGTGTTCCTGTTCGACTACCGCTATTTCGGCGCCAGCGACGGCGAGCCACGCCAGCTGTTTTCCGTTCGCGCGCAACTCTACGATTGGAAGATCGCGATCGCCGTCGCCCGGCGTCAGGCCGATGTGGACCCCGAACGTATCGCGCTCTGGGGCAGCTCGTTCTCCGGCGGGCATGTTGTGGCCGCCGCCGCGCGCGATGGCCATGTCGCCGCGGTCACCGCCCAGGGGCCGATGATGGACGGGCTTGCCGCGGTGACCAACTTCGTCTCGTACGCGGGCTTCATGCAGTTGCTCAAGCTCACCTGGGCCGGCATTCGCGATGCCATCAACAACCTCGCCGGCGCCGACCCGTACATGATCCCGATCGTGGGCCGGCCGGGTACGCTCGCCGCGATGACCAGCGAAGATGCCTACGACGGCTATAAGGCCATCACCCCACCCGACTGGCGCAACGAAATGGCGGCGCGCTTTGCCCTTACGCTGGCCTTCTACCGGCCCGGCCGGCGCGCCAACCGGCTGCCCTGCCCCATACTCGTACAGATCTGCGACGAAGACAGCGTCGCCCCGCCGTGGGCCGCCGAGGCCACCGTCCTGCACGCCGGCGAGCGCGGGCGCGAGCGCCACTACAAGATCGGCCATTTCGATATCTACCGCGGTGCGGGCTTTCGCCAGTCCAGTGCCGACCAGATCGCCTTCTTCCACGAACACCTGACCCCAGAGGCGACCGACAACCGCCGCCGCGAGCGGGGCCGTGCCAAGCGCGAAGAGCGAAGCCGCAGCCCGATCAGCTTGCGGTAACGCTCGCGCGGCCCTCAACAAGCGCTTCAGGCGCAATCGACAGCGAAGGAAAACGGTCCGCGAATGCACGCCAATAAACGCGAATGAAAAGCAGCGCTTGATTGGCTAAACCGTTGGCACGCGAGGCGTTAACCGCAGCGCAACAGCCCTTCGAGCAACCTGTCGTGCGCCTTATTCGCGCGTCTTCGCGGACAATCTGGCTGCAACTGGATTTCATACATAAGCCAAGAAGCCATTGATCCGCAGATTACGCCGATTACGCCGATTGATTGATTTGGCCGTAGTGGGCGATAGACAGTATTGACGCCTTGGCTTGGGTGGCACTCGCGGTAAGGCACAGTCCGCAGATCGACGCAGATCAAGACACTAAATCGCGGTCATTCACTGCCTTCCGACGCATGTGGCCCGCGTGTTTATCTGTGTAATCTACGAAATCTGTGGTTGGTCTTGAAGAACGAAGCCATCTCGCGGTGCATTACCGAAAGTGCTTATAGAGGGACCATCTGCGGACTGCATTGAGCGTGCGGCGTGGACACCAAGCCGGCCTTGGCGCACTACGTCTTTGCCTTATTCGCGTGTATTCGCGTTCATTCGCGGACGACCTGCCTTCTTCAGAACAGCCCACTGCGTTTCATACCCAAGCAACGCTCACACCAACTCGAAGCGCACCCGCGGCGTCAATCGACAGAACAGTTCGTAGGCGATGGTATCGGCATGCCGGGCGACTTCGTCGACATCGAGGCCGCCGCCCCAGAGGGTGGCGCGATCGCCCACGGCCGCATTCGGCGCGCTGCGCAGATCCACGGTAATCATGTCCATCGATACCCGGCCGACCAGAGGGACACGCACGCCATCGATCAGCACCGGCGTGCCCGAGGGCGCATGGCGCGGATAGCCATCGCCGTAGCCGATGCCGATCACGCCGATATCCATCGCCTCGGGGGTACGCCAGGTCGCGCCGTAGCCGATGGTTTCGCCGGCGGCGATATGGTTACGCGCAATTAACGGCGCACTCAAGTGCATGGCCGGCTTGAGATCGTAGCTGGCCGCATCGCGATCGCACATGGGCGAACTGCCATAGAGCATGATGCCTGGCCGTACGATATCGGCATGCGCGTCCGGCCAGGCCAGTACCGCAGCCGAATTGGCGATCGAACGCAAACCGCGACGATTGGCGGTGGCCTCGGCGAATACCGCCAGCTGGGCCGGGGTTTCGGGGCGCGACGGCTCATCGGCACAGGCCAGATGGGTCAGCCAGCCGGCGATTTCGACGCGTTCGAGCGCTTCCAGCCGTGCCTGTACCTCGTCGAGATACGCCGGCGCAAAGCCCAGCCGGTGCATGCCGCTATCGATTTTCACCCAGACCTTGAGGGGTGGGCCGATATGGTGCTCGAGCGCGTCGAGCTGGCTTGCGTGGAATATCACCGGTTCGAAGGCATATTCGCCGGCCTGTTCACAGACCGTGGCATCGAGCTGCTGGGAGAGCATGGCGATGGGCTTGTCGATCCCGGCCCAGCGCAGCTGCAGCGCTTCGTCGAGGCTCGATACGGCAAAGCCATCGGCCTCGGCCAGCGCATTGGCAACGGTGGTCGCGCCGTGCCCGTAGCCGTCGGCCTTGACCGCGGCATACACGCGACTGTGCGGCGCCATTGCACGTACGCGCGTGAGGTTGTGGGCGATCGCGGCGCGGTCGATGACGGCGCGGGCTCGAATCATGGCGCAATCCCGATTGGGCTGAAAACGGCGATCATTCCATGAAATCGTCGTCGTAGTGTTCCTGGAGATTCTCGAAACGCGTGAAATGCGACAAGAACGCCGTGCGCGCGGTGCCCAGCGGGCCGTTACGCTGCTTGCCGATGATGATCTCGGCCACCCCCTTGTCGGGCGTGTCTTCGTTATAAACCTCGTCACGATAGACGAACATGATCACGTCCGCGTCCTGCTCGATACCGCCGGACTCACGCAGATCGGACATGCGCGGACGCTTGTTGTCGCGTTGCTCGACCTGGCGGTTGAGCTGGGAGAGCGCGATCACCGGCACGTCCAGTTCCTTGGCCAGCGCCTTGAGCGAGCGCGAGATCTCGGAAATCTCGTTGGTGCGGTTTTCCTTGGTGCCCGGCACCTGCATGAGCTGGAGATAGTCGACCATGACCAGGCCGATATCGTGTTCGCGCTTGAGCCGGCGTGCCCTGGCCCGCAGTTCGGAGGGCGACAACGCGGGCGTGTCGTCGATGAACAGCCGCGCATTTTCGTTCATGATGCCGATCGCCGAGGTGACCTTGGGCCAGTCATCCTCGGTGAGCTGGCCGGAGCGCAACCGCGACTGATCGATACGCCCCCACGACGAAATCATACGGATAACCAGCTGTTCGGCCGACATTTCCAACGAGAACACGGCGACCGGCACCTTCTCCTTGATGGCGACGTTTTCGACGATATTCATCGCGAAACTGGTCTTGCCCATCGACGGGCGCCCGGCCAGGATCAACAGATCCGAGGGCTGCAGGCCGTTGGTCATCTTGTCGAAGTTGTTGAGCCCGGTCGGCAGGCCGGAAAACGAGCCCTCGTTGGCCACGAGTTTTTCGATCCGGTTCACCGCCTTGGTGAGAATCGAATTGAGCCCCTGCGGGCCCTCGCCGCCGCGCCGGCCGCGCTCGGCGATGGCGAAGATTTCCTTTTCGGCGGATTCGAGCAGATCGGCCGCGGTCTGGCCCTGGGTATCGAACCCCATGGTGGTGATCATGTCGCCGGCGCGGATGAGCTGTCGCATGATCGAGCGTTCGCGCACGATATCCGCGTAGGCCTTGATATTGGCCGCGCCCGGAATATCGGCAGCGAGATTGCCCAGATAGCTGGCCCCGCCCGCTTTTTCCAGCAGACCGCGGCTACGCAGCCATTCGGTGAGCGTGACCAGATCGCGCGGTTGGCCGGTATCGGCGAGATCGGCCAGCCCGCGAAACAGCAGGCGGTGATCCTCGCGATAGAAATCGTCTTCGTTGATGCGCCCGGCGACTTCGTCCCAGGCACGCTCGGACAAAAGCAGGCCGCCGATCACGGATTGCTCGGCCTCGATGGAATGCGGGGGCAACTTGGCTTCGGCCATGGCGTATCGCCTGTTTACACGAACGAGGGGCGTCTCGCCGTGCGTACGCGGCGAGAATGAAGCTGGAGTTTACGCAAGGCGCGGACCAAAAAAAACGCCGCCCGGAGGCGGCGTTTTCAGGTCGGGCAGAAAATGCCGCGACGGCGACCGAATCAGTCTTCGCGCTCGCCCAGCGGCGCGTCGGCTTCGGTGCCGGTTTCGTCGGCCGGCTCGCCGGCGTCTTCGACACGCTCGCCATCGAGCTCGTCGGCGGTCGCATCTTCTTCGGCCTCGTCGGCGGCCCGACGCGGCGGCATGTTGATGCCCATGTCGGTCTTCTGGGCGACGATCACGGTGACCTCGACCTCGACCTCGGCATGCAGCTGCAACAAGGCGCTGTACTCACCGACCTGGCGGATGGTGCCTTCGGTCAGGGTGACTTCCTTCGGGCTGACCTCGACGCCTTCTTCGGTGATCGCGTCCGAGATTTCCTGCGGACCGACCGAACCGAACAGCTTGCCTTCGTCACTGGCACGCATGGCGATGACGTACTCGGTGCCACGCAGCTTGTCGGCACGCGCCTTGGCCTGGTCCTCGCGTTCCTGCGAGGCAGCCTGCAGCTCGGAACGACGCTCTTCGAAGACCGCCAGGTTGGCCTTGGTGGCCGGCAGCGCGATGCCACGCGGCATCAGGAAATTACGACCGTAACCGGGACGGACCTTGACGGTATCGCCCAGGTCGCCGAGGTTGCGGACTTTCTGTAGCAGAATGACTTCCACGAGGGCCTCCTAGGACGAATGCCGATCGGTGTACGGCAGCAGCGCGAGAAAACGCGCACGCTTGACCGCGGTGGACAACTGACGCTGATAGCGTGCCGCGGTGCCGGTAATACGGCTGGGCACGATCTTGCCGGTTTCGGTGACGTACTGCTTGAGGGTCTCGATATCCTTGTAATCGATCTCCTCGACGCCTTCGACGGTGAACTTGCAAAAACGACGGCGACGGAAAAAACGGGCCATGTTCGAAACTCCTTAGCTGGCGTTGGCAGCAGGCTTGCGCTCGCCGCGATCGTCGGCGTTCTTGGCAAGCGGGGACGGGTCGGTATCGGCCTTGTGACGGGCGATCACCAGATGACGCAGCACGGCGTCGTTGAAACGGAACGCGTCTTCGAGTTCCTCGCGCGCTTCCTGCGAGCACTCCACGTTCATCAGCACGTAATGCGCCTTGTGGATCTTGGTGATCGGATAGGCCAGCTGACGACGGCCCCAGTCTTCATGGCGGTGGATGGTCCCGCCGTCGTTTTCGATGATGCCGCGATATTTTTCGACCATCGCCGGCACCTGCTCGCTCTGGTCCGGGTGGACCAGAAACACGATTTCATAGTGTCGCATTGTGTTTCCTTTCGGGTTGCAGCCCCCGGCCTGTTCGATTGCCTGAACGACCGTGGAGCAAGGACTGCGGCGCGAACGCCGCGAGGCGCGGTAGTCTAAGGGCTTGACGCGCCCAACGCAACGCGTGCGCGGGCTATTTCAGCCCTGCGTAGCCAGCCGGCGCTGGCGCAGCGCTTCGAACAGGGCCACGCCCGTGGCCACCGATACGTTCAGGCTTTCGATGTCCCCGGCCATCGGAATCGAAACCAACGCATCGCACTGGCGCGCGGTGAGTGCCCGGATGCCCTTTTCCTCGCCGCCGGCCACGAGCACCAGCCGTTCCGGCAGGTCGCTGTCGTAGATCGAAAGTTCTGCCGTGCCGTCGAGGCCAACCGCCCAGAATCCCTCGTCCTGCAGGCGTGCGATCGCGCGGGTGAGATTGGTCACCGGCACGAAGGCAATACGCTCGGCCGCGCCCGCGGCCACCTTGCGTACGGCAGCGGTGAGCCCGGCGGCACGCTTGCGCGGTGCGATCACGGCGGTCACGCCCGCGGCGGCCGCGCTGCGCAGACAGGCGCCGAGATTGTGCGGATCCTGAACCTGATCGAGTGCGAGCACCCAGGGGCGCTCGGCGGCGGCAAGCAGATCCAGCAGGTCGGATTCGCGTTTTTCGCGCGCGAGCGCACGCTCGGCGATACAGCCCTGATGACGTACATCGGCGAGCATGGCATCGAGCGCGGCCATATCCGCGCTGACGATCTCGATACCGCGATCGGCCGCGGCAGCCCGCAACGCGTCGGCGCGCCCGTCACGTCGGCCGCTGGCCAGCCAGATGCGCGCCAGGCCGCGATCCTTTTCAATCGCACTCATCACGGCATGAAAGCCGCCGATCAGGCCCCGTTCGTCTGCGCTTGTCACCGGCTATGCCCCGCTCTTGTCGCTCGAAAGAATTGCTGCAAACAAAGAAGCCCGGCCATGCCGGGCTTCATCGATCGGCACGATGGCCGAAAACGCCTCGCTTACGAGCCGAGGTACGGCGGCTCGGAGAAAGCCTGCGATTCCTGGCCTTCCACGATCGGCTTGATCACGATATCCACACGACGGTTTTCCGCACGGCCGGCTTCGGTATCGTTGCTGGCGATCGGCTCGGATTCGCCGCGCCCCCAGGTAAGCACGCGCTGCGGATCCACGCCGCGGCTGGTCAGGAACTGGGCCACGGCCTGAGCGCGTTCCTGCGACAGCTTCATGTTGTACTGCTCGCTGCCCGTGCTATCGGTATGACCGACCACGTGAATCGCGGTCTTGTCGTAGTCCTTGAGCGTTTCCGCGATCTTGTTGAACGTGCTCTGGGCGTTGCCCGACAAAGTGGCGCTATCCACCGCGAACGAGGCATCGCTGGCCACGCCGATCTTGAGCGCGTCGCCGTTCAGACGGGTGATATCGAGCATGTCGCGGGCCTGTTCGGCCGACAGCTTCTGGTTGAGCTCTTGCTGCTGGTTATCCATATAGCGCCCGGTCGCGCCGCCGGCGAGTGCGCCGATGGCCGCGCCGATCGCGGCGTTGGTGCCGGACTTGTCGCCCAGCTGGGAACCGGCAATGCCACCGAGGACCGCGCCAACGCCGGCACCGATCTTGGTCTTGCGGTTGGGGTCCCCCGCGCAGGCGGTCACGAACAACGCCGTGCACAGCAGTGCGACGAGCAGGATGGCGGAATTCTTTCGGGTCATGGACCGGTTCATCAACGTTTACCTCGCTTGCTTTGACGGCGCGACTTGCCGGACGACTTGCGCTTGTCGGACTTGCCCGAGTCAGACTTCGGCGCCGGTTTGCCGCGTTTGGTGGCCGCACTGTCGGGCGCGACCAGCTCGAAATCGATCTTGCGCTCGTCGAGATCGACGCGCGCGACCTTCACCTTCATCTTGTCGGCCAGCCGGTGTACCACGCCTGAACGTTCGCCACGCAGGCAACGCGACTGGGCGTCGAAATGATAATAGTCATTCGACAGGCTCGATACATGCACCAGGCCGGTCGCATAAATACCATCGAGCTCGACGAACAGCCCGAAGGAGGTCACGCCGGTGACCGTGCCTTCGAACGTCTGGCCCAGCGAATCGCTCATGTATTCGCATTTGAGCCAGTCGTCGACATCGCGGGTGGCGTCGTCGGCGCGCTTTTCGGCTTCCGAGCAGACGGTGCCCAGAGCCTCCATCATGCCCATGTCGTAGTCGAAGGTCTTGGGCTTGCGCCGCGCCTCCAGGTGCTTGATCGCGCGATGGGCCAGCAGATCCGGGTAACGCCGGATCGGCGATGTGAAATGGGCGTAGTTTTCCAGCGCCAGACCGAAATGGCCGTCGTTATGCGGCGTATAGACCGCCCTGGACAGACTGCGCAGCATCACTGTCTGGATCAGATGCGCATCGCTGCGATCGGCGATGGACGCCAGCAGCCGCGCATAGTCGGCCGCCTGCGGATCGCTGCCACCGGGCAGCGAGAGTCCGCGCTCGGCCAGGAACGCACGCAGATCCTCGAGCGCGTCGGCCGCCGGGCCGCTGTGCACGCGATAAAGCAGCGGCATGCGCTTTTTCGACAGATGCGTGGCCGTAGCCACGTTCGCCGCGATCATGCATTCCTCGATGATCTTGTGCGCGACATTGCGTTCGGTGGGCACGATGCGCTGAATCTTGCGATCTTCGTTGAAGATGATGCGCGTGGCCGTGGTTTCGAACTCGATCGCGCCACGCTCGCGCCGCTCGGCGAGCAGCGCCTCGTACAGCCCGTGCAGGTTGTTCAGCGGCTGAGCCAATTCCCGATAGCGCTCGGGCATGTTCTCCGGGTTTTCCAGCCAGTCGGCGACCTGTTCGTAGAGCAGGCGCGCATGCGAACGGATCACCGCCGAATAAAAGCGGCTCGAGCGCATGCGCCCCTGTTTGTCCAGGCGCATTTCGCAGACCAGCGCCAGCCGGTCGACCTCGGGATTGAGCGAACACAAGCCGTTCGACAATGCCTCCGGCAGCATGGGCACGACATGATCGGGGAAATACACCGAGGTCGCACGGCGCTGGGCTTCTTCGTCGAGCGCCGAGCCCGGTTTCACATACGAAGACACGTCGGCGATGGCGACCCACAGCCGCCAGCCGCGGGGAGTCTTGCGGGCATAGACAGCGTCGTCGAAATCGCGCGCGTCGGCGCCGTCAATGGTGACCAAGGGCAGATCGCGCAGATCGGTGCGCCCCTGCTTGTCTTTTTCGGCGACGGCGTCGCCGAAGGCTTCGGCCTCGGCCAGCGCCTCGGGCGGCCATTCGTAGGGAATGCCGTGCGAGCGCATGGCGATATCGATCTCCATGCCCGGCGCCATGCGGTCGCCCAGCACTTCGACGATCTCGCCGATCGGCTGTACGCGCTTGGACGGCGGCTCGACGATACGAACGGTCACCATCTGGTTATGTTCGGCGCCGTTGCGATCGGCCTCGGGCACGCGGATATCGTGGGCGATGCGCGCATTGTCGGGCACGACATGACATACGCCACGCTCTTCGACGAAGCGCCCGACGACCGTGTCGTTGACACGCTCGAGCACCTCGGCGATACGTCCTTCTCGCCGGCCACGCTGATCGCGTCCGACGATACGCACCACCGCGCGATCGCCGTGCATGAGCAGGCGCATCTGACGCGGGTTGAGAAAGACATCGTCCTGCTCGCCGTCGTCGGGGATGAGAAAGCCAAACCCGTCGCGATGACCCTGTACGCGCCCACGCACCAGATCCATCTTGTCGAGCGGCCCCAGCGCGCCGCGCCGGTTTTCCAGCAACTGGCCGTCGCGCAACATGGCGCGCAGGCGGTGCTCGAACGCTTCAGCGGCATCGCCGGTCAACGCATAGCGTTCGGTCAGCTCGGCCCAGGTCAGGGGCCGCCCGGCCTCGGCGAGGTCGTCGAGCACGAGCTGGCGGCTGGGCACCGGTTCGGCGTAGCTGCCTTTTTCGTGTTTGAACTGCGGATCGCGGTCGCGCCAGTCGGCGCTACCGCTCGTTTTCTTATTCAAGATTTTGCTCCATATGCGCGCACGATACCGTAACCACAGGCATGCACAAGCAACGATTGTCGACAGCGATTGACAACTGCCGGGCCAATCGCTAAATTGCGCGCTCTTCGAGCCCAGGTGGCGGAATTGGTAGACGCGCTAGCTTCAGGTGCTAGTGACCTAACGGTCGTGGAGGTTCAAGTCCTCTCCTGGGCACCAAGTTCGAATTGATGACTCACGATTGGCCGAGCCAAGCGTGAATCGCGAAAAAGCCGCGCTGGTAGCGCGGCTTTTTTTATGTCTGTCGAAAGCGCGTGCGCCGCGCCTCAACCCTTCAGACACCGCGGTCACCAGGCGGCGACCGCGGCCAGGCAACCTCAGCCCGCGAACGGGTCGCGCAGCACGATGGTGTCGGCCCGATCGGGGCCGGTGGACACCACATCGATCGGCGTACCCACGATCTCGGTCAGACGATCGAGATAATTACGCGCGGCCTGCGGCAGCGCATCGTATTCGCGTACGCCCACCGTGGACTCCTTCCAGCCCGGCATCTCTTCATACACCGGCTCGCAACGCGACAGCGCATCCGCGCCCAGCGGCGGCACGGTAATCAGCTCGTCATCGCAGCGATAGCCGGTACACAGCTGAATCGCATCCAGGCCGTCGAGCACGTCGAGCTTGGTGATACAAAGCCCCGACAGACTGTTGTTGAAGGCCGCCCGGCGCAAGCCCACGGCATCGAACCAGCCGCAGCGACGCGCGCGCCCCGTGGTGGCACCGAACTCGGCGCCCTTGGAGGCCAAATGGCGGCCGTTGGCGTCGTCGAGTTCGGTCGGGAACGGGCCCGAGCCCACGCGCGTGGTATAGGCCTTGACCACGCCCATGACGTAGTCGAAATACACCGGGCCCACGCCGGTGCCGGTGGCCGCCCCGCCAGCCGTGGTGTTGGAGGACGTTACGTATGGATAGGTGCCGTGGTCCACATCCAGGAGCGCGCCCTGGGCGCCCTCGAACAGAATCGATTCGTCGGCGACGTAGGCCTGGCGCAGCAGCTCGGCCACGTCGGCCACCATCGGCGCCATCTCGTCGGCATAGCGCAGGCATTCGTCGAGCGTGGACTGAAAATCGATCGGCGCAACGCCGAAATAGTTCTTGAGCACGAAGTTGTGGAAGTCCAGCGCCTCGCCGAGCTTGGCGGCCAGCATCTCGCGCCGGAACAGATCGCCCACGCGGATCGCACGGCGGGCCACCTTGTCTTCATACGCGGGACCGATACCGCGGCCGGTGGTGCCGATCGCGGTCTTGCCGCGGGCGGCTTCGCGCGCCTTGTCCAGCGCGATATGGCTGGGCAGGATCAACGGACAGGCCGGACTGATGCGCAGGCGACTGCGTACCGGTACGCCCCGCGCCTCGAGCGTGGCCATTTCCTCGATCAGTGCTTCCGGCGAGAGCACCACGCCGTTGCCGATATGACAGGTCACCCCATCGTGGAGAATGCCCGACGGGATGAGGTGCAGCACCGTCTTCTCGCCATTGATGACGAGCGTATGGCCGGCATTGTGGCCGCCCTGAAAGCGCACGACATGGCGGGTGCGATCGGTGAGCAGATCCACGATCTTGCCCTTGCCTTCGTCGCCCCACTGGCTGCCGATGACGATGACACGTTTGCCCATGACTAATCCTTGCTCGGGTGAGTCGTTTCAGACAGTGGTCGCACGTCCCAGCGACCGTCGATATATTCGAGTGCGCGATCGCAACCAGGGTCGATACGATCGCCGCTATCCGGCGTGGCCACGACCACGCGTTCGCCCGCCGCGCGCAGCCGGCGAACACTGGCCAGCAGCTGCGGGTCGCTACCGGCCGGCGCATGGATCGCGCCGCCGCGCGGCGCGACATCGAAGCGCCCGAGCGCGGCCAACAGGTTGAGATCGGCCGAAAAACCCGTCGCCGGGCGCGGCCGCCCGAACGCCGCGCCCACATTGTCGTAGCGCCCGCCACGGGCCAGTTCGCGCCCGAGACCGGGCGCAAAGGCCGCATACAGCAGGCCGGTCTTGTAACGATAGCCGCGCAGCTCGGCCAGATCGAGAAACAGCGGTACCTGCGGGTAGTGGTTGGCCAGCAGCGCGACCATTTCGTCGAGCCGATCCAGGGCACTGTCGATGCCCGGGTCGATTCCGGCCAGCGCCTCGCGCGCATCGGCGAGCACGCTGGGCGCGCCATTGAGCTCGATCAGCTGGGTGAAGCGGGCATGGCTCTGGGCATCCAGACGGCCTGAGGCGGCGAGCGCGTCGAGGTCCGGCCGTGACTTGCGTTGCACCACATCGAAAAGCTGCGGCTCGAGCTCGGCCGGCATATCGGCATGGGCGACCAGCCGCCGGTAGATCGCGACATGGCCGAGATCCAGACAGGCGTTGTCGATACCCATCAGGCCCAGCGTTTCCAGCATCAACGACACGATTTCCAGATCGCTGTCGATATGGGCATCGCCGAATTTCTCCGCGCCGACCTGCAAGGGCTGGCGTGAACCACCCGGCTCTTCGGGCCGGGTACGCAGAATACTGCCGATATAGCAGTAGCGCGCGGGCCCTGTGGCCGCCAGGCGATGGGCATCGATACGCGTGGCCTGGGTGGTCATGTCCGAGCGTACGCCCATCATGCGCCCGTTGAGCTGATCGGTCAGCTTGAAGGTCTGCAGATCGAGCTCGTGACCGGCCCCGGTCAACAGCGAGTCGAGATATTCGATCAGCGGTGGGCGAATGAGGTCATAGCCCCAGCGCCAGTACAGATCGAGAAGCTGCCGGCGGGCAGATTCGAGGCGCCACGACTCCGGCGGCACCATTTCCTGTACGCCCTCGGGCAAAAGCCAGCGGTTGGATTGCATCGCGTTCCGACGTCTTTGAATCAATGAATGAATTGCAACAGCACCGCGCCCACGCCGATGAGCACGCCGCCGAACACGCGCAGGCTGCGGCCGTCGACTTCCGACAGCCGCAGCATCATCTCACGCCAGCGCTCGGGGGCGATGAACGGCATCAACCCCTCGATCACCAGCACAAGCGCCAACGCGCGCACAAGATCCGGCCACATGCCGCGCTACGGGCTCGATCCGGCGTTCGACGCACTCGGGTTGAAGTAACGGAACAGCTTGCCGTCCGGGCGCAGCAGCATCAGATCGTCGCTGCCCAGCGCATTGCGATAGAGCTCCAGGCTGCGATAGAAGCTGTAGAACGTCGGGTTGGCCTGATACGCCTGGGCATAGAGCTCGGCGGCCTGAGCGTCGCCCTTACCGCGGATCACCTGCCCCTGGCTGTAGGCATCGGCCAGGATGATCGTACGTTCGCGTTCGGCGTCCGAGCGGATCTCCTGCGCGGCCGCGTCGCCCTGGGCCCGGAGCGTACGGATGACTTCCTGACGCTCGGAGCGCATGCGCTCGTAGACCGACTCGCTGACTTCTTCGGGCAGGTCCAGACGCATGATGCGCACGTCCTCGATCTGCACACCGAGTTCCTTGGCGTCCTGATTGGCCTGCACCTGAACCGCGGCGACGATTTCGTTGCGATCGTCGCCGACCGCCTGGCGAATCGTGCGCTTGGAGAATTCGGCCAGCAGGTCGTTCTCCACGATTTCGGTGAGCAGGTCGCGAGTGCGTTGTTCCTGGCCCTGGGTCGACAGGTAATAGTCGACCGTATCGTTGATACGCCACTTGACGTAGAAATCGACCGCGAGGTTCTTGTTCTCGGAGGTCAGCACGCGTTCGATCTCTTCGGTGAAGGTCATCACGCGGCGATCGAAGGAGTGCACGGTCTGGATGAAGGGCGCCTTGAAATGCAGGCCCGGCTCGTAGTTCTGGCCGACGATCTCACCCAGCTCGACCACCACGACACGCTCACGCTCGTCGACGATGAAGGCCGAATCGAGCGCTGCGTAGCCGATGACGAGAACGACGATGATCGCGAAAATATGCTTGGGGCTCATGAGTTGCGGTCCCGGCTGCGAAGACTGTCGGACGAACGGCGGCTGGACGACGAGCTATTGTCGTTCGATCCGCTGTCGGCCGAGCCGGCATTGGCGCTGTTGCCATCCGAATCGGCGTTCATGCCGTCGTTGGCTGCGTTCTCGAGCTGTTTGTTGCGACGCGATTCATTGAGCATCTTTTCAAGCGGCAGATACATCATCGGCCCGTTGCCGCCCTGCTCGGCCAGAATCAGGTTCGCGTTCGACAGCACGTCGCCCATGGTTTCCAGATACAGGCGTTCGCGGGTGACTTCCGGCGCCTTTTCGTACTGGGCCAGCAGTTCGGTGAAGCGCTGGGCCTCACCCTTGGCGCGGGCCGTCTTCTGTTCGCGATAACCCCGTGCATCCAGCAGAATTCGCGCCTTCTCACCCTGGGCACGGGCGACGATATCGCGGGCATAGGCGCGGGCGATATTCTTCTTGCGCTCTTCTTCCTCACGCGCCTTGATGGCTTCCTCGAACGCACCCTGCACCTGTTCGGGCGGCTGCGAGTACTGCACGTTCACGGCCACCACATCGATACCGGCGTCGTAGCTCGACAGCGTGCTCTGCACGATCTTGCGTACGTTTTCAGGCAAGGCCGCGCGCGAACGGTCGGTGATCTCGGGGTAGCTTTCCTGCTGGGCCTTGATCTCGTTGACGAGCTTGTCGTCCACGCCCTGCAGGGCATCCTTTTCGGCCGGCTGGCCGGAGCCTTCCTTGAGATCGACGTTCTGCAACGCGCGATCCTCGAGCTCTTCGACCTGCACGCCTTCCTGGATCACCTGGTTCATACGACTGGTGCCCACGATCTCGCGTACCGCCGAACGCAGCACCTGCTCGACGGTGGCATCGGGCTCGCGCAGCTGGAACAGATAGTTCATCGCATCCGAAATGCGATATTGCACGGCGACCTCGACCTCGACGATGTTTTCGTCCTTGGTCAGCATCACCGCGCGGTTCTTGGCCCGGCGCACCTGCTGGGTATCGACCTTGTAGACCCGATCCACCGGATACGGAATCCGCCAGTGCCAGCCCGGCCCCTGCGTCTCGATATAGTCACCGAAACGCAGCACCACGCCTTTTTCACCCGGCTGCACCACGTACAGACCGGTCAGCAGCCAGATCACCAGTGCCACCGGCACGATGAACAACAAAATCGCCGGGCTCGGCCCACCGGCGCCGCCGCCGTTGTCCGAACCACCATTGCCGCCCTTGTTGCCGGACATGCGGGCACGGAACTTACGCCAGATCTGATCCAGATCGGGCGGGCCGCTACCGTTGTTCTTGTTGCCGCCGCCCCAGGGGTCCTGACCCTTACCGGGCTCATTCCAGGCCATATCAGCAGGCTCCCGTTGCCATGTTGTGAACAGCGCACGCGCCATGCGCGCCGCGCCCGAATCGGGTGCAGCGCAAGGATAGAGCGAGTGCCTGAACCGCCGAGCTGGGCGGTTGCGTTATCGATCGTTCATTTGCCATGAGCAAATCTGTTGTTTCCTTTACATTGCCATCGCGCACACAGCTCGCGGCGTAACGGCACGCGGCTGGAACGAAGGATTTGGCCGCCGGCGCGGGGCGAAAGCGCGATTCTATCGACCCCCCGTACCCCTGTCGAACGCTGCTGGCGCATACACCGACAGCCAGCACAGCAACAACCGCAGCCTGCAAGCGCCTTACGCAGACGGCGAAGCCGAAGATGCCGAGTCCGCCGCGGCCATTCGCGCGGCCCGCCGTTCCACCAGCACGTCGTCGAACGCAAGCCCGGCCTGGGCGACAATTCGCTCCAGGTCGCCCTGCGAAGCGGTCACGTTCAGCCGGCTCGCGCCGTCGTCATCGTAGCTTTCGTCGTCCACCACGCCCAGCTCGAACAGCGCCGAGCGCAGCCGCCCGGCTGCCGCCGGCACGCGCAGCACGCCGGCGATCATATCCGGATTGCAGAAATCGGCCAGCACCGCGCGCAGCGCATCCACGCCCTCGCCGCTGGCCGCCGACAGCCAGACACGCAGCGGGCGGCCGTGCGCATCGGTTTCGATACGCGCGGATTCGTCGTCGATCAGATCGACCTTGTTGAACACCTCGATCTGGGGCACCTCGCCCGCACCGATTTCTGCCAATACGTTATTGACTTCGCGTGCGTGGGCGCGGCGCTCCACGTCGGCGGCATCGATGACATGCAGCAATACGTCGGCCTCGCGTGTTTCTTCCAGCGTGGCCTTGAACGCCGCCACCAGTTCATGCGGCAGATCGCGGATGAAACCCACGGTATCGGCCACGATCAACGGCTCGCCCACCGGCACACTCATACGCCGCAGGGTCGGATCGAGCGTAGCGAACAGCTGGTCGGCGGCATAGATGTCTTCGCCGGTGAGTCGATTGAAAAGCGTCGACTTGCCGGCATTGGTATAGCCCACCAGCGACACGATCGGCGTACGGGCACGCCGACGTGCCGAACGGCCCTGCTCGCGCCGCGCACTGACCTTCTCCAGGCGCTGGCGCAGCATCTTGATACGCTCGTTGAGCAGGCGGCGATCGGTTTCCAGCTGGGTTTCACCCGGCCCGCGCAGGCCGATACCGCCCTTTTGACGCTCCAGATGCGACCAGCCTCGCACCAGCCGTGTGGCCAGATGCTGAAGTTGGGCCAACTCGACCTGCAACTTGCCCTCGTGCGAACGCGCACGCGACGCAAAAATATCCAGAATGAGCCCGGCGCGATCGAGCACGCGCGCGTTCAGGCGCTTTTCGAGGTTGCGCTCCTGACTCGGCGACAAGTCGTGGTTGAACACCACGAGTTCGGCGCCGTGTTCGACCACGAGCTCGGCAATTTCGTCGACCTTGCCGCCGCCCACGAAATACCGCGGATCGGGGCTGCGCCGACTACCGCCGACATGGGCAAGCACTTCGCCACCGGCCGACGTGACCAGTTCGTGGAACTCGCGATCGGCCTCGTCGTATTCGTCGAGGCCGAAGGCGAGATGCACGATCACGGCCGCCTGGCCGGTCGGCGGACGCTCAAACATGCCGACTACTCATACGCGCTGTATCAGGAATTACCGTCAACCTCACTGTTCTGATTCATTTCCTCATGCATTTCCGAGCGGACGTTGCGCGAGGGCACGATGGTGGAAATTGCGTGTTTGTAGACCATCTGGTTGACCGCGTTACGCAGCAGTACCACGAACTGGTCGAAGGACTCGATCTGACCCTGAAGCTTGATGCCGTTGACCAGATAAATCGACACCGGCACGCGCTCCTTGCGCAAGGCATTGAGGAATGGTTCTTGTAGTGTTTGGCCTTTTGCCATGGATTCAGACTCCGAAAAAGCAGGGGTATAAAATTCGTATGATTCGATTATAGCACGGGCCCGACAGACTGGCCGGCTGCCCGGATGGCTTCTAATGCCTGATTTGTAATGTTTTTTTCTTCACTTTCCAGCCATGCAACCCGTTCCAGCGAGCGTAGCCAGGTCAGTTGCCGTTTGGCCAGCTGACGCGAGGCAAACACCGCGCGGGTGATCCCCTCGTCCAATGTCATCTGCCCATCCAGCACCTGCCAGAGCTGGCGATAACCGACCGCCCGCATCGACGGCAATTCGAGGTTTAGATCGGGCCGGGCGTGCAGCTTTTCAACCTCGGCATACAAGCCTTGTGCCAACATCGTCTCGAAGCGCTGGGCGATGCGTGCATGCAGCGTTTCGCGCCGCGCTGGCGCGACCGCGATCTTGCCGATAGACCACGGCAGCGCAGCCACGTTCCGGCGCGCCTTGTCCCGGGCATGCAATACGCTGGGGGCGAGCCCGGTCAGCGTATGAATCTCGAGCGCGCGCTGAATACGCTGGGCATCGTTGGGATGAATCCGCTGCGCGGTCTCGGCGTCGATCGCTGCCAGGCGTTCATGCAGTTGCGCCCAGCCGTGGCGCTCGGCCTCGGCATTCAGATGGGCGCGCACGGCTTCATCGCGCGACGGCATTTCGCTGAGCCCATGTTCGAGGGCGCGAAAATACAAAGAGGTGCCACCGGTGAGCAGCGGCAGCCGGCCAGCGGCATGAATGCGCTCGATCTCGGCGATGGCATCGGCCCGAAAATCGGCGGCCGAATACGGCTCGGCCGGGTCACGAATATCGATCAGCGCATGCGGCGCCCGGGCCAGCGTTTCGGCATCCGGTTTGGCGGTGCCGATATCCATGCCGCGATAGACCATGGCCGAATCCACCGACACGATCTCGGCATTCAGGCGTTCGACCAGCTCGATGGCCAAACCGGTCTTGCCGGAGGCGGTCGGCCCGAGCAGAAAGACCACGCCCGGTCTGTGCGTATTCATCGTCACTTGCCGCGCATGAACAGCCGGTCCAGGCCGGCCATGTCGACCTGAACCCAGCTCGGGCGGCCATGATTGCAATGGCCGGCCCGCTCGGTATGTTCCATATCGCGCAACAGCGCATTCATTTCGGTCAGGGTCAGCCGGCGCCCGGCCTTCACCGCAGCCTTGCAGCCCATATCGGCCAGCACGTCGTCGATACGATCGCGCACGCCGGCCGCGCCGCGCAGGCCCTCGCCGAGTTCGCCGATCATGTCATAGGCCAAGGCCACGTAATCCTCGTTGGCCAGCAGTGCCGGCACCGCGCGCAGCAGCCCGCTGGTAGGCCCGGCGCGGGTGATTTCCAGCCCCACCGCCGCCAGGGCCTCGGCGTGGGTTTCGATCGCCGCGGCTTCCTGTTCCGATACCGACAACGTTTCCGGTACGAGTAAGCGCTTTGACTGGACATGGCCCGCCGAATACTCCTGTTTGAGTTGTTCGTAGAGCACGCGCTCATGCGCGGCATGCATATCCACGAGCACCAGGCCCTCGCGGTTCTGGGCCAGAATATAAATATCGTGCAGTTGGCCGATGGCATAGCCCAGCGCCGGCATGGGCGCGCGCTCATCATTCGCGCTCGCAGGCGCGGCCGGCGGCGCCTGCAGCGACGGCTCGGGGGCGCTCGGCATCTGGAAGGCATAGGCCGCACGCGACTGGGCGACACCCGGCGCCCCGCCACTGTATGGCCGGGTATCGAAGGATTGCTGCACGCCCGCGCTGGCGATCGGGTTCGATGGCGGCGGGCTTTCACTCGCGGTTACCGGCAGCTCGACCTCGCGTGCGGCATGTGGTTTGGCCTCGACCGCGGCCAGTGCCCGGCCGACGCTGCGAAACACGAAATCGTGTACCAGCCGCGATTCGCGAAAACGTACTTCGGCCTTGGCCGGATGGGCGTTCACGTCGACCTGGCGGGTATCCAGCGTCAGATAGAGCACATAGGCCGGGTGGCGCTGGTTGTGCAACAGATCGCGATACGCCAGGCGCACGCCGTGATTGAACACCTTGTCGCGAATCGGCCGGTTGTTCACATAGCTGTACTGGCGATCGGCCTGGCCCCGGGAAAACCCCGGCGTGGCAATCCAGCCGGACAGACGCATGCCGGCGGCCTGTTCATCCACGGCCACGGCATGATCACCAAACGCCCCGCCGATGAGTTTGTCCACGCGCTGCTGCATGGCCTCGGGATTCTGCGCGGGGGCGATACGCGCGACTTCGGTGCCGTCGTGATGCAGTACGAAGCCGATATCGAAGCGCGACAGGGCCAGCTGATTGAAAGCCTTGCGGATATGCGCGAATTCGGTCGCCGGCGCGCGCAGGAACTTACGCCGCGCCGGGATACGCGCAAACAGTTCGCGCACTTCCACGCGCGTACCACGATCGAGGGCTGCCGGGCGCGGCGTATCGCTGCTGGCCGGGCTGATCGCATAGGCGCAATCGGCGTCGGCCGTGCGCGACGTCAACGTCAGCTGTGATACCGAGGCAATACTGGCCAGCGCTTCGCCACGAAACCCAAGACTTGCCACCGACTCGAGCGCATCCAGGCTATCGATCTTGCTGGTGGCATGACGGGCCACGGCCAGTGCCAGATCGTCGCCTGCAATACCGTGGCCATCATCGGCCACCACAATACGACGCAGACCGCCATGTTCGATCGTCACGTGAATCCAGCCCGCACCCGCGTCGAGGCTGTTTTCCATGAGTTCCTTGACGATCGACGCCGGACGCTCGACTACCTCGCCGGCGGCGATCTGGCTGATCAACTGGTCATCGAGTCGGCGAATCGGCATGAGGCTGCATCGGTCTGGGCAGCGCCATAGTGTCGGCCAAGTCTGGCGGGTTCGCAAAATCGCGTGCGCGCCGGAGCGCGACCGGTGCGCCCGATTTGGCCGGCTGCCCGCGCTTGTGACGCCAGGATTGACTGTAGCCAATCGTAAACTTGACTCGTTCAAGTTTATCGCCGAGTATCGGCTGGCCATGAGTCGAGACATGACACCCATCGTTCAACAGCTTCGTGCCCGCGGAATGCGGGTCACGGCCGCGCGCCATGGCGTGCTCGAGTGGCTTGCGGACAACCCCCATGCCACCGTCGAGCAGGTGCATGAAGGCGTGCGTCAACGGCTGGGCTCGATTTCGAAACAGGCGGTCTACGACGTACTCAATGCTTGTCTCGAAGCCAATCTGGTACAGCAGATCAAACCGGCCGGCCATCCGGCGCGGTTCGAGCGGCGCACCGGCGACAACCACCATCATCTGGTGTGTCGGCGGTGCGGGCGTATCGAGGATGTCGATTGTGCCGTTGGCGTGCGTCCCTGCCTGGATCCCGATCACGACCACGGCTTTGAAATCGACGAAGCCGAGGTCATGTACTGGGGCATCTGCGGCGTGTGCCGTACGGC
The DNA here is from genome assembly GCF_040361255.1 of Salinisphaera sp. T5B8. Classification (NCBI taxonomy): domain Bacteria; kingdom Pseudomonadati; phylum Pseudomonadota; class Gammaproteobacteria; order Salinisphaerales; family Salinisphaeraceae; genus Salinisphaera; species Salinisphaera sp. T5B8. The sequence continues at coordinate 67,951 of NZ_APNG01000007.1, read as the reverse complement.
CGACACTGCCAGCACGGACGATGATCAGTCGCGACGATAACGATATGCGGCGTACGCGTCGCGTAAACCACCACCTGGAGGGTAAAACCTTGACGGACGATATCCATAAAACAGAAACGACCACCGGCGGCGAACCGTATCCGAGCGACGAGCATTCGCTGACCGTCGGCAACGACGGCCCGATCGTCATGCACGATCACTTCCTCATGGAGCAGATGGCGGCCTTCAACCGGGAAATGATTCCGGACCGCCAGCCCCATGCCAAGGGCGGCGGCGCCTTCGGCCAGTTCGAAGTCACCGAAGACGTCAGCAAATACACGAAGGCCTCCTTCCTGCAGAAAGGCGCCACCACCCCGATGGTCGCACGTTTCTCCACGGTCGCCGGCGAATCCGGCAGCCCCGACACCTGGCGTGATCCGCGCGGCTTCGCGCTGAAGTTCTATACCGAGGAAGGCAACTTCGACATGGTGGGTAACAACACCCCCGTGTTCTTCGTGCGCGACCCGATGAAGTTCCAGCACTTCATCCACTCGCAGAAGCGTCGTGCCGACAACGGCCTGCGCGACCACGACATGCAGTGGGACTTCTGGACCCAGTCGCCGGAATCGGCGCATCAGGTCACCTGGCTGATGGGCGATCGCGGCGTGCCCGCCACCTGGCGCCACATGAACGGCTACTCCAGCCATACCTATATGTGGGTCAACGCCGAAGGCGAGCGTTTCTGGGTGAAGTACCACTTCAAGACCGATCAGGGCATCAAGTGCCTGACCCAGGAACAGGCCGATCAGATGGCCGGCTCCGACGCCGACTATCACCGTCGCGATCTGTTCGAAGCGATCGAACGCGGCGAGTATCCGACCTGGACCCTGCAGGTTCAGATCATGCCCTACAAGGATGCCAAGACCTATCGCATCAACCCGTTCGACCTGACCAAGGTCTGGCCGCACGAGGACTACCCGCTGCATACGGTGGGTCGCATGAAGCTCGACCGCAACCCGACCGATTTCCATACCGAAATCGAACAGGCGGCCTTCGAGCCCAACAACATGGTCCCCGGCACCGGTGTTTCGCCCGACAAGATGCTGCTGGCCCGCACCATTTCCTACGCCGACGCACACCGTGCCCGTCTGGGCGTGAACTACAAGCAGATCCCGGTCAACGTGCCGAGATCGCCGGTTCACAGCTACACCAAGGGTGGTGCCATGCGCATCCAGAACGTGAGCGATCCGGTCTATGTGCCCAACACCAAGGGCGGCGCCCATGCCAACCCGGATGCCTACCCGGCGAACAACGTCTGGGAAGCCGACGGTGCCATGGTTCGTGCGGCCTATACGCTGCGCAAGGATGACGGCGACTTCAACCAGGCCAACGATCTCGTCAACAAGGTGATGAACGACGAAGAACGTGACCGTCTGGTGCATAACATCGCGGGTCATCTGTCCGACGGCGTGGGCGAAGACGTGCTCCAGCGCGCCTTCCAGTACTGGCGCAACGTCGATGAAACCATCGGCGAGCGCGTCGAGAAGGCGGTTCGGGAAAACCTTCAGTCCGCGTAACCGCGCACCGTCGGTTTAACGACGATCCGGTTGGAGGCGGCGCATCGTTCGATGCGTCGCCTTTTTTATGCGCGGTTCAGAATCGATGGCCTATTAGAAGGAAGGCAGCTCAAGCCAGTGGCCGACGCATTGGCAGCGTTATCGACTGACGGGCGCATATTGCGCAATCAACGCCAGCCATTTCGCGTGAGAACGCGCCTTGCGACGTGCCAGCGCACGGCCCTGCCACCACAACCGGCCACGCCACCCGGCTGCCTGTCCATCGCCCAGATCGACCACCGTAGCGCCAGCGTTTGCGCGCACACTCTGAAAAGGGCGCTGTCGTGCGCCTGCCTCGATATTGTGGGCGAGAACGCGTGCATGGCGTTCGCTATAACGGTGTTCGCCCTGCGCGCCGAGCACACTGGCACAGGCGCCTGCTGCATAGACGCGCGCATCCGATGGCGATTGCAGCCGCCGGGTGACATAGAGTCCGGCCTGCTGGGCGGGCAGGCGCGCCGCGTGTACGAACCGTGCGGCACTGGCATCGCCGGCGAGCACGGCATGATCCATGGCGAAACGCCGACCATCGTCACTCACGATCGCCCCGTCGACCTTCTGGATAATTGCCGTGTGCGCGATGATCTCCACGCCGCGCGCGGTCAACCGCCGCCGGATACGACGCTCAAGCGCCACCGGCGCGCCCGGCAATATCCGCGCATGCGGCACGAACCAGGCGATCTGGAATGCGCGCGCCTGCGGGTGTGCGCCCAACCCGGCCACCACCTCCAGCGCGCGTGCACCGGCGCCGACCACTGCGATACGCCGCAGTGCCCCGCCCCGGCTTTCCGACATCAATGTATCGGCGAACTGCAACAATGCACTGACATCCACCGCCGACCATAGCTGCGGCGGTTCGTGACTGCCGGTGGCCACCGACAAGCTGTTCTCCAGGCCGACATCCATCGAAAGCGTATCGAAGTTGAGCATGTCCCCGCTGGCAAGCCACAGCCGGCGATGACGCGTATCCATGCCGATTGCTCGATCGGCGCGGTAGTGCACACCGCGATCGGCACAGAAACGGCGTAACGGCAGCTTGAGCGCGGCCTGGCTGAATTGTCCTGCCAGCACGCCAGCGGCCGCGCCGCCATACCAGAAGCTGCCCGGGTCGACGAGGGTTATGTCGAAACCCGCCGCACGCAGGCGCTCTGCCCGCCCAAGCAGGGCAATATGACTGTGGCCAGCGCCGACGAGCACGAGCGGTTTCATAAGCTGGCGCGGATACTGCCCATTACCGCCACCCACAGCGCCAGCGCTGCAACCACGGTCAGAACACCCAGCACGCGATGGGTCGCCGCGAACGGCAGACGCTGCTGCACCCGGCGCGCGATGCCCATGCCGGCGACTGTACCCAGCACATACAGTCCGGCCGTATAGCCGGGCACGTCGGCGACGAACAGAAACTGCCAGCCGGCAGTCAGGGTCGCCACGACCGCTGTCACCAGGGCCAGCGTGCCGACTGCCAGATGCGGCTGGCCGGGCCAGCGCTGCTGGAGTACGCGCCAGCCGATCCAGGAACCGGGCGCCGACACCAACGCTGTCAAGACGCCGCAGCCCATACCCGCGAACAACAGGCCGACATTATCGCCCGGGCTACGCGCGATGTGCGTGCTGGCATCGGTAAGACTGCGCCGCGGCGCATGCAGCAGGGCCGCGGGCGGCAGCGCGACATGCGCGGCAAAGGCACGCACGGTCAGCAACAGCAAAGGCCCGAATATGATCGCGGCCACCACGAACAGCGTTGCCAGCACCGAGTCCGACAACGAATGCGCCAGCGCGCCCAGCGCCAGCGCCACGGGCAACGAACCGCCCATCAACCAGACACTTGCGAAAATATCGCATTGGCGCGCACGCACGGCATCACCGGCTGCGATCGCGGCACAGATACCCAGCGCAAACAGGGCGATCGGCAGCGCCATATGAAAAGTCACGCCCGCAAACAGTACAAGCAAGGGTACGGCCAGGAATGCGCCCGCGAACGCGGTCAGCCCGTAGGCGAGCCCGGCCGCGACCCCCAGGAGAAGAACCACTGCTGCCTCTCTTTGCCACGCCCGGCGCGGCGTTGATCCAGCGCGACCATTGCGCGCGGTATCCGCCCAGTCTAGGGCGTGTTGAGGTTTCATACGAGTCCGCCACCACGGCCCGGCCTACGCTAGACGACGTAGATCGTGCGCACACCCGCCGCAGGCGATTCTCTCGAATCCGGCGACTCAGACCACGCAATCAAAGCGCCCTATCAGGCGCGCCCATACAGCGCCTTAACGCAGCTCGGCGACCTGCTGGTTACCCGGCGCCGGGATCTGAAGCTCGGCACCCACGCGGATGGTATTGCCGTTGAGGCCATTGACACTGCGCAGGGACGCCACGCTCACACCGTAATCCTGGGCGATCTCCGAGAGCGTTTCACCCGATCGCACGGTATGCACCTGGTTCTTGGCGATGAAGGTCGCCGGCCGATAGCTGGCGAAATAGCCCTTGATACCGCGCAGCATGGCGCTTGCCAGCTGACGTTGATAGGCAGCGCTTTTGAGCTTGCGCTCTTCGTCGGGCGTGGAGATGAACGCGGTTTCGACCAGAAACGACGGGATATCCGGCGACTTGAGCACCATGAACCCGGCCTGTTGCACCTTGGCCTTGTGCAATGGCCCGAGCGCGTCCAATTCGCTGAGCACCCGTCCGCCGGCGTCCATGCTCGCCTCGATACTCGCACTTTGCGACAGATCGAGCATGAATGAGGCGAGGCTGTCGTCCTTGTCCTTCAGGCTGACGCCGCCGACCAGGTCCGAAGCGTTTTCGCGGCGCGCCAACCAACGCGCATGTTCACTGGTCGCGCCATGGTGTGACAGCGCATAGACCGATGCGCCGGTGGCACGCGCGCCCCGCGGCGCGGCATCGGCATGAATCGAGATGAACAGATCCGCCTTCGCCTTGCGCGCCCGGACCATACGTTCGCGCAGCCCGATGTAATAGTCGCCGTCGCGGGTCAGTACACCGCGCATGTTCGGCTGGTCGTCGACCATGGTCTTGAGGCGCCGCGCGATCTGCAGCACGACATCCTTTTCGTTGGTGCCGCCACGCCCGTGGGCGCCCGGGTCCTTACCGCCATGGCCCGCATCGATGACGATCACGATATCGCGCGACGGACGTTCCGGCGTTCTGGCCACGCGCGTCGGCGCGGCCTGGCGGCTGGGCGCCTCGGATACCTGGGCCAGCGCATTGGCATTGGCGGCGGCGGTGCCATGCCCCACGGCATCGTCGTCGCTGTGGCTGGCGCCGGCTGCGTCCGAGCCGGCATCGGCTGTGATAGTGGGTGCCGGACCACCGTTCTTGGGCTTGAGATCGACCACCAGTCGATAACCGTGGTCGGCATCCGGGTCCAGCATGAAACTCTTGGGTGTCACCTGCCCGCCGAGATCGAGTACCACGCGCAAATCGGTGCCGTGACGCACGCCGGTGCGCACCCGCTTGACCAGGCCGCTGCCGTCGATATCGCCGGTCACGCGGTTAAGCGCCTGCGCATTGGGCAGATCGACCACCAGCCGCAGCGGGTTGTCGATCATGAACAGATCCGGGTTGGTGGGACCGGCGAGGTCGAAAACCACGCGCGTCTTGTCCGACGACGCCCACAGACGGACATCCTGCAGCGTGGCCTGTTTCGCCACGGCCAGTGTCGTCAGGCTTATCAGAAGCCCGAAAACAAGCCATTGCATGCTCGCGCGCATAGTTTGCTGCCTAGAACATCGTGAGTAATATTCCCCGATTGCGAGACTAGCGCCGTGCTTTTCTGTGCGCAACTATTTTTTATCAATCAAAACAGCCAATAGGGGCCGTTACCTTCATATCCACTTGAAAGCACGTGCCTATCTCGCAAAATCGAGCGCGGCCCCTAGCTCCTCTCCTATCGGCGTGAGCGCGCAAAACTCCACCTGCCGCGCGGAACCGGCATATCCAAGCCGGATTTCCAGATCCAGCGGCGGCAGAAAACCGGCGCCACGCTCGGCCCATTCGATGAATACCCAGTCGCGACCGGTGTCTATTTCGCGAATGCCCAGAAACTCGAGTTCTTCCGGATCGCCCAGCCGGTAGAGGTCGAGATGGAAAAGCGTGCGCGCGCCCAGCGTATACGGCTCGACCAGCGTATAGCTGGGCGATACCACCCGCCCTTCATGGCCCAGCCCGCGCAGGATCGCGCGTGCAAGCGCTGTCTTGCCCGCGCCGAGTTCGCCGCGCAGGGATATCACGATACCGCGATCGAACACCCGCAGCGCCGCGGCCAGCCGGTGGCCCAGGGCATCGGTGGCGGCGGCATCGGCGAGGTGGATCACGCCTGCCCGGGATTGACGAACCCGCGAATGGCCGCGAACAGATCGGTAGGTAGCAGGCCGCGCTGGCCGGCCTCGGCCGCGGCCCGGTCGCCGGCGCGCGCATGCACATACACGCCGAGGCTGGCGGCATCGGCGAGCGTGAGGCCTTGGGCGGCAAACGCGGCAATCACACCGGTGAGCAGATCGCCCATACCGCCGACCGCCATACCCGGATTGCCATCGGTACACAGCCACAGTTCTTCGTGCGTGGCGATCAGGCTGCCGGCGCCCTTGAGCACCACCGCGCCGCCGTAGCGCCCGTGCATCGTCTGGACCGCTTTCACGCGGTCATCGAGCACATCGGCCGTGGGCCAGTCGAGCAGCCGACCTGCTTCGCCGGGATGCGGGGTGAGTATCCAGTTGTCGCGCTCGAACGGTTCGCGAGCGAGCCGGTTCAAGGCATCGGCATCGACCACGAGCGGCTTGTCGCTGGCGGCGACCTGCGTCCACAGATTCTCGGCCCAGCGGTCGCTGCCCAGCCCGGGGCCAATGGCGATGATGTCGCAGGCGTCGATCAGCGTGGCGATCGATTCGTCGTCGCCCACGCCAAGACACATCAACTCCGGGCGGGCCTGACTCATGGCCCCGGCATGATCGGGGTGACAGACCACACTCACCAGCCCTGCCCCTGATCGCAGCGCGGCTTCTGCGCTCATGCGTATGGAGCCGCCCATGCCGCGGTTGCCGCCCACACACAGCACATGGCCGTTGTCGCCCTTGTGCTGGTTGCGTGATCGTGGCCGCAGGGCCTTACGCAGACGCCGATGGGTCAGGCGCCGGGCGATATAGGGCTGATCGACATACAGCTCATCGGGTGCGTCAAGGGCGTTGAACGCGATATCGCCACAATGCGCCGGGCCTTCGCCGGTGAGCATGCCCAGCTTCAGGCCGATGAAGGTCGCCGTGGCATCGGCACGCACGGCATGCGACCACACATGGCCGGTACTGGCATCGATACCGGAGGCGATATCGATCGCGAACACGCCGATGCCGGCATCCCCGGCTTCGTTGATACGCTCGATCGCGGCCGCGAAATCGCCTTCGACATCCCGGTTCAGGCCGGTGCCGAGCAGCGCGTCGACCACTACGTCGGCCTCGATCGGCTGATTGGCAAACGCCTCGACGGTCCCACCATTATCTATGAAACGCGACAGCGCCCGGGCGGCGTCGCCACTGTACTTCTGCGTGTCTACAAGACTGATCACGCGCACGTCCCAGCCGCCGTCACGGGCGATATCGGCCACCAGCAACCCATCGCCACCGTTGTTGCCGGGCCCGCAGAACACACACAAGGTGCCCGGCATCGCCCAGATATGGGCGAGCTCCTGATAGGCCGCGCGCGCGGCGCGCTGCATCAGTTCGAAGCCCTCGACCTCGAATGTCTCGATAAAACGGCGGTCGAGCGCGCCGACCTGGTCTGCACCGTAGACGACTTCGGGCAGATATTCACTGGATTCGGTCATGGTTTCATTCTAGCGTTATCGGCGACCGGGCGACGATACGTGCGACAGGCTTCTAGTCCTCGTCCTGCCCCCAGGCCTGGCGTACACGGGCCATGAGCGCCGCAGTCGAACCGTCGTGGGCGACGGCTGCCACGCGGTCTTCGAGCTCGCCCTGCAGCTGGCCGGCCATGGTCTTGCCCAATTCCACGCCCCATTGATCGAAGCTGTTGATATCCCAGATCACGCCCTGCACGAACACCTTGTGCTCGTAGGCGGCTAGCAGCGCGCCCAGATGATGAGCATCCACGCGCGCCATGAGGATGGTCGAACTGGGGCGATTGCCGTCGAAGCGGCGGGCCGCGAGGCGCTGTTGCAGCGCTTCGCCTTCCAGACCCTCATCCGCCAGTTCCGCGGCCAGGGCCTGGCTATCGCGACCACACATCAAGGCTTCGGCCTGGGCCAGGCAATTGGCCACGCGCTGGCGCTCGCGCTCGTCGACGCCTGCCTGGGCGTCGGATAGCGGCAGCACGAAATCCACATCGGCGGCCAATACCCCCTGATGGAGCATCTGGAAGTAGGCATGCTGGGCATTGGTGCCCACGCTGCCCCAGATCGCCGGCACCGTATCCACCCCGGCGCTATGACCATCGCGGGTCACGCTCTTGCCGTTGCTTTCCATTTCCAGCTGCTGCAGATAGGCCGGCAGCTCGGCAAGCCGTTGTGCATAGGGCACTACCACATGGCTGGGCAGGCCCAGGAAATTGATATTCCATATGCCGACCAGCGCGAGCGCGGCCGGCAGGTTTTCGCCGAGCGGCGCCTGCTTGAAATGCGTATCCATCGCATGGGCGCCGGCCAGCAACGACTCGAAGACCTCGTTACCCAGGCCCAGCGCGATCGACAGGCCGACTGCAGACCACAACGAAAACCGTCCGCCAACCCAGTCCCAGAAACCGAACATGCGCTCAATGCCGAATGCCTGAACCGCCTCGGCGTTGGTCGATACGGCCACGAAATGACGGGCGATATCGGCCTCGCCAGCGCCCTGGTCGAGCAGCCACTGGCGCGCGACGCCGGCGTTGGCCAGGGTTTCGGCGGTGGTGAACGATTTCGACGTCACCACGAACAGCGTCTGTGCGGCGTCCAGATGCGCAAGCGTATCGTCGAGATCGGCCGGATCGACATTGGCCACGAAATGACAGCGCACGCGCGGGCCCTGGTCCGCCAGGGCTTCGTAAACCAGCCGCGGGCCGAGATCCGAGCCGCCGATGCCGATATTGACCACATCGCGAATCGGTGCGCCGGAATAGCCGGTCCACTGGCCGGAACGCACCGCATCGACGAAATCCGCCATATCGGCACGTACGCGATGCACGTCTTCGCACAGGGGCGCATCGGCCGGCTGGCGCAACGCAACATGCCAGGCTGCGCGTGCTTCGCTGGTGTTGATGGGCGCGCCGGCGAACAGGCCGTCGCGCATTTCGTAAAAACCGCGGCTTTCCGCCAGTTCTTCGAGCGCGGCGACCACGCGCGCATCGAGACGCTGCTTGGAGAAGTCGAGGGTCAGCCCGGCGGCTTCACGGGTAAAGCGCGCGGCGCGTTGGGCGTCGTTGTCGAACATCGTGTCCACGCGCGCGTGTTCGAGCCGCGCGGCCAGTTCACCCAGTTCGCGCCAGGCCGGCTTGTCGCGTAGATCACTCATGCCGATCGCCGACCGTGAGAACGGTACGGCGCCTGGCTAGGCCGCCTGCACCGGGATGGCGTTGCGCGTATGCGTGACCTGGTTGTGCTCGTCGAGATAGATCAGACGCGGCTTGTGCGCATGGGCTTCGCCTTCGGGCATACGTGCATAGGCACAAATGATCAGTCGATCACCGGGGCTTGCCTTGTGGGCCGCCGCGCCGTTGACCGAGATCACCCGCGAACCGGACTCCGCGCTGATGGCATAGGTCGAGAAACGCTCGCCGTTGGTGACGTTGTAAATCTCGATCTGTTCATACGGGAAAATGCCCGCCGCATCCAGCAGATCGGAATCAATCGCGCAGGAGCCTTCATAATCGAGCTCGGCGTGCGTGGTGCAGGCCCGATGAAGTTTTGCCTTGAGAAGCGTCACTTGCATGACAGTTTCCTGTAATCGTAAAAACGAAGGGAATAAGACTAGGGAATAGGACCAAAGCCTAACGAAAAACGCCGCGTTCGACTACTGGGCCACGTCCGCCGCGACCGTCTCGACGGCGATGTTGTCGATCAGCCGGGCACGACCAAGAAAGGCCGCGGCGAGCACACGGAATGCATTCATATCGGCACGCGGTGCAATGAGTTCAGGCGAGCGGATCTCGAAATAGTCGGCTTCCAGCCCGGCGTCAGCCAATAGCGCGCGTGCGCGCGCCTCGAGCGCGGCGAAATCGCGATCGCCGGCCAGCAGGCGCTGTTTGCAATCCTCGAGCGCCGCCGCCAATGCCGGCGCACGGGCCCGTTCGTCGGCCTCGAGATACTGATTACGCGACGACAGTGCCAAGCCATCGGCTTCGCGCACGGTGGGCACACCGACGATGTCGACGTTCATGCACAGATCCTCGACCAGGCGCCGAATGACCGCGAGCTGCTGAAAATCCTTCTCGCCGAAGAAAGCACGATGCGGGCAAACGAGATTGAGCAGTTTGGTCACCACCGTAGCCACGCCCTCGAAATGCCCCGGCCGTCGGCTGCCACAGAGCATATCGGTAATGCCCTGCACGCGCACCGTGGTCGCCGTGGTACCGCCGTGCGGATACATCTGATCCACACTCGGCGCGAACACGGCATCGGCGCCGGCGTCTTCGAGCGCGAGGATATCGGCTTCGAGCGTGCGCGGGTAGCTGTCGAGATCCTCGTTCGGGCCAAATTGCAGCGGGTTGACGAAGATACTCACCACCACGTGCTCGCAGGCCGCACGGGCGGCAGCCACCAGCGCCAGATGGCCGGCATGAAGGTTGCCCATGGTCGGCACCAGGCCGACTTTGCCGCCGGCCCGGCTGCGCCATTCACGAAGCGCATGCGCCGTGTGGAGTCGCTGCATCGCGGGACTGCCCGTGGTTAGGAAAATGCGTGCTCGGGGCCGGGATAGCGGCCGTTCTTGACCTCGGCCACATAGTCGGTGACCGCGGCATCGAGGGTATCGGCGCTATCCATGTAATTCTTCACGAAGCGCGGTTTGCGGCCCGGCGACAACCCAAGGATGTCGTAGATGACCAGAATCTGGCCGTCGGTATCCGGCCCGGCGCCGATGCCGATGACCGGCACGCTGGCGTTGGCGGTGATCTCGGCACCCAGCGCCGAGGGCACGCATTCCAGCAGAATCACGTCCGCGCCCGACTCTTCGAGCAGCTTGGCATCGCGGATCATGGTTTCGGCCGCATCACCGCGGCCCTGCACCTTGAAGCCGCCCATCTTGTGCACCAGCTGCGGCTGCAGGCCGATATGCGCACACACCGGCACGCCGCGCATCGACAGATGCTCGATGGTATCGGCCTGAATCTCGCCGCCTTCGAACTTGACCATCTGGGCCATGCCCTCGCCCATCAGCCGGCGCGAGGTTTCCAGCGCATCGTGCTTGGTGCCATAGGACAGAAACGGCAGATCGGTCATCAGAAAGGCGCGCGACAGCCCGGCCGCAGTGATCCGGCTGTGATAGACCATATCGTCAACGGTCACCGGCACGGTGGTGGAATTGCCCTGTACCACCATGCCCAGCGAGTCGCCCACCAGCACGACATCCACACCGGCGCGATCCTCGAGCGCGGCGAAGCTGGCGTCGTAGGCGGTCAGGCAGGCGATCTTCTCGCCCTCGGCCTTCATGCGCGCCAAATCGGAAACCGTGACGGGTTTGGCGTCACGCTGTTGCAGATGCGGATAAGGACTGGTCTTCATGGCGCGGGACTATACCAAAGACGGGTTGACATGCGTCGAGTCCCGCGCCGATCAGCCGCTGGACGCGGCCTGATCGAGCACCACATGGCGCTGATCGCCGGTCAGCGCATCCACCAGCGCGCGATAGTCGCCGTCGCTGGCCACCAGGTCGAGCGCGGCGGCATCGACACGAATCAGGCGGGTCGCCCCGTATTGGGCAAAAAAGTCGCGATAGGCCGCCACCACGCGATACAGATAATCTTCGGTGAGTCCGCGCTCGGCCGGGCGGTCGCGCTTGGCAATACGCCGGGTGAGCACCGCGACCGGCGCATCCAGATAGACCACGCAGTCCGGCGTGGGCGCGGCCCAGGCCAGGCGCGCATAAATCTCCTCGTAGAGCGCAAGTTCCGCGCCCGAGAGCGTCAGGCGCGCAAACAGCGGATCCTTGTCGAACATGAAATCGGCAATACAGCCACGCTCGAACAGATCAACCTGACGCAGCGTATCGATCTGGCGCGCCCGCTGGAGCAGAAACGACAGCTGGGCGGCCAGTGCGTTGGCCGCCGGATTGTCGTAGAAGGCCGCCAGGAAAGGATTGTCTTCCGGGGCCTCGCGCAGTTCGCGCGCGCCCAGCGTGGCGGCCAGACGGGCGGCAAGCGTGCTCTTGCCGACGCCGATCGGCCCTTCGATGGCGATATAGGCACCGGCCTTCATGCGCAGTCCCAGCGTTCGACACCCTGGCGATCGACGCCGGCCACCCGATCGACCACCCGCCCGTAGCCTTCAAGCACCAGCGCGGGCGCGATCTCGGCCAGCGGCACGAGCACGAAGCCACGCTCGAAAGCCCGCGGATGCGGCAGTTGCAGGGCGGGATCGTGACAGCGCATATCGTCGTAGGCCAGCAGATCCAGATCGAGCGTACGCGCGCCCCAGCGCACGTCACGCACACGGCCATGTTCGGCCTCGATGGCATGCATCCGATCGAGCAACGCGCGCGCGCTGACTGTCGTCGCAAGGGCCGCGCAGGCATTACAGAACATGGGCTGGCCGGGTGGCCCGCCCACCGGCAGCGTGCGATAGAACGACGACACCGCCAGAATGTGTACCTGCGGCGTACGGCCGAGCGTATCGAGCGCACGGGTCAGCTGATCGGCCGGCGATTGCAGATTGCTACCCAGCCCGATCCAGGCCACGCTCACACGTGGCGTATCGCGGCTCGTCTCAAGCGGTTTCACTACGACGGCGACGCCCGCCACGGCGGCGTTTGCGCGGCTTGCTCGGCGCCGCCCCACCGGAGCCCGGAGCCGGCGTGGACGGGTCGTTCTGAGCCAGCGTCCACCAATCGGCCAGTTCCTGTTCGACTTCGCCGACCGCCGCGCGCAGCAATAGAAAATCGTAGGCAGCACGAAAACGCGGATGCGCGATCAGCCGCGATGGCTGCTTGCCGCGCCGGCGGTGAAAACGCGGCTGCAGATGCCAGATTTCGCGCATGGGAATAGAAAAGCGCTTGGGAATCGATACCCGCTGAATCTGTTGGCCCACGACCTCGCTCTGGGCGCTGGCCAATGCCGGCGCAGGCGCCATGCCGTCGCGTTCGAGCATGGCCGCATGCTCGCGTACTGCCGGCCACAGCAGCGCCGCGAACAAAAAGGCGGGCGTAACCGACTTGCCGGCTTCGATACGCGCGGCAGTATTGGTAATCGCCTGCTCGATGAGGGCTTCGCTGGCCGCGCCCGAAGGCGAATCCAGCACCGCCGCGGTCTGAGCGAACATGGGCGCGAACAGCCCGTATTCGCGCAGCATGCGAAACACGCGCGCGCCGGCCGGGTTCATGAGCAGCTTGAGCACTTCGTCGAACATGCGTGCAGCCGGCACATCGGCCAGCAGACCCACCAGCTCGCGCGGCGGGCGCGCGGGTTCGTCGATGGTCAGGCCCAGTTTGGCGGCAATACGCACTGCCCGAATCATGCGCACCGGGTCTTCGCGATAGCGCACGGCCGGGTCGCCGATCAAGCGTAGCCGGCAGGCCGCGACATCGTCCATGCCGCCGACATAGTCGTGTACGCAATCGTCGGCGATATCGTAATAGAGACCGTTGATGGCGAAATCGCGCCGGCGGGCATCTTCGGCGATCGAACCGAATACGTTGTCGCGTAGCACCCGTCCGGCGTCGTCGAGCTCGCGGGTATCGGCATCGGGATCGGACGCGCCGGGATCGGCCCGAAACGTCGACACTTCGACGATTTCGCGGCCGAAGCGCACATGGGCGATACGAAAACGCCGGCCGATCAACCGTGCCTTGCGACCGAACACTTCCACTACCTGTTCGGGCTCGGCGTCGGTGGCCACGTCGAAGTCCTTGGGCGGTACGCCCAGCAGCAGGTCGCGTACGGCGCCCCCGACCAGACAGGCCCGAAAACCCGCCGCGTGCAAGCCTTCGAGCGTGTCGAGCGCCGCTCGACTGATCTGTTCACGCGCGATGCCGTGCTCGTGCGCTTCGATAACGCGTAACTCGTTGATGATATCGCCCCGTTAAAAGACTGGAATTGGTTTGGCCCAAGGGCCGGATGATGTGTCGTGCGCGCGAGACATCAATAGTGCTTGGCTGCCTAGTTTACAACGGTTGCGCGCCCGCCTGCTTTGCGGGCTGCTAAGCTCGGCGGCTGTTGCCGCTTGTCAATGGGCTCGAACCGCCATGAAATACAGCGAATATGTTCAACATGATGGCCTGGGCCTGGCCCGCCTGGTCGCCGAGCGCCAGGTCTCGCCGGCCGATCTGCTCGCGCTCGCCCGCGCACGCCTGGCCGAGATCAATCCCGCGCTAAACGCGGTGATCCATCGCATGGACACGATCGCCGACGAGCGCGCGCAGGCGCCGGTTGACGGGCCATTCGCGGGCGTACCGTTTCTGATCAAGGATCTGTTCCAGGACTATGCGGGCGTGGCCAGTGGCTACGGCAATGCCGCGCTCAAGCGCGCCGGTTTCAAACCCGCCGAACATGCCGAGATCACGCGGCGTTTCATCGCCAGCGGCGTGAATATCTTCGGCAAGACCAATACCCCCGAGTTCGGTGCCAAGGGCGTAACCGAACCCGAGGCATTCGGTATTACCCGCAACCCCTGGCATAGCGACCACACACCCGGCGGCTCGTCGGGCGGCTCGGCCGCAGCGGTGGCGGCCGGCGTGGTGCCCATGGCCGGGGCCAACGACGGCGGCGGCTCGATTCGTATCCCTGCAGCCTGTTGTGGCCTGTTCGGCCTCAAGCCCGGGCGGGCGCGCGTACCCGGTGGGCCCGAGCGCAGCGATTTGATGCACGGCGCAGCGGTCGATCATGTACTCACCCGCTCGGTACGCGACAGCGCGGCCATGCTCGATGCCATCGCCGGCTACGAAAAAGGCGCGATCGTGCGCCTGCATGAGCCGGAGGCCGGCTATCTGGCCGCGATCGAAACCCCGCCCGGGCCGCTTCGAATCGGTGTGCTCGATAGCTCGCCGCTGGATATACCACTGCATACAGAAGCACTGGCTGCGCTCGAAACCACCACCGAACTGCTGGAATCGCTCGGCCACACGGTCGAACGGGCCGCCCCCGCCATCGATGGCCTGCAACTCGGGCGCGATTTTCTATCCATGTGGTTCGTGCAGATGGCCCGCCAGATGGACGACGTGCGTGCGCGTACGGGCGCGGCGGCCAACGAATTCGAGCTGGACACCCGTGCCATGGCCCATGTTGGGCGTGCATTCTCGGCCACCGAGTATATGGATGCGTTCGAGCGCTGGCGCGGTTATCGCCATGCGCTGGCCGAATTTCATGCCGAATACGACCTGCTGCTTACCCCGACGCTCGCCAACCCGCCGGCGCGTATCGGTGAAGCAGCCACGCCCAAGTGGCAGCAGATCGCGCTCCGCCCGCTGCTGCGCCTGCCCAGCGCCCGCGCCTTGATTCGCTCGGGCATTGTCGAACAGATCGCGCGTGAGAACCTCAAGCATGTGCCGTTCACACAGCTGGCCAATCTCACCGGCGTGCCGGCCATGTCGGTGCCATTACACATGACGCCGCAGGGCCTGCCGCTGGGCAGCCAGTTCGTGGGTGAACCCGGCAGCGAAGCGCTGCTGCTGCGCCTGGCGGCCCAGCTGGAAACCGCCGCACCCTGGTTCGATCGCCTGCCGGCTGTCGGAGGGCGGTGATGGCGCTATCGGCCTATCCTGCCGGGCTGATCCGGCGTATCGCCGCTGGCGTTTACGATCTGTTCCTTCTGGTCGGCCTGTTGCTGCTGGCCGGGCTCGCCCTGCTGCCGTTCAATCACGGCCATGCCGTGGACGGAACCAACCCCTGGGTACGGCTGTATTTCCTGTTCGTGCCCTATCTGTTCTTCTCGTGGTTCTGGATGCACGGCGGCCAGACACTCGGCATGAAGGCCTGGCGCATGCAGCTGCGCAACCACGACGGCGGCCCGGTGGCCTGGCATCAGGCGATTCTGCGTTATATCGCCGCCTGGGTGTCGTGGCTTTCGATCGTGGGCATGCTCTGGTGTCTGGTCGATGCGCAGCGTCGCAGCCTGCAGGATATCGTCAGCCGCACCGAGCTCATCGTTCAGCCCAAGCCGGACTGAACGCCGCCGGCACAGGTTCTAATCCAGACGCCGCATCCACACGAACGTGCCGATCGCCAGCAACGCGGTCGGCAGGCTCGCGGCCAACCAGGGCGGCACGCCATAAACCGGGCCGGTCGCCGCCACGATCTCGTTGACCAGAAAGAACACCAGGCCGATCAGCCCGCCCACGAACAGGCGCTGGCCGGCGCTGGCGCTGCGTAGCGAGCCGAAGGCGAACGGCAGCGCGAACACCACCAGCACCCACACCGTGATCGGGTTGACGATATTGCGCCACAACGCCAGCCGATAGTCCTCGGCATTGATATCGTTGCGGTCGAGATAGTCGATATAGCGCCACAACCCGGGGCTGGATAGCTCGCTGGGCTCGGTCACCGCCAGCTTGAGCACGTCGGCATCGATATCAATGGGGATCGCCAGCGTCTTCGGCGTGCCGGTCTCGGTGGAATCTTCGTTGATCGTGGTGAATTTCGGCGTATCGAGCACGAGCTGGCCATCGCGCAAGGTCGCATGCGGCGCTGTGAGCGCCTGCTGCAGGCGGCCCTCACTGTCCATGCGAAACACGTCGATGCCGTCGATGCCGCCGCCGGGCAAGGTGCCGTCGATACGGACCACGATATTGTCCTGGCGCAGCCACAGGCCGTCTTCAATCGAGTCCGCAATGCGGCCATGGCGTGCCTGTTCGCGTAATGCATCGGCCGCGCGCACCCCGGCCGGTCCGCCGTATTCACCCACCGCCAGCGACAACAAGGCCAGCACGATCCCGGCGATCGATACCGACACCGCCAACCTGCGCATGGACATGCCCGAAGCGCGCACCACGATCAATTCACTGCCCGCCGCCAGCGCGCCCAGCGCAAGCAGCGCACCCAGCAGCGCCACCACTGGCATAACCAGATAGATATCGCTCGGCATCTTGAGCAGGGTATAGATCACGGCCTGCAAAATGCCGAAATTGCCGTCACCGATATTGTCGGCCTCGCCGATGAAAACCGACAGCGCAACCAGCGCGGCCACCACCAGCGCCACCACGGCGGTGGCCACGAGAATCGTGCGGCTGATATAGCGATCGATCAGCTTCATGGGTTTGTCTCCAGGCCCCGGCGCCGCGCGAACAGGCCGTTCTCACGCGCGATCATCACCAGCGCGGCCGCCAGAGCGAGCGCATGCACCCACCACAGGCCGAGCGCCGCCGGCAGCGTGGCGTCCTCGACAGCCACGGCCGCCAGATGCACCGCGTTGATATAGATGACATAAACCAGCACACCGGCAATCACGCGCCCGTAGCGGCCCGCGCGCGGCGGCACCCGGCCCAGCGGCAGCGCGATGAGGGTGAGAATGAGTATGGACAACGGTACCGACAGGCGCTGCTGCCACTCGGCCACGGCTTTGGGGTCGTCGCTTTGCATGAGCGCTATCGTGGCGCGTGTATCGACATCGTCGCTTTGCTTGCCGGTGGGCGGGGCCAGCTGCACGCCGTGTTCGGAGAACTGGATTACCCGATAGTCGGCCGCGCCGGGGTTGCCTTCATAGCGCCAGCCGTCGTCGAGAATCAGTGTGACCGCGCCGGTATCATCGTCGATTTGCTGGCGTGCGCGATCGGCGGTGACAATGGTCTGACTCGGCGGGCCCTGCTCGGACTTGCGTAGTACGCGAATGAACACGTCGCGCAGATTGTCATCGCCATCGCGTTTTTCGGCGTAGAACACGGCATCGCCATCGAGAAAAGTCCGAAAGCGGCCGGGCTCCAGGGTCTGAAGCACCGTGGTCGCGCCTTCGGCCCCAACGCGCGCCAGGGCGCGTTCGGCATGGGGCGCGGCAACAATGGACATTACACCGGCAAACACCGCCACCAACGCCGCGCCGACCAAAAATGGTGCATACAGCACGCGCAGCCCGGCACCACCGGCGAACAATGCCGCCATTTCGTTATCGCGGCACAAGCGCCCGAGCGTTAGCAGCACGCCGAGCAGTACCGAGACCGGCAGAACGATTTCGAGATTTTCGACCAGCTTGAACAGCGCCAGTTCAAGAACCGTGTTCACCGGTAGCTCGCCTGCCGCGGCGTCGGCGATGAAGCGCGCGAAGCCCAGGCCGAGGGTAAGAAATACCAATACGCCGGCAACGACCAGCCAGGTGCGGCTGACCTCGGCGAACAAATAACGAAATATTATACCGGGCATCACAGGCACGAACGGTTTGGCTGACGCAATAGTTTAGTATTAGCGGTAGTCGTCCCGGCGGGGGTGATTTTTTCGCCGCTTTCTGTAAACTGCGCGGCCACCCGATTACCGAGCGCCAAAGCGTATGCCGTACACAACCATTGAACGTGCATGAACCGCAGACGCTTTGCGCAGTCTGAACTTACAGCCTTGCAGGAGTAGTCCATGGAATATCTCGTCAAAAGTGGCAGCCCGGAAAAACAGCGTGTTGGCTGCGTGGTGGTCGGTATCTTCGATCGCCGCAAGCCTTCAACGCAAGCCGAGGCGCTCGACGAGGCCAGCGGCGGCTTGATCGCATCCGTCATGCGCCGCGGCGACATGGACGGCAAACTCGGCCAGACCACGCTTTTGCATGGTCTCGACGATCTGTTCTGCGATCGTATCCTGCTGGTGGGATGCGGCAAGGAACGCGACTTCAACGTGCGTTCCTATCGCAAGGCCTGTCAGGCCGCCGCCAAGGAACTGGATGCGATGGGCGGCGTCGATGCCGCCATCTATCTGACCGAGCTCAACGTGCGCGGTCGTGACGATTTCGCCTGGCAGGTCAAGCAGGCGCTGCTGACCTTCGAGGACGGCTTCTATCGTTTCGAAGCCTGTCGTGGGCCCGGCTACGAAAAACACAGCCGCAAGCTCTCGCGTATCGTGTTCCAGGTGCCGCGGCGCTCGGATCTGCCGGCGGCCGAACGCGGCGTGGACGAAGGCGTGGCCACGGCCAATGGCGTGAAGTTCGCCAAGGATCTCGGCAACATGCCGGGCAACATCTGCACGCCGAGCTATCTCGCCGAACAGGCGGTCGCCCTGGCCGATGCGCAGAAGAGCATCAAGACCAACGTGCTCGAAGAAGCCGACATGGAATCGCTGGGCATGGGCGCGCTGCTGGGCGTATCCCGCGGCTCCCGCCAGCCTGCCAAGCTGATCGTCATGGAATACATGGCCGGGCCGAAGAACGCCAAGCCGATCGTGCTCGTGGGCAAGGGCGTGACGTTTGATGCCGGCGGCATCAGCATCAAGCCGGGTGCCGGCATGGACGAAATGAAATACGACATGGGCGGCGCGGCCAGCGTATTCGGCGCGGTTCAGGCGGCTGCCGAACTGGGCCTGCCGATCAACGTCGTGGGCGTAATCCCGGCGACCGAAAACCTGCCCGATGGCAACGCTTACAAGCCCGGTGACATCCTCACCAGCATGTCCGGCCAGACCATCGAAGTGCTCAACACCGACGCCGAAGGCCGCCTGGCGCTGGCCGATGCGCTGACCTATGTCGAGCGCAACTACCAGCCCGATGCCGTGGTCGACATGGCCACGCTCACCGGCGCCTGCGTGGTCGCCCTGGGTTCGCATGCCGCCGGCCTGTGGTCCAACAACAGCCCGTTGCGCCGCAGCCTGCGTGATGCCGGCGACCTGGTCGGCGATCGCGCCTGGCCGATGCCGCTCTGGGAAGACTATCAGTCGCAGCTGGACTCCAACTTTGCCGACATGGCGAATGTGGGCGGCAAGGAAGCCGGCTCCATCACGGCGGCGAGTTTCCTGCATCGCTTCGCGCGCAAGCTGCGCTGGGCGCATCTGGATATCGCGGGCGTGGCCTGGAAATCCGGCAAGGAGAAAGGCGCGACCGGCCGCCCGGTGGGCCTGCTGGTTCAGTATCTGATCGAGCGCGCGAATGCGGGCAGCGCCTGATCGGCGCCCGGCGAGCGGCCGGCTGTTTTCCGAGCACGAAAACAGCCGGCGCTGAGCGCGCCGGCTCTACCAGCGACGCCGGGGTTTGTTCGTGACCGAAGTCTTCTTCTATATTCTGGAAGACGAAGCCGATGACGCGAGTGCGCGTTTTGCCTGTCGCCTGACCGAGAAGGCCCACGAAAACGGCCACCGCGTGTATCTGCATGTGGCCGACGACGAGGCGGCCCAGGCGCTCGACGCCCTGCTCTGGGTGTTTCGTCAGGGCAGTTTCGTTCCGCATGCCACGACGGCCACGCTTGAAAGCGACGACGAACTCACCCCCGTGGTCATCGGCAGCGGTGAACCGCCGCCAGGTTTCGATGACATGCTGGTCAATCTCGGCGGCGATGTCGGCGGTTTCTTTTCGCGTTTTGCCCGCCACAACGAAATCGTCGCCCCCGCGGATGTCGATCACGCGCGCGCGCGGTATCGTTTCTACAAGGATCGCGGCTACGCCCTGACCACGCACAAGATCGCCGCGGGCTAGCGCTTTTTTTCAACCAACGAACGACAGGCCCGGATAGCGGGCTAAAGGCTTTTGGGATGGCAGAGCTGGACAAGACCTTCGACCCCCATACCATTGAGGCGCGCTGGTACCCCGTCTGGGAAGAGCGCGGTTATTTCGCGCCCGATTACAACGCGCCGGGCGAGCCCTACTGCATCATGCTGCCGCCGCCGAACGTCACCGGCAGCCTGCATATGGGCCATGCCTTCCAGCACACGCTCATGGATGCGCTCACCCGCTATCACCGCATGCTCGGCGACCCGACGCTCTGGCAGCCAGGCACCGACCATGCCGGCATCGCCACCCAGATGCTCGTCGAGCGCAAGGTGGAAGCCCAGGGCGAGTCGCGCCATGAGCTGGGCCGCGAAGCGTTTACCGATCGCATCTGGGACTGGAAGGCCGAATCTGGCGGTCATATCACCCGCCAGATGCGCCGCCTGGGCACCTCGGTGGACTGGTCGCGCGAACGCTTCACCATGGACGAGGGCCTGTCCGAGGCGGTGCGCGATACCTTCGTCGCGCTCTACGACAAGGGCCTGATCTATCGCGGCCAGCGGCTGGTGAACTGGGACCCGGTGCTGGATACCGCCGTCTCCGATCTGGAAGTGGAGAACGCCGAAGTCGCCGGCCATATGTGGCACTTCAAGTATCCGCTGGAAAACGGTGCCACCTACGAATATGTAGAAACCGACGAAGACGGCAACGAAACCTTTCGCGAAACCCGCGATTACATTTCGATTGCCACCACCCGCCCGGAAACCATGCTCGGCGACGGCGCGATCGCCGTACACCCGGACGATTCACGCTATGCCCCGATCGTAGGCTTGCGCTGTGAAATCCCGGTCGGCCCGAAGGCCCAGCGGCGCCTGATTCCGATCATCACCGACGAATACCCGGACCCGGATTTCGGCTCCGGCGCGGTCAAGATTACCGGCGCACACGACTTCAACGACTATGAAGTCGCCAAGCGCAACGCCATTCCCATGTATCGGTTGATGGACACCAAGGCCGCGCTGCGCCTCGACGGCGAAGCCTACGAACAGGCAGCCGCGCGCGCGGCCGAGATCGTGGCCAGCGGCACCACACCGAACGCGGTCGACGTGGATGCGATCAACCTCGTGCCCGACGAATATCGCGGGCTGGATCGCTACGAAGCCCGCCGGCGGATCGTCGAGGCCATCGACCGCGAAGGCCTGATGATCACGGTCGAAGACAAGCCGATCATGCAGCCCTACGGCGATCGCTCCGGCGACGTGATCGAGCCGATGCTGACCAACCAGTGGTTCGTGGACGCCAAGACGCTGGCCAAGCCGGCGATCGAGGCCGTCGAAACCGGGCGTATCAAGTTCGTGCCCGGCAACTGGGACAAGACCTATTACGAATGGATGCGCAACATCCAGGACTGGTGCATCTCGCGCCAGCTCTGGTGGGGCCATCGTATTCCCGCCTGGTATGACGCCGACGGCACGATCTATGTCGGCAAGTCCGAGGCCGACGTTCGGGAAAAACACGCACTGGGCGCCGAGGTCACGCTCACCCAGGACGAAGACGTGCTCGATACCTGGTTCTCCGCGGGGCTGTGGCCGTTTTCCACGCTGGGCTGGCCCGAGCAGACCCAGGCACTGGAGACGTTCTACCCCACCTCCGTGCTGGTCACCGGCTTCGACATCATCTTCTTCTGGGTCGCCCGTATGATCATGATGGGCCTGGAATTCATGGATGACGTGCCGTTTCGCGAGGTCTATGTGCACGGGCTGGTGCGCGACTCGGACGGCGCCAAGATGTCCAAGTCCAAGGGCAACGTGCTCGACCCGATCGATCTGATCGACGGCATCGATCTGGAATCGCTGGTGGCCAAGCGCACCGCGAACATGATGCAGCCGCAAAAAGCCAAGGCCATCGAAAAAGCCACCCGCAAGGCCTTCCCGGACGGCATCGCCGCCCACGGTACCGACGCGTTGCGCTTTACCTTTGCCGCCCTGGCCTCTCCCGGTCGCGATATCCGTTTCGACCTGGGGCGCGTCGAGGGCTATCGCAACTTCTGCAACAAGCTGTGGAACGCCGCGCGTTTCACCCTCATGCAGATTCCCCAAGGCTATACGCCCGCGGACGACAATGCGGTGGAACTCTCCCAGGCCGATCGCTGGATCGTATCGCGCCTGCAGCGCGTGGAGCGCGAGGTCACTACGCAGTTCGATAACTATCGTTTCGATCTCGCCGCCAAGGCGATCCACGATTTCATCTGGCACTACTTCTGCGACTGGTATCTGGAGCTGATCAAGCCGGTGCTGTCGGGCGAATCCAGCGAGGCAGCCAAGGCCGGCACCCGCCGCACCCTGCTGCGTACGCTGGAAGCCACCCTGCGGCTGGCGCATCCGCTCATGCCCTTCATCACCGAGGAGATCTGGCAGCGCGTGGCCCCGCTGGCACGCGGCGAAGCGCTCGCCAGCGACGGCGAGAGTATTTCCGTGCAGCCGTTCCCGCGCGCCGATGACACGCGTATCGACACCGAAGCGGAAGCCGAAATCGACTGGCTGCGCGATGTGATCGCCGGCCTGCGTACGATTCGCGGCGAAATGGATATCGCCCCCAGCCAGCCCATGCCGGTGATGGTCGCCAATGTCAGCGACAGCGATCGCCAGCGTCTGTCCGACCATCGCGCGGCGATCGATTTTCTCGCCCGCGTCGAATCCATCGATGAAATCACGGTCGAAGACGCGCCCGATTCCGCCACCGCCCTGGTTGGCGAAATGCAACTTCGGGTGCCGCTGGCCGGTCTGATCGACAAGGAAGCCGAACTGGCCCGGCTGGACAAACGCCTCGCCAAGCTGGAAAAAGACCTCAACGGCATTCGCAACCGCCTGGCCAGCGAGTCGTTCGTGGCCAAGGCGCCGGCCGATGTCGTGGCCAAGGCCCGCGAACAACAGGCCAGCGTCGAACGCGAGGCCAGCGAGCTCGCCGAACAACGCGCGCGCATCGCGGCCTTGTAGCGCGTCCACCGGAGATATGCCATGGCTTTGCGACTTCTGATCCTGTTCATCGCCCTGCCGATCATCGAGCTGTTTCTGCTCATCAAGATCGGCGGTGTGATCGGCTTTTTTCCGACCATCGCGCTGGTCATTCTGACCGCCGTGATCGGCAGCCAGCTGGTCCGGCGCCAGGGCCTGACCGTGCTCGCCCGTATTCGCGAATCGCAGGCGCGCGGCGAAACCCCGGCCCTGCCCATGCTCGATGGCGCCGCCCTGCTGCTGGCGGGCTTCATGCTGCTCACCCCCGGATTCATCTCCGATGCGCTGGGTTTCGTGCTGCTCGTGCCGGGTCTGCGGCAACAGATCGCACGCCGGCTGCTCTCGCGCGTGGTCGTGATGACGCCCGCCGGCGCAGCAAACGAGCGCTATGCCGGTCGCGGCCCCGGCACCTCGTCGACCCGGCGTGACCCGCACTCGGTGATCGAGGGCGACTACGAGCGCAAGAACGCCGATAGCCGCAACGACGAAAACGACCGGCGCGACTGAGCCTGCGCTGCGAAACCCGCAGGCCCACGAGTCGTGGCAGTCGGTTGTGCGCTGGCCTCTGGTGCGGCCAGGCTTGGTTCTCGCGCGACAAGACTATCCCCAGATCGACGCAGATTCGCGCAGATGCGGCGGTACTTTCTCGGCGTAGCGGCTTCGGGGCGCGAACAGGCTGCGGAGTCGACCAACATCCGCCATTATGCAGCGCAAGCAGTGCGGCGCCCGACGCATATCCGCGTCTCTACTGAGCTTCCGCCCTATTTGCGTTATTCGCGTTCATTCGCGGACAGTCTCTTGATTGGGTTTCCCGACACTGTCCGCATCGCAGCCGGGAGCGCGCGCGTAACCGATTCAAGCACGCCGCGGCGCCTGGCAATCGTGTCGCGATGCGCGCTTATTCGGTAGTCTGAATTTCATTGCGCTTTTTCGAGCTCTGTTCGCCCATGCCGCCGACTGTACCAGCCGACGCTGCTTCCACTGCGCCCACCCCGGGCCAGACTGCCGATATCGCCCACCGGCTTGCCGACGTGCGCAGCGCGGTCGCAACGCGGGTATTCGGCAAGGACGATCGGATTCGACTGGCTTTGACCTGCCTGTTGGCCGACGGCCATCTGCTGATCGAAGACGTGCCCGGCGTGGGCAAGACCACCCTCGCCCACGGCCTGGCCGATGCGCTCGGGCTGCGTTTTGCCCGTATTCAGTTCACCAGCGATCTCATGCCCAGCGATATTCTGGGCGTATCGGTCTATGATCGTGGCCAGGCGAGTTTCACCTTCAAGCCCGGGCCGATATTCGCGCAGCTGGTACTGGCCGACGAAATCAACCGGGCCAGCCCGCGCACACAAAGCGCATTGCTCGAGGCCATGGCCGAGCGCCAGGTCACCATCGAGGGCCAGACCCGCGCCTTGCCGCAACCGTTTACCGTGATCGCGACCCAGAATCCGCTCGATCACAGCGGCACCTTTGCCCTGCCCGACAGCCAGCTCGACCGGTTTCTCATGCGTATCGCGCTGGGCTATCCACCGGCGAGCGCGGAGCGGCGTTTGCTCGCTGGCGAACGCGATCATCGCGAACCGCTCGCGCCATGCGCCGACGCCGAACAGCTCGGGCGCTGGCAAGCGGCTGCGCGCACGGTGCATACGCGCGATGCGGTGCTCGATTATCTGCTCGAACTGATTGCCTTCAGCCGGCGCCGCGGCGTATTCGAACAGGGCCTGTCGCCGCGCGCGGGCCTGGCGCTGCGCCGTGCCGCCCAGGCCTGGGCGCTTCAGGATGGCCGCGATTACGTGATCCCGGAAGACATCCAGGCGGTATTGCCCGCGGTGGTCGACCACCGCCTCGCCCGTCGCGACGCGGGCGAGGCCCCGGCTTCGACACTGATGCGCGAACAGGTCGGCGTCATTTAGCCCGTGGCGCACAGCAGCTTTTCGTCTTTGACGCGATCAGGCGATCGCTGATCATGGCGCGTGTTCGCCGACCGGGCCGCGACCTGCGTGCGCGTTTTATCGAGCGCCGCAATCTGCCGCGCGCCCTGCCGCTGACCATTTCGCGCCGCCGGGTCTATATTCTGCCCACCCGCAACGGCGCAATATTCGCCCTGTTGCTGCTGGTGATGCTGCTGGGCGCGACCAATTACAGCAACAGCCTAGCCTTTGCGCTGACCTTCTGGCTGGCAGCCATCGCACTCGTGTCCATGCATCATGCCCATGCCAATCTCGTGGGCCTGCGCGTGCTCGCGGTACACGCCGCGCCGGTATTTGCCGGCGACCCGCTGATCTTCGAGATCACGCTCGATCAGGCGAGTACACGTACACGCCGCGCGCTGCGGGTGAGTGCGGACGGCCAGGCGGCCGCGAGCCGTTTCGATATCGGCCCCGGCGAAAGCCACACCGTGCGTATCGAACACGTCACGACCGTACGCGGGCGCTGCCGCTGCCCGCGCCTGCGCGTCGAAAGCCTGTATCCCGTGGGGCTTTTTCGGGCCTGGACCTGGATACAGCCCGACACGCAAGTGCTGGTCTACCCGCGCTGTAGCGGCCACGACCGCCTGCCTGCCGGCGCCCGGGACGAACAGGCAGGACGCCGGCTGAGCACGCTGGGCCGCGAGGAGTTTCTCGGCCATCGCGAGTATGTGCCCGGCGATTCGCCGCGCCATATCGACTGGAAAGCCAGCGCGCGCAGCGACGATCTGCGTATTCGCGAATATGCCGACCGCCACGGCGATACCATCTGGCTCGACGACCGCCATACCGGGGCCGCCGATCGCGAAACACGGCTGTCGCAGCTCGCGCGCTGGGTGGTTGTCGCCGATCGTAGCGGGCACCGCTATGCGCTACGCGTGAACGACGCGCAACTCGGCCCCGATCAGGGCCCGGCCCATCGGCTGGCCTGCCTGCGTGCACTGGCGATCGCATGACAGCGGCCACCGGCAAACGCGCGCTCGACAACGCGCCGGACGCCGGCCAGCGCCTGCGGCTGGTGGTCTGTCTAAGCCTGATCGCGATCCCCCACGCCCTGCATCTGCCCATCTGGGTGCTCGGGCTGGCGGTGCCGATCATGATCTGGCAGTTCGTAGCGGCCCTGCGCGGCTGGCCGCTGCCGGGGCGCTGGGTACGCTTCGCCCTGGCGGCGGCCGCATTCGCGGCCGTCTTTGCCGGTTTCGGCCGGGTCAACGGCCAGGAAGCCGGCGTGTCGCTGCTGGTGCTGCTGCTCGCGCTCAAGCTCTGCGAGATCCGTACGCATCGCGACGCGATGGTGTTTCTCACCCTGACCTGTTTCCTGCTGGCGACCCAGTTCCTGTTTTCGCAAAGCCTGGCCATGGCCGTGTATCTGGTAGTGGGTACCTGGGTGATCGTGGCGGCCTTCGTGGATGTCGCCAGTGCCGGCGCGCCGCGCGCCACGCTGGGCGAAAGCGCGCGTCTTCTGGTCCAGGCGCTGCCCGTGGCCGTGCTGCTGTTCGTGTTGTTTCCCCGTATTCCGGGCCCGATCTGGGGCCTGCCCGCCGATGCTGGCGCCAGCGCGCGTACGGGACTGTCGGACAGCATGTCGCCGGGCAGTCTCACCAATCTCGCCCTCGACGGCGGCGTGGCCCTGCGGGCGCGTTTCATCGATGGCGCGGTGCCGCCGGCCCAGCGCTACTGGCGCGGGCCGGTACTCTGGGATTTCGACGGTCGCACCTGGTCGCGTAACGATGCCGACCAGCGTCTGACCGGCGGCCGGCTCGACGCCCGCAGCGGGCGCCGTCGGCAGGTGGATATCACCCTCGAACCCACACGCCACGACTGGCTGATCGCACTGGATGTGCCCGTAGCAGCCGATCGGCCGAGCCGGCTGACCGCCGGGGCCACGCTGCGCGTGGCAGACGATGTCAACGAGCGTATCCGCTATCAGGCGACATCGCTGCTCGGCGGCGTGCTCGATCGCGATCTGGATGCGCGCATGCGCCGACGCGCGCTGTTGTTGCCCGTCGAGGGTAACGAGCGCGCACGCGAACTGGCCAGACGCTGGTATGCCCAGTATCGACAACCGGCCGAGATCGTCAACGCCGCGTTGCGCCGTTTTCGTCAACAACCCTATCGCTACACCTTGAGCCCACCCGCCACCAGCGAGGCGGCCAGCATCGACGACTTCCTGTTCGAAACCCGGGCGGGTTTTTGTGAACACTATGCGGGTGCATTCACGTTTCTGATGCGCGCGGCCGGCATCCCGGCGCGCGTGGTCACCGGTTATCAGGGCGCCGAACGCGCGACGGTGGGCGACTACTGGGTAGTGCGCAATTCCGATGCCCATGCCTGGTCCGAGGTGTGGCTGGCCGGGCGCGGCTGGGTCCGTGTCGATCCGACCGCCGCGGTCGCGCCCGAGCGCATCGAGTCTGGCGTGGCGGCTTCGATCGCCGATCGTGGATCGCTGCCCTATATGGCGCGCGCCAGCGGCGATGCCTGGTATCGCGTGCAGATGCTCTGGGATGGTATCAACGCCGGCTGGAACCGCTGGTTTCTGGCCTACGGCCCGCAACTACAGCAGCGCATGCTCGATCTGCTGGGCCTGGGTGGCGGCTGGGGCCGGCCGTTGCTGGCGCTGACCACGGGCGTGGTCGCCCTGCTCGCGCTGGTGTCGGTGGGCATTGCCTGGCGCGGCCGGCGTACGCTAGATACCGACGCGGTCGTGGCCGCCTGGCGAGGCGTGTGCACGCGCCTGGCGCGCATCGGCTATCCACGCCGGCGCGACGAGGGTGCCCGTGCCTATGCCCGTCGTATCGCCGCCCTGCGTCCCGATATGGCCGCCGATATCGAATCGCTGGCCCAGCAATACACCCGGCTGCGTTACGCGCCCGAACAGGTCAGCGCGGCCGCAGACCGCGATACCTTCATCGCCGCCGCCCGCGCCTTTCGCCCGCGCCGGCGTGCGCCCGAACCACGCTCATCGAGAAACGCCCTATGAACGAGCCCCGCCGTTTCTGTCCTGTTTGTGCCGGACCGCTGACGCGTCGCGAGGTCAACGACTTCGAACGTCTGATCTGTGCCGATGCCGACTGTGGCCATGTGTTCTGGGACAACCCGGTGCCGGTGGTCGCGGGTATCGTCGAACACGAGGGCCAGTTGGTGTTCGCGCGTAATGCCCTGTGGCCGGAAGGCATGTATGGCCTGGTCACCGGCTTTCTGGAACCGCGCGAAACCCCGGCAGAAGGCATCGTGCGCGAAGTCGCCGAAGAACTGGGCATCGACACCCGCGTCACCTGCTTTGTCGGCGCCTACGGCTTTGCCCGCAAGAACCAGCTGCTACTGGCCTATCACGTGATCGGCGAAGGCGAAATCACCCTCGACCCGGAGCTGGTCGACTATTTCCATGTCGACAAGGCGAAGGCCGAATACTGGCCGGGCGGCACCGGCCTGGCCGTGCGCGACTGGTTGCGCAGTCAGGGCTACGATCCCCAGCCACGCGAACTGCCGGCCGCGGTCAAGGCCTGGATGAACGCACCGCCCGACCAACCCTGAGTTTGCGCCTGCGCGCGCTGCTGCATCGCCACACGTGGCCCAATGCAGTGGCTCAGTGCGGGCGTACGGCGGTGACTTCCACCTCGACCAGCATGCCCGGCCAGGCCAGCGCGCTGACTTCCACCAATGAATGCACGGGCCTGTCCAGGCCGGCGAAATACTCGCCCTGAACCCGTTCGTAGATATCCTTGTGGCGCATATCGGTCAGATAAGCCACGACCCGGGCGACATGGCCCAGACCCGCGTCGTTGTTCTCGAGAATGGCCACGATGCGATCGTAGGCGTAGCGCGCCTGGGCTTCGATATCGCCCGCATGCAGAATCTACCCGCTATCCACATCTTCCGAGCCCATCCCGGAAATAAAAATCATATCGGCGGTGCCGATATTGCAGACCGCACAATCGGCGAACAGATCGCGGTTCCAGGGGCTGTATTGCTTGTCCATCGGCTTCAAAGGCATTGCTGTGAGTTGGCCGACAAAGACTAAGACCTCAAGCCAAGTTGAGGTCAAGCATGGCGGCAGTCGCAACAACTCGAACGCGTTGCGACTGCCCCAAGGCCGGTCATCACATGGCCGATTGCTTACCCGCGCTGACCGCACATGATGCTCGGCGCGCGCGTCTCGATGTCGGAGCGCCTGTCCAACAACGGCTGCAGCCGCGCATGGTATCCGCCCAGCAACGCCGCGATACGCCGGCTCAAACGGGCACTCACCTCATCGCCCCGTTCCGACAGTTCGACGGCGTCGTCGCACATCGCCTGGCTGACCAGGCCGAAGGCCAGAACCAGCGCATCGGTCTGGGCTGTCGAATCCGCGTCCGGGTCCGGGTAGTCGTTAAGCCCCGAGCGTGCCGCGACCTGACGAACGCTACCCTCGGCCGTGCCACCGAGCGCCGCGATACGCTGGCCCAGACGCCCGACCTGCCGCTCGATCAGAGCCGCGGCGTCGGCCAGGAGCACGCGCTGCGCCCGATAGTCGGCGCCGCGGAGCCACCAGCCGAGCTGACGGACCTGACTTTGCAAATCCAGGCAATCGGCAATGGATTGATTGAGCATACGACAAGCGCTCGATCGCAGGCGTCGGTGGGCTACTGTGCGCGCCGGATTGTCATCGCCGCGCCCGAACAGACGCGCCATATCGCCGTGCAGACGACGGCCAATCGGCGACCCGGCCAATCGCGCCGGGTCGGCCGATGGCGTGCGATCACCCGCATGATCCAATACGGTAACGCGTTCGTTTTTCATGAGAATCTCCACGTCGATTGAAAAATTCGCAGCGCCGGCATACCGGGCTTATCTCAGACCCACCATCTCGGTGTGTTCGGGCTGGCCCACGCCGCCCAGCGCTTTGTAGATGCCGGCAACACTGACGTTGACCGCGGTTTGGGCAACGGCCACCGCGTCCTCCACGGCCAGCTGCTCACGCTGGGCATCGAGCAGGTCGAGAAAATCCAGGCTGCCGGCCCGGTATTGCACGCCCGCCAGCTCGGCGGCACGCCCGGCAGCCACGGCTTGTTCGACCAAGTGATACAGCTGCGCCTGCTGCTTGGCATAGGTGATCAGACTGTTTTCGGTCTCTTCGAGGGCGACGAGCACGGTCTTTTGATAATCGGCGAGTGCACCATCGGCCTGGGCCTTGCGCGCCGTGAGCCGTGCCCGTAACGAGCCGAAGTCGAACGCGGCCCAGCTAACCGTCGGCGTCACCGACCAGGCACGCGCTCCATCGGCGCTAAAGTCGAACAGGTCGGCGGTGCTGCCGGAAATGAAGCCGACGAAGCCGTTCACGCTCACCCGCGGGAACAGATCGGCGCTGGCCACGCCCACACGTGCCGTCGCGGCGGCCAGCCGCCGCTCCGCCGCCAGCACATCGGGCCGGCGCTGCAGCAGCCGGCGCGTATCGCCGATCGGCAACGCCTTGGCATAGGGGACAACACGTGCGGGCTTCAATTCGCGATCGAGCGTGCCCGGACGCTGGCCCAGCAACACGGCCAGACGCAATGCCGCACGCTGCTCGCTGGCCTGCAACGGCGGAATGCTCGCCTCGATGGCCTTGTAGCGGGCCTGGCTGCGATAGACGTCGATCGGCGAGATCGTGCCGATCCGGTAACGAGTGCGTGTCTGCTCGCGCGTGCGTTGCGCGTTGTCGAGATTGTCCCGTGCCACCGCGATGCGGCGCTGGGCGCCGCGCAGTTCGAAGTAGTTGCGCGCCACTTCCGCCGCGACCGTGACCTGTACCGATCGCAGCGCCTGCCATTCGGCTTCGAGATCGGCATGCGCGGCTTCGACCGAGCGTCGTACATGGCCGAACAGATCGATCTCCCAGCGCGCATCGAAACCCAGGCTGTACTGCTCGGTATCAACCGGGCGATCGCCCAAACCCGGCTGCTGCCGATCGCTGCGCGTATAGCGGGCATCGAGCGGTACATGCGGCGCGTAGTCGTATTTTTCACCAGTGAATACGGCCCGCGCCGCGCGTACCCGGGCCAGCGCGCCCTGCAGATCGAGATTGGCGTCCAATGCCCGCGCGATGAGCGAGTCGAGTTCGGCATCGTCGAACTGCTGCCACCAGGCAGCCTCCGGGCTGCGTTCGACAAATCCTCCCTCACGCAGCGATTGCAGCTGGGCCGGCGGCGTCGCCGGCGTCGTATAGTCCGGGCCCGCCGCACAGCCGGCCAATACCAGCGCCATCAGAACAGCGAATGCGTATTTCATGGACGCTCTCCGCCGGAGCTAGCCAGGCGATCAGCAACCGGCGCGGTCGTGTGGCGCCTGGCACGCAGGCCGACCAGCGCACGCGTGGCCTTGCGCACCAGCAGGTAGAACAGCGGCGTCAACATCAGCCCGAACAGGGTCACGCCGATCATCCCGGAGAACACGGCCACGCCCATCGCACGGCGCATTTCCGCACCGGCGCCGGTCGAGGTAACCAGCGGCACCACGCCCATGATGAACGCCATGGATGTCATCAGGATCGGACGCAGCCGCAGCCGGGCGGCGTCGAGTACCGCGCGTAGCGGGCCCTCGCCTTCGGCCTCACGATCGCGGGCGAATTCGACGATCAGAATCGCGTTCTTGCTCGCCAGACCGACGAGCACGATCAGCCCGATCTGGGTGAAGATGTTGTTGTCGCCGCCCGAGATCTGCACGCCCAGCAGTGCCGAGAACAACACCATCGGCATGATCAGAATCACCGCCAGCGGCAAGCCCAGACTCTCGTACTGGGCGGCGAGCACCAGAAATACCAGCACCACCACCAGCGGGAAAATGAGCATGCCGGTATCGCCCGCCAGAATCTGCTGGTAGGTCAGATCGGTCCACTCGAAGCTCATGCCATTGGGCAGCGTTTGTTGGGCTACCCGCGCCATCGCGGCCTGCGCCTGCCCGGTACTGAAACCCGGTGCCGGACCGCCGTTGATCTCGGCCGTGGCATAGCCGTTGTAGTGCATGATCCGATCCGGCCCGGAGGACGCATTGAGGGTGACGAACGCGCCCAGCGGGATCATGTGGCCATCGGCATTGCGTGTTTTCAGGTGCAGGATGTCGTCCGGTTCCAGCCTGAAGTCCGGCTCGGCCTGGACATTCACCTGGTAGGTTCGCCCGAAACGGTTGAACTGGTTTACATACAGCGAACCCAGATACACCTGCATGGTGTCGAACAGCTGCTGCAGGTTCACCCCCTGGGCGATGGCCTTGTCGCGGTCCACCTCGGCATCGATCTGCGGCACGTTTTGCTGGAAACCGGTAAACAGCCCGGCCAACGCCGGGTCGGCGTTGCCGGCGGCAACGAGTTTCTGCGTCTGCTCATACAGGGCCTCGGAGCCCAGATCGCCCCGATCCTGTATCTGCATGCGAAAACCGCCGATCGTGCCGAGCCCGTTGACAGGCGGCGGCGGGAAGACGGCCACGAAAGCCTCCTGAATGGCGGCGAACTTCTGGTTGAGTTCGCCCGCGATGGCGTTTGCGCTCAGTGCGTCACTGGTACGCGCCTCGAACGGATCGAGCGACACGAATACGATGCCGGTATTGGGGCTATTGGTGAAGCCGTTGATATTGAGCCCCGGGAACTGGATCGCGCTCTCGGCGCCCGGTTGCTCGGCGACGATATCGCCCATGCGACGGATCACGGCTTCGGTGCGATCGAGGGTGGCCGCATCCGGCAATTGTGCGAAAGCCACCAGATACTGCTTGTCCTGTTGCGGCACGAAGCCGGTCGGCGTCTGGGTGAAGCCGAGCCAGGTCAGTGCGATCAGGCCGCCATAGATCAGCACGGCGATGCCGCCCATGCGAAAGATCCGGCCGATCCCACGTACATAACCATGGGACGCTGCCGCGAAGAATCGGTTGAAGGGCCTGAAGAGCCAGCCGAACAGACCATTGATAACGCGCGTGAGCCCATCCGGCGCGGCGCCTTTCTCCTTGAGCAACAACGCCGACAGCGCCGGACTCAGGGTCAGGGAATTGAACGCCGAGATGACCGTGCTGATCGCAATGGTGAGCGCAAACTGTTTGTAGAACTGACCCGACAGACCGCTGATGAACGCGGTGGGCACGAACACCGCGCACAGTACGAGTGCGGTGGCGACGATCGGCCCGGTGACCTCGCGCATGGCCTGGCGGGTCGCTTCCACCGGCTTGAGGCCGTTCTCGATATTACGCTGCACGTTCTCGACGACCACGATCGCGTCGTCCACCACAATGCCGATCGCCAGCACCAGCCCGAACAGCGACAGCGCGTTCAACGAAAAGCCGAACAGATACATCACCGCGAAGGTGCCGATCAGCGATACCGGCACCGCGATCAGCGGGATGACCGACGCGCGCCAGGTCTGCAGAAACAGAATGACCACGAGCACGACGAGCACGATCGCTTCGAACAGCGTATGCACCACATCACGGATGGATTCGCGTACGAACACCGTCGGGTCGTAGACGATCTGATAATCCAGGCCCTGCGGAAAACGCTTCTTGAGCTCGGCCATCTTGGCGCGCACCTGCTCGGAAATCTCGAGCGCGTTGCTGCCGGGGCGCTGGAAGATGGGAATGGCCGCTGCCGGGGCGTTGTCCAGCAGCGCGCGCAGTGCATAGGTATCCGCGCCCATCTGCACGCGCGCGACATCCTTGAGGTACGTGATCTGGCCCGATTCACCGGTCTTGACGACGATGTTCTCGAACTCCTCGGCGCTGGTCAGCCGGCCCTGGGTATTGATCAGGAGCTGAAAATCCGCGCTGCTGCGCGTAGGCGGCGCGCCCAGCTGGCCCGCCGCGACCTGGATGTTCTGATCGCGAATGGCGGCCACCACATCGCCCGCGGCCATGTGCCGGCTGGCGAGCTTGTCCGGATTCAGCCAGACGCGCATCGCGTATTCGCCCGCGCCGAATACCTGGACATCGCCCACGCCATCCAGACGCGCCAATTCGTCCTTGACCCGCACCAGCGCATAGTTGGCGAGATACAGCCGGTCATAGCGTGCATCGGGCGAAACCAGGTGAACCACCATGGTCAGATCGGGCGAGGCCTTGTTGGTGGTCACGCCCAGGCGTTGAACTTCTTCGGGCAACTCCGGCACGGCCTGGGCCACCCGGTTTTGTACCAGCACCTGTGCCTTGTCCGGATCGGTGCCCAGGGCGAAGGTGATGGTCAGCGTCATCACGCCATCCGCTGTCGACTGCGACGACTGATAGAGCATGCCCTCGACACCGTTGATGGCCTGCTCCAGCGGGCCAGCCACGGTATCGCCAATGACTTTGGGGTTGGCGCCCGGATAACTGGCCTTGACCACGACCGTCGGCGGCACCACTTCCGGGTATTCGCTGATCGGCAGCAACGGCAGCGCCAGCAGGCCGACGAGCAGGATAATCGTCGACAGTACGCCCGCGAATATCGGGCGTTCGATGAAGAATTGGGAGAGTTTCATTGGTTACGCCCGGCCAGCGCCACCAGACCGCGTGCGCGATCGATATACAGCGCCGGCAAGCTCTCCTCCGAGACCAGCGCCAGATCCTCGCCATGCGCCGTGACCTGGGCCAGCTGTTCGAGTGCATCGCTGTCGGCGGTCATCGACACCCGTTGCGGGGCAACACGCTGGCCCGGCATGACGTGCTGCAAGCCGTTGACGACAATCACATCCCCGCGCTCGAGCCCGGAACGCACGACCCGCAGTCCGCCAATGGCCGGGCCCATTTCCACACGCTGATAGACCACCTCGTTATCGGCAGTCAGCTTGAGCACGAAGCGCTTGTCGAGATCGGTGCCGACCGCGCGATCGTCGATAAGCACGGTATCGGCCGCCGCGCCGCCGACCAGGCGCATGCGCGCGAACAGCCCTGGCGTATAGCGCCCGTCGGCATTGGCAAAGCGGGCCCGTGCACGGATGGTGCCGGTATCCGGGTTCACCTGATTGTCGACAAAATCGAGCGTACCCGCATGCGGATACCCGTTTTCATCGACCAGCCCCATGGAGACACCCGTTACATCCGTAGCGGCGCCCTGGCCCATGAGCTGGGTGTAACGAAGAAATGCCTGCTCGTCGACATCGAAATAGGCATACACCGGGTCCTGCGATACCACGGTCGTGAGCACGGCTGTGCTATCCACCAGATTGCCGGCGGTGATGTTGGCCCGCGATACACGCCCGGCAATGGGCGCACGCACCTGGGTGAACGCCAGGTTCAGCTGCGCGGCACGAAGCATGGCCTCGATCGCGCCCAGCTCACCCTTGGCTGCACTCTCGGCTGCCTTGAACTGGTCGTAATCCTGGCTCGCGATCGCCTCGGCCTGGCGCAATTCCCGGGCACGCTGAAAATCGGCCCGTGCCAGGGCCAGATCCGAGGCGGCCCGCTGCTTTTGCGCGGCCAGTCGATCGACCTCGGCCTGATACGGCCGCGGATCGATCTGAAACAGCAGGTCACCCTTGGCAACCACGGCGCCGTCCGCAAACCCGACGCGATCGATATACCCGTTCACGCGCGGGCGTACTTCGACGCTGTCCACTGCCTGCAAACGACCGGTGAATTCCTGCCAGGCGTGCAGCGGTTTCACCACCACCGGGGCCACGGTCACCGCGGCCGGCGGCGGCGCTTCGGCCTGCGGCTGGGCTGCGCCGGGTTGATACAGCGCATACATGAGCGCTATACCGGCGCCAACCGCCACGGTCACCGCCATTGCGATCGCCCGGGGCGACCGAATATTCCACTTACCCATGAAAACTCCCTTGGACGGTGACGAGCGGGCTCGAAACCGGTAGCGCCGGGCCATCGTGTAGCGCACCCTGGCGGCTTGACATCGTTCGGCAACAAGCCGATTCTTGCGACATGTTACCGACCGGTAACGTCTTGAGCCTGATGTTAGTTACCGGTCAGTAACATTTCAAGAAAAATAGTGTGCCGAAGTGCACGCAGAGTGATAAGCCGCTGTGAACGAAGAAGTTATTTCTCAAAAAAAGAAGCCCCGCGTACGCGATCGAATCTTCGCGGCCGCCTGTGAGCTGTTCTACAAACAGGGGGTACGCGCGGTCGGCGTGGACGCGATCGTGTCGGCCGCGAACACCAACAAGATGAGCTTCTACCGGGCCTTCGGTTCAAAGGACGAGCTGGTCGCCGAATATGTCCGCCACGAAGTCGAGCAAGGGATTGCCCACTGGGAGGCCACGCTCGAAAGCTATCGCGGCGACCCGTTGGCCCAGACCCGCGCCTTGTTCAAGGCGCATCTGATCGAAACCTGTGCCGAATCATCCCGCGGTTGTCCGCTTTCGAATGTCGCCGTCGAGCTATCCGAGACCGACCATCCGGCCAAGGCGATCATCGAGGAATACAAAACCGAAATGCGCCAGCGTTTTCGCCAGCTGGCCCGCGAATTGGGCGCGCCCACGCCGGACGCCCTCGGCGATACGTTGATGCTGCTGTGGGAAGGCGCCTATCTGTCGCCGCTGACGTTCTTCGATCACCGCGGCCCGGCCCAGAATGTGGTGAGCGCGGCCGAGGCCGTGATCAAGGCATTCGTTCCCAGTCCCGAAAGCGCGAGCGAGATATAGCACGCGCAGACAGACGTCAATCGGCGGTGCACGCCGATGGCCCGACGCGCCTTGCGCGTACCGATACGACCGCACTATCGCTGCAAACCGTACATTCTTGCTGGCTCATCGACGACAGCGATAGGCCCATGCAAGCCGCCGCCGATTACGCGTGGCTACGGTCGCAGTGCGCCGGCGTTCGCGTGGTTCTTGATAGGCGCCAAATACACGGCTCACTCGGTGGCGTCGATCGCCACCGGCGGCGGGCCAGCGCCCAGGTCGTACAGACGTTTGTCCAGCAGCAACAATTCACGATTGGCGCCGACCGGCACCAGCTCGGCCGCCTGCGCGTACAGGGTGAGTGCCGTCTGGGAATCCTCGTTGGCCAACGCGAGATTGGCCGCGTGATAAAAGGTTTCGAACAGCCTGTTGCGGCTAAACGCGCAGGTTTTTACCCGCTCGCTATCGAATAGCTCG
The DNA here is from genome assembly GCF_040361255.1 of Salinisphaera sp. T5B8. Lineage (NCBI taxonomy): Bacteria > Pseudomonadati > Pseudomonadota > Gammaproteobacteria > Salinisphaerales > Salinisphaeraceae > Salinisphaera > Salinisphaera sp. T5B8. The sequence goes on along the minus strand of NZ_APNG01000007.1, from coordinate 30,613 downwards.
TCGGCCAGCCCTGCGCTGGCGCGTTGCCCGCCCAGCACCTCGACCAGGGCGCGCGGCCATACCTGCGATTCGATATCGTCGAGTGCCGCGGCGAGCTTGTCGTCAGCACTCGCGCGATCCGCGCTGCGCCAGAGCGGGTAGAGCGACAACAACGCATACAGTCGATCGGCATCGGTCGCGCTTTTTTCGTAGGCGCGCTGATAGGCCGGCAAGGCCAGTTCGTCTTCACCGACACGCAGTTTGAGATCACCCAGCATCATCAGGGAAAAGCGATCGTCGGGGGCGAGTGCGAGCGAACGCCGCAAGGCTTCGAACGATTCATCGATACGGCCTAGCTGCGCCAGGCCAAAGGCATGGTCTTGCCAATAATGGCTGTTGTCCGGCGCCATGACCGTGAGCAGTTCGGACATCGGCAACGCCACCACATACAGGTCCAGACGCTGGTAGGCGACCATCAAGTCATGGGTCAGATTCGCCAGACGCTGGCCGTCGTTCAGCGTCGTCATATCCTGCATTGCCAACGACACCATCAACGCCTGGCTCTGATAGTCCAACGTCTGGTCGCTATGGCGGAAATGACAGTGGTCGATACGCGCACGCAGCGCATCAAAGCGTATTTGTTGCGGTTGGGCCAAGCTTAACAATGGCACGGAGCACAGCGCGCCCACTAACAAGACACTGGCTATCAGCCGGCGGCGCAACATCGACGTCTCCCGTGAATTCCCCCTACCCCGAGCATAGCGCAGTTATCGGTCCCGACCTGGCCTGCCCGCCTATACGCTATGTGCCTATTATTAATTCAGGACTACAACCGCCCCCTTGGTCGGCTATTTTCGGCGCTAGCGCGAACGATCACGCCGGGGTCGGTTACGGCCCTCGGCCAGCGCTCGGCGCCTGGCGCGCATCCACACGGGTGAGCAGCCATCCGCCTGCGACGAACAGTACCAATACCGACAGAATCGACAGCCGCGCGCTGCCGGTGGCAGCGGCCGTCACCCCGACCAGCAGCGGGCCGATGACCGCCGCGAACTTGCCCATCATGTTGTAGATACCGAAATACTCGCCCGCGCGACCGTCGGGCACCAGACGGGCGAAATAGGAACGCGATAACGATTGCACCCCGCCCTGCACCAGCCCGATGACCATGGCCATGACATAGAACTGCCATTCGTGAGCCAGGAAATAGCCCCAGGCAGTCACCGCCGCATACACGGCCAGGCCGAGATAAATCGCCTTTTTCGTATCCCAGCGCGAGGCCAGCCAGCCGAAGGCCACCGCCGCAGGAAAACCGATGAACTGCACCAGCAGCAGCGCGGTGATCAGACTGGTCTGGCCAAAGCCCAGATTGAGCCCGAAATCCACCGCCATGCGGATGATCGTGTGCACACCGTCGATATACAGCCAGTAGGCCACCAGAAAGGTAAGCACCGGCTTTTCGCTGAAAATGCGCCACGCGGTCTGTTTGAGCTCGGACAAACCTTCGCGCAGGGCCTGGCCGGCGCCAGGCGTGTCGTGCTCGCGGGCCTCATCCACCCAGACGAATACCGGCAACGAAAACAGCGCCCACCACACGGCCACACTCAGAAACGACCAGCGCACCGCGGCCGCGCGGTCAGCCAGGCCGAAAACCTCCGGCCACAGCGTCATGGCCACATTGACCGCGAGCAGCAGACCGCCGCCGAGATAACCCAGCCCATAGCCCAGCGCGGACACACGGTCGTAGTCGGTCGGCGTGGCCACATCCACGATCAGGCTGTCGTAGAAGACCATGGCCAGAAAGAATGCAGCCGAGGCAATCACGAACAGCGCCAGGGCTGCCAACCATTGGCCTTCACCCACGAAGAACAGGCCGGCCGTCGCCGCGACGGCAATCGCGGTCGCCAGCGCCAACCCGGGTTTCTTGCGCCGGCTGCGATCGGCGATCGCCCCCAGCAGGGGCGCGAGAAACAGCACGACAAGGCTGGCCAGCGCGCTGCCCACGCCCAGCTGTAGCGTACTGGTTTCCATGGCGTGGCCCGAACTCCAGTAGCTTTTGAAAAAGATGGGGAAAAAGCCGGCCACGACCGTGGTCGAGAACGCCGAATTGGCCCAGTCGTAGACAGCCCAGCCGAACTGGGCACGCCGATCGTGCGATTGGCTCATACTTTTTCCGTCAGACCAGCGTGAGTTCGAGCAGCAAGGCGTCTTCACGCCCGTCCGGCGCCGGATAATAGCCCGGCCGGGTGGCAATGCGTTGAAAACCGCGTCGTTTGTACAGACGGCGCGCGGCCTTGTTGGATGGGCGTACTTCCAGCAGCACACGCTCGGCATTGTCGTGCCGCGCCTGGGTGATCAACGCATCGAGCAGGCGATCGGCCACGCCATGGCCACGCGCTTCGGGTGCGACACACAGATTGAGCACATGCGCCTCATCGACCGCCACCGACAAAAACGTATAGCCAAGCACACGGGCATCCAGATCGGTCGCCACCCAGCCGCGATAGCCCACCCGCAGGCAGTCGTGAAAGATACGCTCGCTCCAGGGGTAACCGTAGGAAAGCCGTTCGATTTCCAGCACCGCCGGCACATCGCGGGCACGCATACCCCGCACTTCGATGAGCTGGCGCGGCTCGACGCTCATGCGCTGGCGATCCGCCGTGCGATCTGCTTGAGATCGGCCCAGGCCTTGGCCTTCTGGCCCGGACTGCGCAACAAGAACGCCGGGTGATAGGTCACCAGTACATCCAGCTCGCGGCGCGGGTAGCGATGCAGCGTGCCCCGCAGCTTGCCGAGGCTTTGCGTGCTGTCGAGCAACGTCTGCGCCGCCACGCGCCCGACCGCGACCACCAGCTTCGGGTCCATCAGCTCGATCTGGCGTTCGAGCACCGGCCAGTCCGCGGCCACTTCGTCGGCGTTGGGGTCGCGGTTGTTGGGCGGGCGGAACTTGCAGATATTGGTGATATAGACATTGGTATCGCGCGAGCAGCCGATCGCGAACAGCATGCGATCGAGCAGCTTGCCGGCACGCCCGACAAACGGCACGCCCTGGGCATCCTCGTTCGCGCCCGGCGCTTCGCCCACAATCAGCACATCCGCATCGCGCGCACCGATGCCGAATACCGGTCGGCTCGCACCGCGATGATCGCGGGTGGCAAGCCAGGCTTCGAGTTCGTCCCAATCCATGCGCGATACGTCGGACGCCTGCGCTGGCGCGGCCGGCTCGGCTGGCGCTTGCGCGGCTGCGGGTGCCGGCGCGTCGACCGACGGATTGGGTGCAACCGTCTGCGTATCGTGGTCTGGCGCGGTCGCCGCCGCCGCTGGTTCGCCGGCGGACGATGCCGCGGGCGCCACATCAGGCTGCGGATCAGTCGCAGGCGGCGCCGGTTCGCGCAGGGCCGGGGCATGATCCGCCGGCGCGGTGGGCGCAGCTGCCAGGCGATCGGGGCGCATACGCCAATCGACCAGACCGAGGCCGTCGAGCAGACGTTTACGAGCGTCGGGGGTCATGATCCGCTGCCGCCATGAGCGTTACCGTATTCGGGCCCGCGAGCACAGGCGCCGGTATTCAGCCCGGCGTGTGACGACGCCGGCGTCGGCGTAGTGCCTGCACCGGCCCGGACAATGCATAGATCAGAAAACCGAGAAACAGGATACGTGCCGGATCGATCACGATCGCCACGAACACCACCAGCATGATCAGAATATAGCGAAACGGCACGCGCTCGCCGAAATCCAGATCCTTGAAACTGGCATAGCGCACGTTCGACACCATCAACGCGCCTGCGGCGAGCGTCAGCGCGAACACCACCAGCACCAGATGGCTGCCATCGAAGCCGAAATCCGCGCCGGCCCAGATGAAGCCGACCAGCAGACCGGCAGCAGCCGGACTCGGCAGGCCCAGGAATATCTTCTTCTCGGTCGCCCCGCCACGGGTGATATTGAAACGTGCCAGACGCAACGCGGCGGCTGCGGTATAGAAAAACGCCGCCAGCCAGCCCAGCTTGCCGGCCACATCGCTGTAATAGGCCAGACTTTCCAGGCTGTAGACATAGGCCAGAAAACCCGACGCCAGCCCGAAGGACACCAGATCGGCCAGGCTGTCGTACTGAATACCGAAATCGCTCTCGGTATGGGTCAGTCGTGCCACGCGCCCATCGAGCATATCGGTGAGCATGGCCACGAAAATGGCCACGGCCGCCACCACGAACCGGCCCTGAGTGGCCGCGATGATCGAGTAGAAGCCGGCGAACAACGTGCCGGTGGTAAACAGATTGGGCAGCAGATAGATGCCCCGCTTGCGGCGGATTTCCCGCCCGGATTCGGTATCACTCATGGGACAAGTCTAAAGCACCGCGTGGCATAGACCTATAGGCACCGCGTCAGTCGGTCGTTTGTTCACCGTTATCGCGACGCGTGCTGGATTTGTGCACGAGCTTGGCAAGCACGCAGGCCCCGCCACGCACACTGTCGCCCAGTTCGACTTCCACGCGCGAATTCACCGGCAGATACAAATCGACCCGCCGAGCAAACCGGCGCATGCCGCAACAGCGGCCCTGGCCGACGCGTTCGCCGTAATTGCTGCGACAGGGGCGCAGACCGAACAGCCGCCCTTCGCGAATGACGATGATGACATCGTCGCCCTCGTCGGTCCGGATATGCGAGGCACAGCCGTCGAGGTTTTCGACCGATTCGCCCGAAAGTTCGAAGACGGTGCCCTCGACCGGCGATCGGATCAGGTAATTGGCCAACAGGCCGACCCGCAACGACAGCTTGATGGCCTCGCGGTCGAGAAAGGGGTCGTAGCATTCACGGCGGTGGATCACCGTGCCGTCGACCGGGGCAACGATCGACAGCGGCTCGGCCGGTACATTGCGCGGCGAATCGCGAAAGTACAGCCCGGCCAGCACCAGCAGCAGCAGGATCGGACAGGCCGCCCAGAAGCCGGCCACGGCGTTCAATACGAAGAACGCCGTGGCCAGACCGACCAAAACGGCCCAACCTTCCGGCACGAGATGAAAGAGCGTCTTGCGCCGCATGCGCCGGACCCCGTTTCAGTGTGGCCGAATCAGAAAGATCGTCGGTATCAGTTACGCGACTTGTCGACGATCTTGTCCTTGGCGATCCACGGCATCATGCCGCGCAGCTTGTCGCCCACGCGTTCGATTTCGTGCTCGGCGGCCAGGCGACGGCTGGCCTTGAGGGTCGGATTGCCGGCCTGATGCTCACCGATGAACTCGCGCGCGAACTTGCCGGTCTGAATTTCCGACAGAATCTTGCGCATTTCGGCCTTGGTTTCTTCGGTGATCAGACGCGGGCCGCGCGTGATGTCGCCGTACTCGGCGGTGTTGGAAATCGAGTAACGCATGTTGGCGATACCGCCCTCGTAGATCAGATCCACGATCAGCTTGACTTCATGCAGGCACTCGAAATAAGCCATTTCCGGCTCGTAGCCCGCTTCAACCAGCGTTTCGAAACCGGCCTGGATCAGGGCGATGGTGCCGCCACACAGCACGGCCTGTTCGCCGAACAGATCGGTTTCGGTTTCTGCGCGGAAACTGGTTTCGATCACGCCGGCACGGCCGCCGCCGTTGGCCACGGCATAGGCCAGGGCCACGTCCTTGGCCTGGCCGGAGGCATCCTGGGCCACCGCGATCAGGCTCGGCACGCCGCCGCCCTTTTCATAGGTCGCACGCACGAGATGGCCGGGGCCCTTGGGCGCGATCATGATCACGTCCAGGTCGGCGCGCGGCTCGATGAGTTCGAAGTGCACGTTGAAGCCGTGGGCAAAACCCAGGGCTGCGCCCTGCTTGATGTTGGGCTCGATCTGCTCGTTATAGAGCGCGACCTGGTGCTCGTCCGGGGTCAGGATCATGACCACGTCCGCACTCGCGGTCGCGTCTTCGATGCTGGCGACCTTCAGGCCGGCATTCTCGGCCTTCTTGGCCGAGGACGAGCCTTCGCGCAGGCCGACTACGACATCGACGCCGGAGTCCTTGAGGTTGTTGGCATGGGCATGGCCCTGGGAGCCGTAGCCAATAATGGCGACTTTCTTGCTCTGAATCAGGGACAGATCGCCGTCCTTGTCGTAATACGCATTCATGCTCAAGGTCTTTCTCCTGCTTTTTAAACAATACAGCGAACTACGCGCCGCAATATTCTGAATGGGTTAGAAATATTCGGCCGATTCGGACGTAGGCACCTGATAGTGCAGCCCTTCGGCACCGGGCGTCATGGTGACCGCGCCACTGCGCGCGAGCTCGACGAGCACATCGGCCTGCTCGAGCGTGGCCACGAAGGTGTTCAGCCCGGCACCGTCGCCGAGATAACGCAATGTCGCCAGATCGCCGTCGCGGCTGATCTCGGCCACGTCATACGGATCGGCCAACGCCTCGATCGACGTGCCGCTGTCCTTGATACGAACCTTGATCAGCGCCAGCTCGAGTTCGAGATGGGCATCGCCGGTCATATCGAGTACGTCGATGACATCGACCAGCTTGAGTAGCTGACGGTTGATCTGCTCGACCACGTCCTCGGTACCGGAGGTAGCCAGCGTCAGGCGCGATACGGTGCTGTCTTCGGTCGGCGCAACATTGAGGCTTTCGATGTTATAGCCACGCTGCGAGAACATGCCCGCCACGCGCACCAGCGCGCCGGCTTCGTTGGCCATCAGAACCGATATGACGTGTCTCATCCCTTCTCAGCCTTGTGCTCAGGCGTCTTCGCGCGCGTGCAAACGGCGCAAAATACGCCCAATACCCGAGCGAAGCAACCGCGCCCCGCACCGATTGTACAAAGCGCCTGCCGATGCGCCGTTTTTGTGCGCTATAATCGGCTGTTTTCCACGCCGTCATAGGGTGCACTCATGCGCAACGCCCAGTCTGCCGCCACGCCGACCGATTCTCATCCGCTGTCGGGAGCCCAGCTCTCCGGTGCGGAGATGATCGTACAGGTACTGGCCGACGAAGGCGTGGATACGATTTTTGGCTATTCCGGTGGCGCGATTCTGCCCACCTACGACGCCATCTTTCGCTACAACGCCGAAAACCACGACCGCATGCCGCTGATCGTGCCCGCCAACGAACAGGGCGCGGGCTTCATGGCCGCCGGCTATGCGCGCGCCTCCGGCAAGGTGGGCGTGGCCATGGTCACCTCCGGGCCGGGCGCGACCAACTGTGTCACCCCGGTGCGCGACTGCATGGCCGATTCCGTGCCCATCGTGCTTATCTGTGGCCAGGTCGCACGGGCGGCCGTGGGCACCGATGCCTTTCAGGAAGCCCCGGTCTCCAACATCTTTTCCAGTGCCGCCAAGCATGTGTTCATGGTCACCGACCCGGACAAGCTGGAAGCCACCGTGCGCACCGCCTTCGAGATCGCCCGCTCCGGTCGCCCCGGCCCGGTCGTAATCGACGTGCCCAAGGACGTGCAGAACTGGGAAGGCGCCTATCGCGGGCGCGGGCTGCTGGCGGTACCCGGCTATCGCCAGCGCATGCGCGCGCTGCGTGAAAGCCAGCTCACCGACGACAAATGCGCCAAGCTCTTCGAGCTGTTGGGCGAGGCCGAGCGTCCGCTCATCTATGCCGGCGGTGGCGTGATCAATGCCGACGCCGCCAGCGAGCTGTCGGCCTTCGCCCAGGCATTCGGTATTCCGGTGGTGACCACGCTCATGGGTATCGGCGCCTTCGATACCACCGATGCCCTGTCGCTACATATGTTGGGCATGCACGGCACGGCGTTCGCCAACTATGCGGTCGAAGACTGCGACATGCTCATCGCCGTGGGCGCACGCTTCGATGATCGCGTGGCCGGCGTGCCGGACAAATTCGCGCCGAATGCCAAGTCGCTGGTGCATTTCGATGCCGATGCCTCCGAGATCAACAAGGTGAAGGCCGTGGACTGGCATCACGTGGGCCTGTTCGCGCCGAGCCTGTCGCGGGTGCTCGCCTATGGTCGCGAGCATGGTTTCTCGGCCGACTATTCGACCTGGCATGAGGAAGTGGCCGCGCTCAAGCGCGATTTCGCCATGAACTACGAACGCGACACCGCGCTCATCCAGCCGTATGCGGTGATCGAAGAAATCAACCGCAATACCGACGGCCGCGCCGTCATCGCGACCGGCGTGGGCCAGCATCAGATGTGGGCCGCCCAGTATTTCGACTTCCGCGAACCGCGGCTGTGGCTGACCTCGGGCTCGATGGGCACGATGGGCTTCGGCCTGCCGGCCGCCATCGGTGCCGCCTTCGCGCGACGCGACAAGCTCGTTATCGATATCGATGGCGATGCCTCCATTCGCATGAACATCGGCGAAATGGAAACGGTGACCACTTACAACCTGCCGGTGAAGGTCGTCGTGCTCAACAACAACGGCGATGGCATGGTCAAACAGTGGCAGAAGCTGTTCTTCAAGGGCCGCCTGTCGGCTTCCGACAAATCGCTGCACAAGAAGGACTTCATCAAGGCCGCCGAAGCCGACGGCTACGAATACGCCGTACGCCTGAGCGACCCGGCCGACATGGAACGCGTGGTCAAGGAATTCCTGGAATTCCAGGGCCCGGCCTTCCTGGAAGTCGTGGTGGACCCCGATGCCGGCGTGTACCCGATGGTCGGCCCCGGCAAGAGCTACAAGGAAATGATCACCGGCGATCACATCAACAACCGCTACGACCCCTCCGGCGGTGAGCGCGAAATCGGCGCCTCGGAGATGTTCTAGCGCCGGGCTTTGCCCAACGCGCAACGATAATAAGAGGCGGGCTCACCAGGGCCCGCCTTTTTTATGCGCAATACCGGCCAAAGGGTCGGCGAGCAATCAAGGGACACGCGTCGGACGCGCGATCACACGGGGTGGCGCGCTGCGGTACGCGCCCTGCCCCAGCAACGCCCGGCTGGCGGGTCAAACCCCGCAATCCGCACGCTCGACCTGGACATCGCCCAGCTTCGTACCGTCTTCCAGCTGATAACGATAGGCGATTCCATAATCCTTCTGCAGCATGCGCCGCAGGCGGGCCTTGTCGCAGATGACCTGCTCGATACCGTCGCCGTAGCGCGCGATGAAGTTATCCGCATCGACATTGTCGGAAAGCGGCGGCATCAGAGTGAAATTGAACGCCAGCGTATCGCCATCGACGCTGGTGCTTTCCAGGCGCGTGCTTTTATCCACCTGGCTGGGCAGATCGACGTTGATCTGCTCGGATACCTTGTCGAGAAAGGCGCTGCGATCCGCGGCCGATTCATCCACGAAATACGGGGCCACGACATAGCCGATCAGCCCCAGGGCGAACAGGAGCACGAGGCCGCCGACGACAGCGGCGAGTTTGGACAGGTTGGACATAGCGGGCCGATGGTTGCTTGGCGTGTCGGGCCGCCCGGGTTGGGGCGCCCGACATGCAGGGTACACAGTCAGGGCCCGCCGCGCGTCACATGAGCGCCACCACCGACGCAATTTTCGGCCGCCCGCGGCCGGCCGAGGCTCGCCCCCGGCACGCGCGGAATACGCATGCCGGGCCGAGGGCGCGGACGCTCAAGCGAGACGAAAGCGCAGCGTACGCTGGCGTAGCGCTTCGGCCTGCTCACGCAGCGACTGCGCGGCCGCGGCGGCCTGTTCGACCATGGCCGCGTTCTGCTGGGTCATTTCGTCCATCTGGGCGACCGCCTGATTGACCTGGCCGATGCCCTCGGACTGTTCACCGGTGGCATTGGAAATATCGGTCATCAAGCCCTGGGTTCGCTCGACATGCTCGCCCAGGGTTGCCATGGAGGCGCGGGCCTGCTCGACACGTTCCGCGCCTTCGCGTGCCTGCTTGACCGAGCGCTCGATCAGACCGGTGATGTTCTTGGCGGCCTCGGCCGAACGCGCCGCGAGTTTGCGCACCTCCTCGGCCACCACCGCAAAGCCACGCCCATGCTCACCGGCACGCGCGGCTTCCACCGACGCATTGAGCGCGAGCAGATTGGTCTGAAACGCAATACCGTCGATCACCGTGGTGATCTGAGCGATTTCGTCGGCATCGCGACGGATATGATCCATCGCATCGACCACGTCGCTGACCAGCTGCCGGCTGTTATCCAGTGCGGTACCGCTTTCGGTGGCGATCGCACTGGCATGGCGCGTGGTTTCGGCGTTGTTGGCGACGGTCGCCGTGAGCTGCTCGAGACTGGCCGCGCTCTGCTCGAGCGAGGCGGCCTGCTGCTGGGTACGTGCCGACAGATCGGCATTCGCCTGCGCAATCTCGCGGGCCGCGCCTTCGATCGACTCACTGCCGTGACTGATACCCGCGATCAACGCCGCCAGATCCCGGCGCATGGTTTCGACATTACCCATGAGGCTGTGTTCGCGTGCCGCGGAAAGGGTGGCGGCCGGGACCAGCTCGCCACAGGCGACATTCTGGATCTGCGCGCGGGCCTCATAGGTTTCGCCGCCGAGATCGCGATAGATCGCCCGGGCAAGATAGACAAGCATGAGCACGATCAGCACGCCGAAGCCGCCGAGCAACAGGCCGTATTTGAGCAGCTCGCGAACAAAGGCCGCGTTGATATCGTCCACATAGACGCCGGCCGCGATCGTCCAGTCCCAGGGTTCGAACTGCTCCACGAAGCTCATCTTGGGCAGTTCGGGCCCACCCGCGACCCGCTGCGTCGAGTAATAGACAAACCCCGTGCCTTGCTCGCGGCCGGTTTCGATCATGCGGCGATACATGAACACGCCGTTCTCGTCCTTGATATCGGACAGGTCTTCGCCAGCGGCCAGCCGCGGGTGCGCGACCGCTTGGGCCTGTGCGTTCATGGCAAAGACGTAGTTGTTGCCGTCCGTGCCGAAGTGCATGCGCGACAATGTCGCCGCTGCACGGCTTTTCGCTTCGGCCATGCTCATCTGGCCCTCATCGGCCGCGCGTTTGAGCCCCTGCACGATATGAAAGGCCGTATCGACGGTATTGCGTAGCGCCTGTTGGCGGGATTCATACAGCTGGCCACGCAGATCCCATCCGATGCCGGCCACCACACCGGACAATACGACGGCCAACGCCACCGCGACCCAGGCTATCTTGTGCTTGAGCGGCATTTCCCGTTGGGTTTTGCGCTCGGTTTCGGCGGGCTTAGCCGCCGCCACATGGGGCCTATCCGTCGAAGGCGACGCGAGGGCAGGAACAGAAGCGACGGTATCCATAGCATTCCATTTTGCGCGTTTAAATTGCGCGCAATATAAATTGTGCTGTTATAACGGCGGCGTCCGGCCATTCTTTAGCCGCCTTTGATGATCTGTTCGCTTCATTCAGCGAGTGTTGCCGTTCGGTTACGCAGCCGCCACGCTATTAACGTCGTGTAATGCGTGAGCGCCCGCCATCGCGAGGCCGTGCCGCCGTATGCGCCTCGGATGGCAGGCGCCGTAAAACGCTACTGACGGGCGGGCCATCCAAACCGAGCTTTTACCCCCGCCGTACGGATGCGCGTGCGATCATGCCCGCCCCGCCAACCGGCCACCCCAGGGATTCCTCTTGTCGAACAACACCAAACTCCGCGTCGCGTTGCTCGCTGTTGCGGTCGTCGTTTTCGTGCTCGCGTCGACGGTGTTCGACCTCGGGGCGCTGTTTCGCGATATGCGTAGTCAGTTCGAATCGCTCGGCTGGGCCGGGCCGGTGCTCTTCGCGCTCATTTACGGCGCGCTCGGCGCGCTCGCTGCGCCCACCGGCCTGGTGGAACTGATCGCCGGCGCCATATTCGGTTTCTGGATCGGCAGCGCGGCGGTCGTTGCCGGCGCCCTCGTAGCCGCCAACGTCGGCTTCGTCTGCGGGCGCTGGCTGGCGCGGGACTGGGTAGCGCGCAAGGTCGAGGCAAGCCGCCTTGCCCAGCAGATCGAGGCCGCCGTCGAACACCGCGGCTTCTGGATCACGGTACTCATTCGCCTGTCACCGGCGGTGCCCTTCAACCTCACCAGCTATGTACTCGGTGCCAGCACGCTGCGCTGGACGACGTTCATGGTCGCGACCGTACTGGGCATGCTGCCGATCAAGCTTTTCCTGATCTGGCTCGGCGCCAGCGGTCAGCAGCTACTGGGCGCAGCGAACCCGGCCAAGTGGGGCAGCAACGAATGGCTGTTGTATGGCGGCGGCCTGGTGGCGACGGTTCTCGTTGTCGTACTCATCGGCTGGACCGTGGCCCGTACCAGCCGCCGTGTGCTGCGCGAAGCCGAGCAACATCACGACGACTAGACCCGTGACGCCTGGTCGGCGCGCGCCGCGGCATGCGAATCGGCATGGGCGCGGCGGCTCAGCCGAGCCCCTGCCCGCCGCGCCAGGTTGTATCAGTAACCTTTTCGCGCGGTTTCGAGGGCCTTGATACGCGCGGCTGCCAGGGCCAATTCGTATTCCGCATGTTCGCGATCGATCCGGTCATGCGCCTCACGCAGGCTTGCCCGCGCGCTTTCCCGTGCTTTCTCGGCCGCGGCTTCATCGATGTCGGCCGCGCGTTCGATGGTATCCGCAAGAATGGTCGCAACGTGCGGCTGGACTTCCAGAAATCCCCCGGATACGAAATAGGTCCGGGTGTCTTCGCCAGCACTGAGCAGGCGCACCACGCCCGGCTCGATGCGCGCGAGCAGGGGCGCATGGCCAGGGGCGATGCCGACATCGCCCCACTCCGCGGGCACGACCACCATATCGGCCGTGCCCGAAAAGATCGGGCCCTGCACCGGACAGACGATGTCGATCTGAATCTGTTTTTGGGACTCGGACGCCGCCATGACTTTAGCGATACCTCACGCCGTCGTATTGCGTGCTCACCCGCGTGCCCGCATGACCGGCCACGATGGCCTCGATATCCGCCAGCGAGCCGATGACGGCGGTACCGCCGGTACGGGAAGCGTAACGACAGGCCGCCCCCACCTTCGGGCCCATCGAACCGGCCGCGAACGCGTCCGCATCGAGCGCGTCGGGCGCCGCCTCGGCGACGACCTTCTGGTCGGGTTGCCCCCAGTTCACATACACGCCGTCCACATCGGTGGCGATGACCAACAGATCGGCCTCGACCTGCTCGGCCAGTAGCGCAGCACAATAATCCTTGTCGATCACCGCCTCCACGCCGCGTAGTTGGCCGTTGTCGTCGTACACGGTGGGAATACCGCCGCCACCGGCACAGATGACGACGCTGCCTTTTTCCAGCAGCCATTTGATCGGCCGTATCTCGAAGACGCGCTGCGGGCGCGGGCTTGCCACCACGCGCCGGAACATGTTGCCGTCGGGCGCGATCGCCCAGCCCTTCTCCTGGGCCATGCGTTCGGCCTGCTCGCGCGTGTACACCGGCCCGATCGGCTTGCTCGGCTTTGCAAACGCCGGATCATGGGCATCGACTTCCACCTGCGTAAGGATGGTCGCGAACGCGGCTTCGGCCGGCAGCAGATTACCCAGCTCCTGTTCGATGACGTAGCCGATCATGCCCTCGGTCTGGGCCCCGAGCACATCCAGCGGATACGGCTCGACGTCCTGATAGGCCGCGCTTTGCAGCGCCAGCAGGCCCACCTGCGGACCGTTGCCGTGGGCGATGACGACTTCATGATCGGGCATGATTCGGGCCAGCTGCTGACAGGCCACGCGCACATTCGCGCGCTGATTTTCGGCGGTCAACGGCTGACCGCGACGTAGCAGCGCGTTGCCGCCGAGCGCGGTGACGATACGCATGATTAAACTCCTTTTGCCGGCCGACAGGGCCGGTGGCTACAACGCAAACGGCCTGGCAGACGCCAGGCCGTGGTCGAAGAAAAAACGCGAAGCTGGGTGCCTAGATATCACCGAGCGTGGATACCAGTACCGCCTTGATGGTGTGCATCCGGTTTTCGGCCTGATCGAAGGCAATACAGGCCGGCGACTCGAACACATCTTCGGTGACCTCGATGCCCTGGGCGAGCTGCGGATACTGCTCGATGATCTGCTTGCCCAACTTGGTATCGGCGTTGTGGAACGCCGGCAGGCAATGCATGAACTTCACCCGCGGGTTGTTGGTCTTGTCCATCAATGCCTGATTGACCTGATACGGCATGAGCATGTCGATACGCTCGGCCCAGGCCTCGATCGGCTCACCCATGGACACCCACACATCGGTATGGATGAAGTCCACCCCGGCCGCAGCTTCGGCGGCGTCTTCAGTCAGCGTGATACGCGCGCCGGACTCGGCCGCGAATTTCTGGCAGGCGTCGACATGTTCCTGCTCGGGCCAGAGCGCCTTGGGCGCGGCGATACGCACGTCCATGCCCAGTTTGGCGCCGATCATCAGCAGAGACTTGCCCATGTTGTAGCGGGCATCGCCGAAATAGGCGTAGCTGATGTCATGCAGCGGCTTGTCGCTGTGTTCACGCATGGTGAGCACGTCGGCCAGCATCTGGGTAGGATGATATTCCGCGGTCAGGCCGTTGAAGATCGGCACGCCGGCATATTCGGCCAGCTGTTCGACCGTGTGCTGGTCGGCGCCGCGATATTCGATCGCGTCGTACATGCGCCCGAGCACGCGGGCGGTATCCTTGATGGTTTCCTTGTGGCCGATCTGCGACGAGCTGGGGTCGATATAGGTGACGTTGGCACCCTGCTGATAGGCCGCCACCTCGAACGCACAGCGAGTACGCGTAGAGGTCTTTTCGAAGATCAGCGCGATGTTCTTGTCGCGCAGATGCTTCTGCTCGCTGCCGGTATAACGCGCGCGTTTGAGATCGCGCGACAGATCCAGCAGATACACCAGCTCGCGCGTGCTGTGATGCATGAGGCTGAGCAGGTGACGGTTATGCATGTTGAAGGCCATGTGAGGCACTCCCGATTGAACGAATGAATACAGCCCGCAGGCGATCAGTAGTCGACGGCGTCGCGCACGATCGGACAGGTCATGCAATGGCCACCGCCGCGACCGCGGCCCAGCTCGCTGGCGTCGATGGTGATGACTTCCACCCCGGCCTTGCGTAGCAGCGTGTTGGTGTGGGTATTGCGGTCGTAGCCGATGACCACGCCGGGCTCGACGGCAACGACGTTATTGCCGTCGTCCCATTGCTCGCGCTCGGCCTCGTAGCTGTCGCCGCCGGTGGCGATGGTGCGCAGTTCCTTGAGGTTCAATGCCTCGGCGACCGTATCCACGAAGGATTTGTCTTCACGGCGCACGTCCAGGCCGGCCGGCTTGGATTCGTCGGGGCGCACGCTGAACGGCGTGATCGCATTCACTGCTTCCGGATAGACGGTAACCAGATCGTGGTTGCAGAAACTGAATACCGTATCCAGATGCATGGCCGCGCGGGATTTGGGCAGCCCGGCGACGATGACCCGCTCGGCCGCGCCGTGATCGAACAACGAACGCGCCAGCTGGCCGATAGCCTGATGCGAACTGCGCTCGCCCATGCCGATGAGCACCACGCCGTTACCGATCGGCATGACATCGCCCCCTTCGAGCGTGGCCATGCCGTGGCCCACGTTCGGATCGCCGTACCAGATATGGAAATCCGACTCGGCAAAGGTCGGGTGGAACTTGTAAATGGCCGCGGTCAGCAGCGTTTCCTGGCGACGCACTTCCCAGTACATCGGGTTGAGGGTCACGCCGTTGTAGATCCAGCAGGTGGTATCACGGGTGAACAGCGCATTGGGCAACGGCGGCACGATAAAGCTCGCATAGCCCAGGTATTCACCAAACATGCGCACCAGCGCGCTGCCCAGACTTTGCGGCACATCGCGTGCGGACACGCCGCCCAGCAGGAATTCGGCGAGCTGGCGCGAAGGTTGCTCCTCGAGCCAGGCACGAATTTCGCCCATCAGGCTGATGCCCACCTGATCGGCCGTGATCTTGCGATCCAGAATCCAGGCCCGGGCTTCGGCGTTGTCGAGCACCTCGGTGAGCAGATCGCGCATCTCGAGTACGTCGACGCCGCGCTCGGTGAGCTTGTTGACGAAGTCGAAGTGATCGCGCTTGGCCTCGTTGACCCAGATGACGTCGTCGAACAACAGGTCGTCGCAGTTGGACGGCGTCAGGCGCTGGTGCGCCAGCCCCGGCGCACAGACCATCACCTTGCGCAGTTTGCCGATTTCCGAATAAACGCCCAGCGATTGCGACATGAGAACTCCTGTCAGAAAAAACGAGAAAGACGAATCAGAGTGAGAGGAAACCGGCGTACAGGCCGTAGCCGGCGATCACCGCACCCACGAGCACGACGCCGAAGATCACGCGCTCGAAGGGCTCGAACACCGGTTTGGCCTGTTCGCGACGGGCCTTGGCGAACAACGCCGCACCCGGTGCATAAAGCAGCGCCGAGAGGAGCACGTACTGAATGCCACCGGCATAGAGCAGCCACACGCTATAGGCCAGCGCCACGCCCGCGATCGCCATATCCTTGCGACGGCGCCCTGGCTGTCCCGAATAGGTCTCGCCGCGCCAGCTCATCAGCAGCGCATAGGCGGCCGACCAGAAATACGGCACCAGGATCATCGAGGTGGCCAGATACAGCAGGCTCAGATAGGTGGACTCGCTGAACAGCGTGATCACCAGAAACAGCTGGATGAAGCCATTCGACAGCCACAGCGCATTGCTGGGCACGTGGTTGGCGTTTTCGTACTTGAGAAAGCCCGGCATGGTGTGATCGCTGGCTGCGGCAAACAGAATCTCGCCGCACAGCAGCGTCCAGGCCAGCAACGCCCCACCCAGGGAAATGAGCAGGCCGATACTGATCACCAGCGAGCCCCAATGCCCGACCAGATGTTCGAGCACGCCCGCCATTGACGGGTCCTGCAGATTGGCCAGTTCCGGCTGGCTGAGCACGCCCATCGACAGCACGCTGACGGCCACCAGCAACAACAGCACGCCAACGAAGCCGATCACCGTGGCCTTGCCGACATCGCTGCGATTGCGTGCCCGCGCCGAGTAGATGCTCGCACCCTCGATGCCGATAAACACCCACACCGTCACCAGCATCATGCCGCGCAGCTGCGTCATGAAACTGCCCAGATCGGTATTGCCGGTGCCCCAGAAGTCGTCGAAGAACACCGACGGCTTAAAGGAAAACGCCACGATCACGATGAACAGGATGATCGGCACGATCTTGGCGATCGTGGCCACCGTATTGATAAACGCCGCCTGCTGAATGCCGCGCAGCACGAGGAAATGCAGCAGCCACAAAAGAATCGACGCGCACACCACGGCCACCACCGTGTTGCCCTCGCCAAACATCGGGAAGTAGTAGCCGAGCGTGCTGAACACCAGCACCAGATAGCTCACGTTGCCCAGCCACGCGCTGATCCAGTAGCCCCAGGCCGAGGAAAAGCCCATGTAATCGCCAAAGCCGGCTTTGGCATAGGCATAGATGCCGGCATCCAGATCCGGTCTTCGGTTGGACAGCGTCTGGAACACGAACGCGAGCATGAGCATGCCCGCCGCGGTAATCAGCCAGCCCACCAGTACCACCCCGGCACTGGCGCTGGCGGCCATGTTCTGGGGCAGGCTGAAGATGCCGGCACCGATCATCGAACCGGCCACCAGCGATACCAGCGCGCCCAGTCGAAGCTTGGGTTTTTCCTCTGCCATCAACGCGACTCGAAAGAAGGTTTGGCGAGATCGTAGGGCTGTTCTCCTGGGCTGGCTTTGACTTAAATCAAACCGTGCACAACTTAATTGCCAGCTATAAATAACTGATAACGAAAATATTTATTATCGAATGTCGGATCCGGCGCCAGACCCTGCCCGAACGTATACGCGCCCGGGGCCCGCCGGTGCGCTACGCCATGCGTTTGCAGCCGAGTTTGCCGACGCCAGTAGACCGCTGCCCCATCAGGCGAACCCATACCGGGCCCGGGAGACGAAGCCTAGGATCGGCCTGAGCCAACCGCCGGTAATTCTGATATCTTTTATCCGGGCGGCGGCGCGCCAGGGCGCGCAAGCCGTACGAGGTATAAAACCATAATAATCCGGGCGGCCTTCGGCGCGCCCACGGAGGGGCTAAATGAAACGTTCTCTGTTCGGTCGGGGCCAACTGGTGCTCGGCCTGGTCTTGTGTTTTGCGTTGGCCGCGCCGGCCCATAGTGGCTGGCGGTCGTTCTTCGGCCACGACACGGGGGCCGACGCACGCGGCTATACCGAAACCCGGTATCCGATCGTGCTGGTTCACGGCTTGTTCGGTTTCGACGGCATCGGGCCAGTCGATTATTTCTCCGGCATCCCCGAAGCGCTGCGCGAAGGCGGCGCCGAGGTGTATGTCGCGCAGGTATCGGCGGCGAACTACACCGAAGTGCGCGGCGAACAGCTGCTCGCCCAGGTTCAGGAAATCCTCGCCGCCAGCGGGGCCGAAAAGGTCAATCTGATCGGTCATAGCCACGGCGGGCCGACCATACGCTACGTCGCGGGCGTGGCGCCGGAGCTTGTCGCATCGGTCACCAGCATTGCCGGCGTCAACCGCGGTAGCCCGGTCGCCGATCTCATCGTTCCGATAAGTAATCAACCCGTTGCCGGCACGGTGGCCGCTCAGACCGCCGATTCCCTGTCCCGGCTTATCGACCTGCTATCGGACGGCGGCTATCCGCAGAATTCGCGTGCCGCGCTGTACTCGTTGAGCACCGAGGGCTCGGCCGATTTCAATCGCCGCTTCCCGGCCGCCGTGCCCCAGGACTGCGGTGAAGGCGAACCGGTGGTCGATGGTATTCGCTACTATTCCTGGACCGGCATTTATCCAATCACTACCGTGGTGGATCCGAGCGATTCGCTGCTGGCCGGCACCTCGGTAGCGTTCAAGGGCAAGCTCAACGATGGGCTGGTGGGTCAGTGTTCGTCCAAGCTCGGCGATGTGATCCGCGACGACTATTTCCAGAATCATCTGGACGAGGTCAATCAGGTCGCGGGCCTGGTGGGCATCGGCCAGGATGTGCCGGCACTCTACCGGCAACAGGCCAACCGGCTGAAAAACGCCGGCCTGTAAATAATGCGCGTGCGTTACGCGCTCATCGGCCTGGCCGTAGTGGCAACGCTGGCGGGCTGCTGGGCAATCGCCCAGTGGTCCGCTGGCACGCCGACGCACCCCCCGCGGGATACGGCCGCATTGGCGGCGAGCCAGCCGCCAACGGCCACCCGGAACGCCACAACCCACCCCCGGACCACCCCGGCCAGCGCGGCCCCGGCGGCCCCGGCTTCGGCAACTGTCGACGACGTATTGCCTTCCCATGTGGGCACCACAGTCGATGGGGGCGTAACGCTCGACAACGAAGGCGATCTGGTCGTTACCCGCGATCTGCGTCGGCTGTTCGATTATTTTCTCACCGGCATCGGGCGTGCATCCCTACCCGAAATTCGTACCCGACTGGCGGGCCACCTGGTCGCACTCGGCCTGCCCGCTGCCGCACAAGCACAGGTGCTCGCGGTCTACGACCGTTACATGAGCTATCGCCAGCGCGTGGCAGACATCCGCCGGACGCCCCAGGCCGACGCGCAGGCTTTAGCGGATACACTCGCCCGCCGCGAAGCCTTGCGAAAGGAAATCCTGGGCCTTGAAGTTGCCGATGCCTTTTTTGCCGACGACGACGTCATGGCGCGTTATCTGGTGCAAAAGCGCGCGTTGACACAAAACCCGAACCTGACCGAGAACCAACGCGAACAGCGCCTGGCCATGCTGGAGCAAACACTGCCGGCGGATATTCAAACCGCGCGAACGCACGAATCTACCCGCACGCGCCCATGCCGAAATCGCACAGATGCGTGAACAAGGCGCCAGCGACGCCGAAATTCGTGAACGACGAGAGGCGCTACTCGGCCCGCAGGCCGCCCAGCGACTGGAACAAATCGACGCACAACGCGCGCAGTGGCAGCAACGCGTGGCCGATTACAGTGCCGAACGCGCGCGTATTCTGGCCAACGACGGCCTGGCCCCTGACGATCGCGAACGCGCCATCGAAGCCCTTCGGCAAGCCCGCTTCAACGACGCGGAAAGACGCCGTATCCAATCGCTGGAACATATCCAGGCCGAGCCCGCCCAGCGATAATTCATACGGGCCGCGCCCCGCACCGATCGCTATTTCGGAATCAAGCGCCGGATTTCATCGTTGCGATGGCGAAGCCGCAACCAGATGGTCACGATATAGACGAACAGGAACACCGCGATCATCAGTTCCTTGACCTCGCCAGCGTTGATATCCATTGGCCAGACCACATCGCCGGCGATGGATTTACAGATTTTTTGCGGGATCGACGCCAGCGCAGCAATCAGACCCGCCGGCACGCAGGCGATGCCGGGCATGATCCAGTAGGCAAAACTGTCCGGCGTATAGGTTTTGCCGCGTGCACGGCGCACCAGCGGCACGATCGCGCCACCAATCAGCGCAGCGAGCGACAGCAGGTTACGCGGCAGCTGATCGAGCAGGGAACCGGCCAGCCCGTTCGAATTGTGCAGGTTGGTTTCATTCTGGTTGTTGAGCGATGCCCACTGGTCCGGCGCATTCCAGCCCATCCAGTGCTGCCCCCAACTGGCTTCCTCGCCGCCAAAATACAGGCAGCCGAGACAGAACAGGCCAAAGAACAGCCACAAGCGCTTGTCGCCCAGCGACGAAACTTCGCGCAACACCACAAGCCCCATGATCAACGCCAATGCGAGCACGAGTATGGTGCCCTGCTCCGTGGCGCCCGATTCGTGGAGGATGTAATGGTCGAAAAACGCGTCCGGTGCCAGCACGCGCAACAGGTAATGGCCGAAATACACCACCACCGGCACGCCGACCCAGAACCAGGCCGACACATGACTGTCACGCATATCTGTCATTGTTACGAGCGCTCGCCTCAAGAAAATGAAAGGCGCGAACTATACCGCGGGATTTATCTGTATGCAGCATCTATTTTGATGCGTGAGGCGCACCGGCGCCATGCGACACCATGTGTGCCGCTGCGGCGCGGCTGGCGCGAAAGATCAGGCGGCTGTCTGCGAACGCGTCGCCACGATCGGCGCGCCATCGGTCACGATCACCGTATGCTCGAACTGGGCCGACCGGCTGGCCGGATCGCCTACCAGCGTCCAGCCATCGTCGGTTTCCGAGACATAGCTACTGCGGGTCGACAGAAACGGCTCGATGGCAACCACCTGGCCGTATTCGAAAAAACGCCGATCCCCACGATCATAAAAGCCGAGAATGCCCTCGGGCTCCTCGTGCAACGACCGACCCAGCCCATGCCCGGCCAGATTCCTGATAATTTTCAGACGGTGCGTTTTCGCTACGTCCTCGATCGCCTTGCCGACCTGGTTGATCGCCGCCCCCGTACGGACCTCGGCCAGCGCACGCGCCAGCGCCAACTCCGTGGCCTTGCATAGCGTGGCCTTGCCATCGGCCACCGGCGCCACCACCATCGTGCCGCCGGTATCCGCGAAATAACCGTCGCGCTCCGCGGACACATCCACATTCACGATATCGCCCTCACCGATCACCCGCGCGCCCGGCACCCCGTGGGCGGCCTCTTCATTCACGCTGATGCAGGTAAAGCCGGGAAAGTCGTAGCACTTCATCGGCGCGGAGATGGCACCCAGACGCGACAACATCTGCCCGCCCATTTCATCCAGCTCGGCCGTGGTCATCCCCGGCTTCACTGCCGCCAGCATGGCGTCGCGAATCTCGGCCACGATCCGGCCGATCGCGAGAATACCGTCGAGGTCGCGTTGGTTTTCGATGGTCATGGGCGTCCTGGAGCGCTGGATAAATGCGCATGATACCTAGGGAATCGCGGCGCGGCCCCTTCACTTACGAGTTTGCGTTCAATCCTGAGATGCGACGCCACGCTGGCCCGTCGCCAGAGCTATTCGACAGACCGCCCCGTGGCGCCGAGGAATGATTCGCACAGAATCCGTACCGCGGGCGCGAATTGGTCGAACGCGTCGACCGGCAACCAATCGACGGCGCTAATTTCACTGCAAGGCCGCGGGGCGTCACGAAAGGCGGCCGCGAAACAAATCAGCTCGACCTCGCCAGCCTGCCCATACGCCGGGCCGGTAACACTGTAGAGATAACGTAGCGAGCCCGGTGTAAGCGTTATCCCCAGTTCCTCATGCAACTCACGGTGAAGCGTCGCTTCCGGAGATTCATCGTCTTCGATCTTGCCACCCGGCAAATACCAGTACGCGTTCTGGCGAACACGTACCAGGAGTAGCTTTCCATCCTGCTCTGCCACCAGGCAAGCACATCGCAACGGTTTCATACGCGCTCAAGCCCAATGCGTATATTGAAGATCGACGTACGCCCACGGCAAGACCGTCGTCGTCAGTTGCGCCAGCCTGCGCCATGCAAAATCGCCCTGCTTATCGGATAGCGACCCGAAGCGCATGATCAAGCGTCACGCGCACTGTGCCACGCTCGCTTCTCTTCCTCGATGAAATGCAGTACCAGATCACGATATAACTTCTCGATCGCGTCAGCATTCAAGCCGACCTCCGTCGCCCATTGGCGCCGTTGTTCGAGCACTTGTCTAAATCGCTCAGGCGCACGCACCGCTTCTTCGTCCTTTTTGAATCGGGCCGCCGCCTGGACGTACTCGTAGCGCCGGCCGAGCAGTTCCACGACCTGCTTGTCGAGCGCGTCGATCTCCGCCCGTATCTCGGACATATCGCTGCATTCAGCGGGCTGTCTGGGCTTTTTTGTATCCATACGTCTCTATCTCAACGCGTCGTAAGAGCGCGGTTCGCAACCCAAGCGCCACAGCAACCGGCACGGTCAATGCGCCTACCGCGGCACGTCATCGGTGACTCGCGCCATATACAAAGCGCTTACATAACGCCCGTCACGGAACGCATAGCGCGGCGCTTGCCCTTCGACCTCGAAGCCGTACTTCTTGTAGAGCGCGACCGCCGGCTCGTTCTCCGCATAAACCGTCAACTCGATGCGCAGTATGTTGAGCCAATTCTCCGCGAGATCGATCGCGGCCCGAAGCAATTCGCTGCCAACGCCCTGGCCCTGATGCGACGCTTTCACGCCCATGGCCAGCGAACCCACGTGTTTTCGTCGTGAACTCTGGTTCGCTTCGAACAGCAAGTGGCCAACAAGCTCATCATCCACATACGCAACGAGACTATGCGTTCCGCGAGGCAGGTCCATAAGCCGCTCGCGCCACACTTCGACAGACGGAAACGGCAACTGCAAGGTTTCTGCAAACAGTTGGCGGTTTTCATAGACCGCCTTGATCTTGGGTATATCTTCCGCTTCCGAGTGTCTTATTTTTATGCTTTTCAACGCATTCTCACCAGGCTGAATCTCATACGGCAGTCCAGTATGCCAAGCGAAGGGCTACTGACTGTGCGAGAGATCGCATGATCAACCAGCTGATAGGCAAACCGCGGCAGCGCTTTTGACGGATGGCCTCTCAGCCGCCGTATTTACCGTGCTTCCACCATACTTCCTGCAGCAACTGCGTGGCTTTCCGCCACGATTCGTCATAGCGATGCATTTTGGATGCGATATGTTCGCGGGCAATCGACAAAAACTCACGTCGCTGCTGTTCGTTAAACTGTTCGCGTTCGATTTCCCCCGCACCAGCGGGGTGAAAATGGCCTTTCACACCGTTGCATACGCGACAACAAAGCACCTGATTCAGCGGGTGATCAGCGAGTGCTGGATTCGAGGAGCGGGGTACTAAATGGTCGATCTCCTGAATTGCATAGCCTTGACGGGCCATTAGCAAGTCCGTGCCGCAATATTCGCAGCGACCGCCCGCGTTGACGTACGCCACAGCCAATAAACGCGAGAATCCCAACTGCTCACTAAGTTGACGTACCAAATCTTCGTCTATGGACATAGCACCTAACGCCAAACTTAGTAGGGCTCATGCGCGGACGACTTCAGCGAATCGTTACACGTCTGTTCGATGAGCCAACTGCAACAGACCACGCAGTGCTTCGTTAACCGCTTGAGAGTTAGGAAACGCCTTGGCGACGTCTTCATCAAGCACAACGACGTTCGAGCTCTCCTGAAACCGGTCTAAATATTTACCACGAACACCTTTCCCGAGATCTTCTCGGCGGTATTGCGCACGCATTTCTTCAGACTTGCTCATAAATACCACGCTCGGATGCTGTCATGGGCCTTGCGCTTATTATGCGCTCGTTAGCGTTTCGCGGGGTATGCGAAACGACAATGAACTTACCGCTGCCAGATATACCGAAGGTCAAAAATCGCTCCTCTTCGGCGGAATGATCTGGGTCTTAAAAAGTTAACGCGAGTGGATCGCCGAACACCGTCGCGGCCAAAGGCCGTGGAGGGAACCCGAAGCGCGGCAGCGCTTTGGGCGGTCAACTGCAGCGCCTTGTTATATTTCAAGAATCTAAATACAACGACCAACCGACCAAAACATTTCCTGCGGCAATTGCGATGAATCCAGCCACAAGTAACCAAATTCCACGCTTTTGCTGATTTTCGACTTGGTCATTCATTCCAACGACTAGCGGCGCTACTTGTTCGCGCCCTTCGAGCATCCGGATTAGGAGCCGGAAGTTCAGGTCATTTGCGGTCTGAGCCGTCACTAACGCATCAAGAATGCTTTTGACGCGCCACGCTAGAAGAAGCGCGCCGATCGTGTTCAGAGCGACTCCTAAAATTCTGATGAGCACAGGCATTCAGCTCCCTTCGATATACGCCGATATTCAGCGGCCGCCTTGAAGCTCAACATAATGGCGGCCCGGTGGAGGCCCTTCAGGGCCGGAACGAACTGGAATGACTGGTTATGCGGATAAGGTATTACCTGTCTCCCACCCATCTCCCTTCTTCGTCAAAATACTGTGATTTCGAGAAGCCAATTGCATTCCACAAAGTGTCGAATGCTGATCGTACAGCTTTATGGTAATCGAGGTCAGATCCATACTCCTCAACTATGCACTCCGGCAACCGCAACATGTCGTCGGTGAGCGGCGCATCCTCGTCGAAAAATCTCCGGGAAAGGACAGCGTACTTCGCGCCGGAAACTCCTTCCAACGTAAACATGACAACTAGCGGGGTAGGAACACCAAGTTCCTTCAAACCGTTGATATAAGGGGTTAAATTCTTAAAGATATATTCTTCAACGCCCAGGCCGGGTATAATTTTCCTTTCCCCATGCTCTCGCGCAATACCAGCCATAGTCGCTTCAAGAGCACCGACCCTAAAGATCTGAGTGTATCCATGGTTCTTGTCTCCGCCTCTCTCATTGATAAATCCATGAAAGTTGAAGCGAGGCGACATTCCCGATGCGCCCAATGGCCAAAAATTCCCGTGTTTTTGGTAGATGGCCTCTACGTCAAGATTGACCATCCCTGAAAAAGCGGCTGTGGAAATGATATGAACAAAAAGGCGACCTCCATCTTCAAGTGGCCTCTGCCCTTCTCCTCGAATTGTGGCTTCGATTCTATCGTCTCTGAATTGCCTCGCTTTCTCCAAGGCCACTGCGGATTGGTTAAACAATGCTCTCAGCTCCTCAATACTTGGCTCATGAACTCCAGCAGAGTGACGGAGAAAGAATTTATTCTTCCCTTGTGCAGAAACCCGATGTGGTGGGTTCCAACTTCTTGGAATTCTGAGCAAAAGAACCTTGTTGCCGTTAGATAAAGGCACAGCCCTCATTCTTATTCCTGATATGGATGGCTCTATCGCATTCCTGACCATCTGCTCCATCCTCAAGAGTTCTGCGTCAGCATCAAGATCAACGCCCGTTACCTCAGCTGCCGCCCCTTCGCTATCCCGCATACCAATTATTAGATGCCCACCATGGGAGTTGGCAAAAGCACTTACATCTTTTAGCAACTCTCTTTTATCCGAATCAGAGTTTCCGTAATTTTTGAGCTTATACTCCACACGAACACCTTCGGGCACTTGCGAGTCGACAAGTTCCTGAAGGTCTTCCTCAGTAACGGAGTCAAAGTCAGGCTTATCTATAGACACAATTGCTCCCTAATAGGCTCGGGGTCATATAACGCCGAAGCTCAGTTGCCGCCGGAGCGCGAAGCGCGGAGGGAACCCAACAAAGCGTGCCAGCGCTTTGGGCGGTCAACTGCAGCGCTCGATTATGTTTCACGCATTAATAACTTGGTGATTCCACTTATCGTATTTTGCGTTGTAATAAGACAAATGAAGCTCAACTTCAAAAAGCCCGCAGAGCTTTTTAAGCTCGTTGTTGATGCCCTTTCGACGCATAGCAGTCTCGCCGAGCGAAAATATCCGTACGTAAAACGCGCTCCACAAGGCAACCGCGTGATCAAATCGAATGGGTGTACGGGGCGCGGCAATTGAGTACATTCCCTTATTTCTTGCGGAGACTACAGTACTGAATAACTCGTTCCCGGCCTCACAAGCTGAAACGAACAGTCTTCGGTTTTTCAGAAGTCCGTCGAGCATTTCTGCAAACTCGGCATACTGGATACTATCTAGCGTTGTCTCCAGGCTCGCTGGCCCGCCGTGGCAGGACAGGTGCAAATATCGATAGCCCGACTCCCGATACATAAGAAGCAACAACTCCAATTCCGCTTTTGTACGGCAGTAATAATAAACTGGGTTCTTACCGCACATACGGAGTATTTTGTATAGCACCTTGCCCTCGAAATAATCTTTCTCTTCGTCCCCTATACGAAGAGATTCGATAATGAAAACTTCCGGCTTAGTGTGCTGTGTCGGCGGAATAGTCGTTTTCTCGGGTAAGGTCATTTATTGCACTTTCCATTAAACATAACGCCAATTCGACGACATTCGTCTACTTAACACGCAACAGCTTGGTCTACCTAACGCCACAGCGGTCTTATCTGATTCAACTACTTAGCCCGATCAGAAATATTAGATCGGCACATATTCGCGTCGTAAATTATCGACACGCTATTTTTGGCAGCGGACCGCTCGCGTCCCAGCCTCGAATATCGCACGTATGCCACTCACGAAAAAGCCCGTGCTCGGCGGGCTTTGATATATGGATAGCGCTGTGCCTGGAAAGACTCAGCGGTCGCTGAGCCGGTAACTAACGCTTCTCGTACTGCTTGTTCCCGAACATATTCTCCATCGCATCCTTATCCTTGCTCAGATCGGTATGATGGTCGGCCAGAACCTGTAGCCCCTTCTTCACGTTCTCGCGGTCGCCGATCATTTCGAACCAGCGGCGTACGTTCGGGTAGTCGTCGATGTTCACGCCCTGGGTTTCGGCGCTGCGCAGCCACGGCCAGGTGGCGATATCAGCGATCGAGTAGTCGTTACCGGCGAGGAACTTGAAGTCGGCCAGGCGGCGATCCATGACGCCGTAAATGCGATTGGCTTCGTTCTCGTAGCGCTTGATGGCGTATTCGATCTTCTCCGGGGCGTACTTGTTGAAGTGATGCGCCTGGCCGAGCATCGGGCCGACGCTGGCCATCTGGAACATGAGCCACTGCATGACGTCGTTGCGTTTGACCGTATCGGTCGGTAGCAGACGGCCGGTTTTCTCGGCCAGATAGATCAGCATGGCGCCGGATTCGAACATGGCGTACGGCTTGCCGTTGGGGCCGTCCTGATCGACCATCGCGGGGATCTTGTTATTCGGGCTGATCTTGAGGAATTCCTCGCCGAACTGATCGCCCTTGCCGATGTTGATCGGGTGGGCCTTATATTCCAGCCCCACTTCTTCCAGCATGATGTGAATCTTGTGTCCGTTGGGCGTGGTCCAGGTGTAGAGATCGATCATCGCGTGTCCTTCGCCGCGGTCGCGGCTGGTTGTAAATCGTCGTCACAACCTAAGGTTGTACAGTGAAGCGATAAATTCAAGCGTCCGCCGTGTGACGGCGAACGCGCGTCAACGGAACAGTCCCATGCATGTATTGATTGTTGGATCGCACGGCAAGATCGGTCAGCGCCTGGTACGCCAAATGGCCAAGAGTGAGCACACCGCCCGGGCGATGATTCGCGACGAATCCCAGCGTGAGGAAATGCAGACGCTGGGCGCCACGGACGTCGTAGTCGCGGATATCGAGGGTGATATCAGCGAAGCACTCGCCGGCTGCGACGCCGTCGTATTCACCGCCGGTTCGGGTGCCCACACCGGCCCGGAGAAGACACAGGACGTGGATCGCAACGGCGCGATTTCCATCATCGACCAGGCTGAGCGTGCGGGTATCCGTCGGTTCATTCTGGTGTCGTCGATGAACGCGGATACGCCGGAAAACGGCCCCGAGAAGATGCGTCACTATTTCGAAGCCAAGAAGGCCGCGGACGATCATCTGCGCGCCTCGGACCTGGAATACACCATCGTGCGCCCCGGCCGGCTGACCGACGACGAGGGCACGGGCACCGCCGATATCGCCAAGGACTTGAATCGCTATGGCGAGGTCGCCCGCGAGGATGTGGCACAGGCGCTGCTGCTCACGCTCGATTCGCCCAACACCATCGGCCGGCATTACGAAATGCTCGCCGGCGATACGCCGATCGATAAAGCGTTGCTGGGTATCTGATGGCGGATTCGCCCGATAATACGGTTGGCACGGCCTACACCACGGGCCGGCCGACCCCGCTCGCCTTCGATGCAGCGAAGGCGGTACGCGAACTCGTCGCCGTGGACCCGGTGCTGGGCGAACTCATGGCACGTGTCGGCCCGTATGCGCCGCAAACCGTCGCCGCACCCGACGCATTTCATGCCCTGATGCGGGCCATTGTCTACCAACAGCTCTCCGGCAAGGCAGCCGGCACCATCCACCGGCGCGTGCTGACGGCGCTGGGCGGTGGCGATACGCCGGGTGCCGAACGCATTGCTACAGCTGATGACGCCACGCTGCGCGGGGCGGGTTTGTCGCAAAGCAAGATGCTCAGCCTGCAAGCGCTTGCAGCGGCTCAGCTGGCCGGCGAACTGCCGGACGAATCGCGCCTGGACGATTACGACGACGCCGAGCTCATCGAGCGCTATTCCGCCATCCGCGGCATTGGCCGCTGGACAGTGGAAATGCTGTTGCTGTTTCACCTCGGCCGGCCGGACGTGATGCCCATTCACGATCTGGGCGTACGCAAGGGCTATGCGATGACCTACGGACGCGACGAATTGCCCAAGCCGAAACAGCTGGAGCGCGAGTGCGAGATCTGGCGGCCTTATCGGTCGGTGGGCAGTTGGTATATGTGGCGGGCGTTGGAGTTGTAGGTTGGGGTGATTGGAGCTGTTGCGGGCCGGCTTTAGCAAAGCCTCAAGCCTGAATTCGCCTGCATAGCCGATTCAGATCACGAAGGAATCTAGCACCTTGGGCTTTCGGCACTCACGCGTTTGGCTCACCCGAGGTTTCGCGCTGCTGCGCGACCCA
The DNA here is from genome assembly GCF_040361255.1 of Salinisphaera sp. T5B8. NCBI lineage: Bacteria > Pseudomonadati > Pseudomonadota > Gammaproteobacteria > Salinisphaerales > Salinisphaeraceae > Salinisphaera > Salinisphaera sp. T5B8. The sequence goes on along the minus strand of NZ_APNG01000007.1, from coordinate 1,410 downwards.
CTTTCGTTTGCTTGTCCAAACGAAAGTAGGCAAAGGAAAAGACACCCGGGTTACGCGTCGGCGCGCGGCGCGCCGAAGGGATGCACACAGATCCTCAGACAGGCTGCGCGCACCGGCGCCGTGCGCCGGAAACCCTTCGGCCCTGCGCTTCTCGTTCGCTTCACACGGGGCCGATACAGCACGTAACCCGTAGCGGTGAGTCGATGCGGCCACCAACCGAAATCAGGGCGCGCGGCTACGTTCTTGTCGGATTACGCCTTCGGCTAATCCGTATATGGATCCGCTCCGGTAAGCAACCACGATAATCAACAGAGCAGGCGGCGTCCGTATATTCGGCCTCGGTGATGGCACATCCTTGGGTGCCGGGCCTTGATGAGTATTCGTACGCCCGAGCGCGCAATCGACCTATCGGCCTCGCAGGCCTACGGATTAGTCGGCGTTTCAAGGGCGTCGGTTTGACCTGTTGTTCATCAGTCGCGATTGCCGACACGTGGCGGTGACCGATTCAGGGCACCGCGTGATCGGGTGTCAGTGCATACACAGACCTTGGCTATTGCTGTGTGTGGCTTTGATGTTCGTCTGCATGCGCATAGCTCAGGCCGCGCGATAGCGATCGCCGCTGTACATCAGCGCCCAGAGAATGCGGGCGTTCTTGTTCGCCAGCGCCACGGCCGCCTTGTTGCGCCCGTTGCGGGCCACGCGTTGACGTAACCAGTCGCCACGTCGACCCGGCAAATGCTCAACCCGGGTCAACAGCGCACGGGCGCCGTGAACCAGCAGCGTGCGCAGATAGCGCGAGCCGCGTTTGGTAATCGAGCCCAGCCATTGGCGATCGCCGCTGGAATGCTGTTTGGGCACCAGTCCCACCCACGCCGAGACCTGCCGGCCGTTGTCGAACAACGCCGCATCGCCGACCGTAGCGTAAAAGGCGGTCGCAGTCTGGGCTCCGATACCGCCGACCGCCATCGCCCGGCGACAGAAGTCGATCTGATTCGCCAGCGCCTTGATGTCCCGATCGTATTGCTGCATGCGCGCTTCGAGCGCATGAAAATGATCGTACAGATCGGCCACCAGCGCGCGCAGGCGATCGGTCAGGCCGTTGTCGGCATCTTCCAGCAGTTCCGGCACGCCGCGGCGGAAACCCGAGACGCCCACGGGCAGCACCTGGCCATACTCGGCCAGCAGGCCGCGGGCCTGGTTGATGACTTCGGTGCGCTGTTTCTTGACCTGCTCGCGCACCCGATGCAGCGCTTGAATATCCTGTTGCTCGAAGCTTTTGATCGCCACCGGGCGAATCTTGGCCTGGGTGCCAGCCACGGCGATGGCCAATGCGTCGTTGGCATCGTTCTTGTTGCCGGTGTTGAACGGCTTGACCTGATGCGGCGCCAGCAACGTCACCGACCGGTTCTC
>NZ_APNG01000006.1:0-213032 GCF_040361255.1 Salinisphaera sp. T5B8 | reverse complement strand
CCTGCTCTGTTGATGATCGAGGTTGCTTACCGGAGCGGATCCATATATGCGCGCTCGGGCGTACGCATACTCATCAAGGCCCGGCACCCAAGGATGTGCCAACACCGAGGCCGAATATACGGACGCCGCCTGCTCTGTTGATTATCGAGGTTGCTTACCGGAGCGGATCCATATATGGCTTAGGCCGCCAGGCCGTAAGCCAACAGGGCACGGCTTCTGTGGCGCGTGCAAAAGACGCGGGTTGAATCGCTAACCCTTATTTGCGCTTTTAGCGTTCATTTGCGGACTTGCGCGCCGGCCGGAGCTCGCCAGCGTCAATAACTGCTCTTGAGCCCAATCACCGCGACCACGATTGCCAGCACGCACCCAAGCCGCGCCGGGCGGGCGGAATCGCCCCAGAACAGGATGCCCAGCAGGGTGCTGCCCACCGCGCCCACGCCGGTGAACACGCCGTAGGCCACGGCCATGGGGATGCTTTGCATGGCGTAATGCAGACAGGTCAGCCCCAGGCCGAAGCCGCCCACGCCCAGCACCAGACCGGAGAGATAGACGCGCCGGGTCAGGCGTTCGAAACCGGCCACGCCCACGATTTCAAAAGCCCCGGCACAGAGTAGGGCCAGCCAGCTCATGACGCGGTCTTCGCGGTCGATGTGGCGGTGAGCTTGAGCCCGCAGACCGCCGCCAGCAGCAGCGTCAGCCAGGCCAGTGCGGCCGGGTCGAAATGCATGCTAAAAGCGAAATGGTCGAGCAGGGCGGTGCCGGCCGTACCCAGGCCGACGAACAGGATATAGACCGTGGTCGCGGCCAGTCGGCGTGCGGCAACCAGCGCCAGGCCGAAACTTGCGATTACGCAAGCACCGGTCGCGAGCCAGTCGACCACGCTATCCGCGGCGTTGAGCCCGGAAATCCAGCCAACTTCCGCGGCGGCGGCCAGGATCAGCCAAATCAGATTCCACATCGTTCGCTCCTGCTAACTAACGGTCGTTAGTATAAGCGAGTGCAGTCGCACTGCAAGGCCGGTTCGGCGAGGCCGCCCGCGCTAGAATGGGCGCGATGAACGACGCTTCCGCATCGACCGCCGAACGTATCGAAACAGTCGCCCTCGCGCTGTTCGCACGCCAGGGCTATGAAGCCACCACCCTGGCGCAGATCGCCGACGGCGTGGGGATTCGCAAGCCCTCGCTCTACAACCATATCGCCAGCAAGGCGGCGCTGTTTCTCGATCTCGTCGCCCAGGTGGAGGCGGCTTTCTTCGTGGTTCAGGACGCAAGCCTCGCGCGGCATGCCCAAGCCGATGTGAAAACCCGGCTGCATGCGCTGGTCGAGGACTTGAGCGTGTTCATCTTCACCGAGTCCCAAGGCGCGTTCTACAAGCGCTGCCTGCTGTTTCCACCGGAGTCGCTCGCCGCGCAGATTCGTGACGTCAATGCCGCCAACGAACGCCGTATCGACAGCGCTCTGCGCGATCTCTACCTGCAGGGCCTGCGCGAAGGCTGTTGGCGAGACATTGGCGAGCGTGCCTTTCTCGACGCCTTCTATTGCTTGATGGACGGGCTCTACAGCCAGCGCTTCATCTACGACGAAAGCGAATATCGGCGCCGCCTGGGGTCGAGCTGGGGCGTGTTCTGGGCCGGACTCGTCCACGCACAGGGCTGAAGCACGGTTGGGTCGGGGTTTACTCGCGTGATATAAATGTAATGTTATTTCATTTTATTTTTGGCTGGGGATGTCATGCGGGGGAACTATCAATACGGGCCGGTCGCGGTACAGCGGCCGTGGCGGCGTTCGGCTGTGTGTCTGGCGCTGCTGTGCGTGCCGGCGTCGGCCTGGGCGGCCGGTAACGATGTCGATACGCTGGCCTTGCCGGGCCAGGGCGCCGAGCAGCAGGAACTGGGCCCGATTTCGGTGACGGGCGCGCCGCTGCCGGGCAGTCCGTTGTCGCAGGCAGCGGATGTCGATGTGGTCGAATCCGACGCTATCGAAGCCAAGGGCGCGAGCAATCTGGGCGAAGCGGTCGAGGATCTGGCCGGCGTGGATTCGATCAGCACCGGCAACAGTGTCGGCAAGCCGGTCATTCGCGGCCTCTCGGGCGAGCGCATCAAGATCCTGTCCGATGGTGTGGGCGTGGATCATCAGCAGTTCGGCGTACGCCATATGCCGACCACCGACACCTTTCTGGTCGATCGGGTGGAAGTCGTACGCGGGGCCTCGAGCGTGCTGTACGGCTCAAGTGCGCTGGGCGGGGCGATCAACCTGCTACCGCCGGAAATCGACTGGGATACGCCGATCGAAGGCGAGGCGCTCACCCGTTATTCGACCAATAACGACCAGTGGGATACCGGCATCAAGGCCACCGGCGGCAATGGCCGTTTCGGTTATGCCGCGGGCCTGATCCGGCGCAGCGCGGGCGATATCGAAACGCCCGACGAGTCGACCTATTTCCCGCCGCCGCCGGCCGAGCGCTACCGCGACGCGCCGGCCTATACCGGCAAGCTCGGTTATACCGATTTCGATCAGGTCAATGGCGATTTCGCGCTGGGCTATCGCGACGACGACGGCGGCGAGTGGACTGCGCGCTACAGCCGCTTCAACGACGAACACAACTTCCTGTTGCCGCCGCCGGCCGGCACGCGCCCGCCGTCCGAGGGCGAAGAGGGCATCGGCCAGTACATCGACAACGAACAGGTCGAGCTGGCCGGTAACAAGCAGGCTGGTGGCATCACCTGGAAGCCGAAACTGGTGTGGCAGAACAACCGGCGTCGCTCCAATGCGGCCGGTACGGCGCGTGCGGCCGGTTTCGATAACGCCATCGATATCGAATTCGATCAGTACACCGCGCGTCTGGAAGGGCAGCACGGGCCCGTGCTCGGCCTGGACGGCGGCACCGTGGGTATCGAATATGTCACCAAGGATCAGGTCTCGCGCGGCACCACCCAGCTCTCGCCGGGCGGTACGGTCGACGACGCCGCCATCTTCGCCTTTGAGGAAAAAGGCATTGGCGATCTGCTGCTCCAGGCCGGGCTGCGCTACGACCATCATGAAGTCGAGGGCAAGGCCTCGAAGACGGCCAATCCCTCGCAGAGCGTGATCGACGCGGAAAAACAGACCTATGACGTGATCACCGGTTCGCTCGGAGGCATTTATAGCCTGACCAGGCAGCTGTCGGTGGCAGCCAATGTGGGTCGCGGCTTTCGCGCGCCGAGCCTGTTCGAGTTGTATGTCGCCGGCCAGCACGGCGGCGTGGCGGCCTTTCAGCAGGGCAATGCCGATCTCGACGAGGAAACCTCGCTGAATACCGATCTGTCGCTACGCTGGGCCTCGGATACGCTACGGGCCAAGGCCACGGTGTATCGCAATGCCATCGACGACTACATCTTTTTGCAGGACACCGGGCGTGCGGTCAACGGCCTGCCCGTGCTCGAAAACGCCCAGGCGGATGCCGTGCTTACCGGCGCCGAGCTGTCGATCGAAAAAGACGTCAACACGTGGATGACACTCAGTCTGGCGGCGGAAACCGTCCACGGCGAACGTCGCGACAATGACGACGAACTGCCGTTGCTGCCGGCCGACAACGTGCGCGTGGGCGCCCAGTTCAAGCCGGCCAGCGAGGGCTGGCTGCGCGATCCGCGGGCATCGGTGAGCGTGCGTTACTACGCCTCGAAGGATGCCGCCCCGGGCGAACCGTTTGCCCAGTTCGACAACGCGCCGTTCGGCTCGGCGTCGACCGACGATTACTATCTCGTCGATCTCGGCGCCGGCTTTTCGCCGCAAATCGGTGGCCAGACGGTGCATCTGGATATGGCCATCCACAATCTGCTGGACGAGGACTATCGCGGCTTTCTGGATACCTATAAGGGCTATGCGCTGTCGCCGGGCCGCGATGTGCGCCTGACCGCGCGCCTGCCGTTCTAGGTGTGATGGGTATCGAAACGCGGTCCGGCATGCGGCGGGTGCGCCCATCGAGCGAGGCCGGCCCGCGCAATCGCGGGCGCGGTCGTAACCCGCGATGACGCGATCGGTGGCGGATGTTCCGGTCGATCGGCTAGGGCGCAGCGCGGGCTATACGATCGCGGCGGTGTTTATCGTCGCGGTCGGCTTTGGGGCGCTGACCGGCTATACGAAGGTCGCTTCGATCGCACTGATTGCCTGCGTGGCCATGCTCGCCGGCGGCGTGCTCGGCTATCGGGCGCAGGGTGCGAGTGTATTCTGGCAAGCCCTGGACGGCGTGGCCGGCGGGGCGATGATCGCGGCGGCCTGTATTCTGCTTTTGCCCAAGGCCGTTTCCCTGGATGCGGGGATGGCGGGCGTGGGCGTGTCGTTCGGCCTGTTGTTCGGTCTGGCCCTGCATCGCGCCTGTCGATTCCAGGCCTGGCGCCCGGGGGCGCTGGGCGAATCCAGCCTGCTGGCGCTGACCGTGCATTCGGCCGGCGCAGGCGTGGTGATCGGCATGCTGTATGCGCAGACGCCGAGCCTTGGGTTGTGGGTAGGCAGTGTCATCGTGGCCCACAAGTTTCCGGCCGGCTATGCGGTGGCACGGCGGCTGCGCGCCAACGACGGCGCGCTGGCCGGGATCATGCTGCCCGCCTGTGCGGTGGGCATCGTCGCCGTACTCGTGGCCGTGGCTACCGGCGTACTGCCGCCCTCGGTCGGCGTGGGCGCGCTCGCTCAGGGCCTGGCTGCCGGAATCTTTCTGCACGTGGGGCTGGAATGTGTCGCCCTTGAAGGCCCGGCCTCCGCTCGTCCGGACACGCCGGGCTGGCATATCTGGCTACCGGTCGCGCTCGGTATTCTTTTGATGCTCGGCGTGAAACTCGTTATGGCTTGAGTGCGAGTGCGCGAGGCCTCCCGAACTTGACAGCTTCTCTATTATTCTAATAGTTATGTTATAACGTTAAAATTTATGACAGAAGATGAACTTCGGGCCATGCCCGACAGCCAGTACATGAGTCCGGATCAGCTCGCGTTCTTTCGAGAACGATTGTTGCGGCTGCGCGAAGAAGTGCTCGTACGCGAACGTGATATTCGCGTACGGCTCAATGAAAACCTCACGTTCGCAGATCCGGGCGACCGCGCCCTGGCCGAAGAGGCGCGCTGGCTCGACCTACGCCTGCGGGATCGCGAAGCCCGGCTGCGCAACAAGATCGACGCCGCGCTAAAGCTGATTCGCGACGGCGATTACGGCTGGTGCGAGGTCTCGGGCGAGCCGATCGGCATCGAGCGCCTGCTGGCGCGGCCGACCGCGACCACCTGTGCCGACATCAAGACCGATGCCGAATTACGTGAGCGCGCCTTTCGCGCGGCTCGCTGACTTTGAATTTCATTTCCAGAGGATTGGATATGCGTGACACACGCCTGCCGGTCACCGTGCTTTCGGGCTTTCTCGGCGCGGGCAAGACCACCGTACTCAACCACGTACTCGCCAACCGCGACGGTCTGCGCGTGGCGGTCATCGTCAACGACATGAGCGAGATCAATATCGACGCCGCCCGTATTCGCGATAGCGGCGCGCTGTCGCGCGTCGACGAGAAGCTGGTCGAATTTTCCAACGGCTGCATCTGCTGCACGCTGCGCGACGATCTGCTCGCCGAGGTCACGCGGCTGGCACGCGAACAGCGCTTCGACTATCTGCTGATCGAATCCACCGGTATCTCCGAGCCCATGCCGGTCGCGGCCACGTTCGCGGTACGCGACGAAGACGGTTTTTCGCTGGCCGACGTCGCGCGTCTGGATACCATGGCCACCGTGGTCGATGCCGCAGCGCTGCTGGCCGATTATGAAAGCGCGGACTTCATCGCCGATCGCGGCGAGTCGCTGGGCGAAGAAGACGAGCGCAGCGTGGTCGATCTACTCGTCGACCAGATCGAGTTTGCCGACGTCATCGTGCTCAACAAGATCGACCTGGCCACGCCGGAACAAAGCCGTGCGGCGCGCGGCGTGATTGCTGCGCTCAACCCGGCCGCCCAGGTGATCGAGGCCGAACACGGCCGCATCGCCACGGGCGATATCGTCGGCACCGGGCGTTTCGATTTCGACCGCGCGGCGATGTCGGCGGGCTGGGTACGCGAACTCCAGGGCGTGCATACACCCGAAACCGAGGAATACGGCATCAGCAGCTTCGTCTATCGGCGCCGCCAGCCGTTTCACCCCCAGCGTCTGCTCGAACTGTTCCATTCGGACTGGCCCGGCGTACTGCGCAGCAAGGGGTGGTTCTGGCTGGCCACGCGGCCCGATTTCGTCGGCGAAATGGCCCAGGCCGGCGGCGCGCTCACCCATCAGGCGATCGGCCTGTGGTGGGCCAGCGAACGCGCCGGGCAAGCGCCCGAAGATCCGGAGGCACGGGCAACGCTCACGGCAATGTGGGACCCGCTCTACGGCGACCGGCGCCAGGAGATCGTCATCATCGGCATGGGCATGGACGAAGCGGCGCTGATCGAGCGTCTGGATGCCTGTCTGCTCACCGAGGCCGAATGCATGGGCGGGCCCGAGATGTGGCGCGAGTTCGACGATCCGTTCCCGCGCTGGCAGCTCGCGGCGCATTAGTCGAAGCCAACAACCGTTCGTCCGTCTGCCCCGGCGCTCGTTTGCTCGCGACGCCGGGGCCTTTTTATCGCGCTGGTCATCCGCCATCGAAACAGCGGACGTGGTCAGGGGTTCTAACGCCGTTCCTGAGCATTTATGAAACTCAGCTGGCTGTTTTCAAGCAGGCAGGTTGTCCGCAAATGAACGCGAAGGAACGCGAATAGGGCGAAAGACAGATCGATCGAGGCCGGGGATTGCTTCCCGGCGCCTGCTTGATTTCTTGGATAGCCAGGACGCCATTAGGCTATGCCGTACTGTCCAGCGCGGCCAGAATGCCCGCCAGCGATTCGCGCGGAATATCGCGGGTAATGAAGACCAGCCGCGAGCGTCGGTCTTCGTCCGGCCAGGCGTCGAGCCACGTCATGGGGTGAAAGATATGCTGCACCCCGTGGATGACGGCGGGTCGGGCTTCGCCGGCAATATGGATCAGGCCCTTGATACGCAGCATGCGCTCGCCCATGAGCGACACCATCAGCTGCAGCCATACCTCGAGACGATCGGCGTCGATGGGCGTATCGAAAGTAAAGCAGTGCGCACGCACGCGATCGTCGTGGCGATTCGGATCGTTGCCGACCGACGTTGGCGCAAGCGTGGGCGCCGGGGTCGCCACGGCCGCGCCCAGGCGCAGGCCGGTAGTAGCCGGCTGGGGTGTCTTTGCGGCCGGGGCGTTGCCCAGCCAGCGTTCGATATCGGCCCCGTGTGCGCTTTGCGGATCGATGCCGAGATCGGTTAGCGCGCTGGCATCGACATGGCCGTGGGTCGCCGTGATCTGGCGTGCGCCGTTGTTGAGCGCGCCGAGACGTGCGCGCAGGTTGGCCAGCGTCGCGGTATCCGCGAGATCGGCTTTGGTCAGTAGCAGCAGGTCGGCAATGGCGGCCTGTTTCATCGCCTCGTCGTGCGCATCGAGGCTGGCCTGCCCGTGGACGGCGTCCACACAGGTCACGACCCCATCCAGCCGGTAGGCGCGGGCGATACGGGCGTCGGTCATCAGGGTATGCAGAATCGGCGCCGGGTCGGCCAGGCCGGTGGTTTCGATCACCAGCCGGTCGAAATAGCGTTCGCCGTCGCGGGCGAAGCGCCAAGTGGCATCCCGCAGGGTACGTACGAGATCGCCGCGTACCGTGCAGCACAGGCAGCCGCTGTCGAGTGCGACGAGTTCGCTTTCGTGGCTGGCACTGAACAACTGATGGTCCAGGCCGATTTCGCCGAATTCGTTAATGACCACCAGGGTGCGGTTCATGCCGGGTTGGCGTACCAGCTGGTTGAGCAGGGTGGTCTTGCCGCTGCCCAAAAAGCCGGTCAGCAGGGTGATGGGAATGGGCGTGTCGGCGGATGCGGGCATTAGCGGTTGAAGGGGTGGGGTGTTTCGGCGCTCGGGCCTGTCAGCGTGCCGGATCGGTGGCGTTCAGCTCGGCGGCCGCGCGTTCGAACCAGCCGATGACGGCACGATGGTGGGCCGCGCCATAGACTTCGATGAATCGCCGGGTAGCGTAATCCGCGTCATCGCGCAGCGCGTGCAGCCGTTGTCCGATATAGGCCGGGGTCAATGCTATACCGCAGTCGACCGTGATGCAGTGACGCCACTGTTCGTAGCGGCGGGGGACGACGTCGTTATGCGCTGTCATGGCGACCTCTTGCAGCAGTTTTGGGATCGGACTGGTCGAAAGCCCGCCGCATGAGCCATGCGGCGGGCCGGTTTGCGACGTGTCGTATCAGGCGGGTTCGACGACCGCGTTTCGGGATGTGACCAGTTCGCCCGGCAGATCCGGGGTGAGGGTCTCGTCGCGATAGTGAATCACCGAACGAATGGCCTGGCCGCTGCGTAACAGTTCGAATGCCGTGTTGAGCTGCTCGTGGTCCATGTTGTGGGTGATGTATGGATCCACGTCGATGGTGCCGTTGAGCCATTCATCGACCATGCCGGGCAGCTCCGAGCGACCCAGCACGCCGCCGAAGGCGGAGCCACGCCATACCCGGCCGGTGACCAGTTGGAACGGCCGGGTCGATATTTCTTCGCCGGCCCCGGCCACGCCGATGATGATGCTTTCGCCCCAGCCCTTGTGGCAGCACTCCAGGGCCGCGCGCATCAATTCCACGCTGCCGACACATTCGAAGGAGAAATCCACGCCGCCGTTGGTCATGTCGATGATGACTTCGTGCAGCGGCTCGGAATAATCACGCGGATTGATGCACTCGGTCGCACCCAGTGATTCGGCCAAGGCGAACTTGTTGGGGTTGATATCGATGCCGATGATGCGGCTCGCACCCTGGAGAACTGCGCCCTGAATCACGGCCATGCCGACCGCGCCCAGGCCGAATACGGCGACCGTGTCCCCCGGCTGGACCTTGGCCGTATTACGTACCGCGCCCACGCCCGTGGGCACGGCACAGCCCATGACACAGGCCTTGGACAACGGCGCGGCCGGGTCGATCTTGGCGACGGCGATCTCGGGCAGCACGGTGTATTCGGCAAACGTCGATGTGCCCATATAGTGGTGCAGCATCTGCCCGCGGTAGGAAAAGCGGCTGCTGCCGTCGGGCATCAGCCCCTGGCCCTGGGTCTTGCGGATGGTCTGGCACAAATTGGTCTTGCCCGACTTGATATAGGGGCAGTTCGGGTCCTCCGGCTGGTAGAGCGGGATCACCACGTCGCCTTCCTTGACCGAGGTTACGCCCTTGCCGACATCTTCGACGATGCCGCAGCCTTCATGGCCGAGAATGCAGGGGAAATTACCCTCGGGGTCGCGCCCCGAAAGGGTGAACATATCGGTATGACACAGGCTGGTGGTGACGATACGCACCAGGACTTCGCCCGCCTTGGGGCCTTGCAGATCGACTTCTTCGATCTCGAGCGGGGTGTTGGGTGCCCAGGCGATGGCAGCACGCGTTTTCATTTGCAAACCCTTGGGTTCTGTTAAGGACGTTATAACATATCAATTTTGTCAAGCATGCCGACCGGTCCGGCTTCGAAAGGATCGGTGCTGGCAAGCGCCGCCGGGCGGTGACCCGCGCCCGGCGATGTCGACCGGTGCTAGCGGTTGACGACCCGGGCGTCGGTCAGGCGATAGAGCAGGCCGTCGTCGGTCTGAGTTTCGGCCTGGAGCGTGCCTTCTACGACCACCGGCTCCCAGGTCATCTCCATGGCGCGCTGGGTATGGACATCCACCACGGTGGCCGGGCCGCCCGGCATATGGAAGAAGCACACCGGCGGATTGGCCGAGAGGATGAATCGGGTCTGGGTCGTGGACATCTGCATGGGCAGCATATAGCCGACCAGGCGCACGCTCTGGCCGAAGCGCTCTTTCAGTGCCGCCGGGTAGGTCGCGGATACGCGAAACTGTTCGTCATAGTCGATCTGGGCCTGCATCAGCGCCGCCCAGCCCAGCACGTTATCGCTGTCGTCGATGCCTTCCAGAGCGCTGGCATAGTCGTCCACCGCATCGGGTTCGCGCACGTCGAGGCCGATCTGGGTAGAAACCGAGCCGGCCGACACCGTGAGCGTATCGCGCCCCAGCGAACGGGCCACCAGGGCCAGATCGGTATAGCCGCCGTCGCGGGTCACCGGCTCGGGGCCGACGAGTGCGTTGTCGCGGGTAGAGCTCAAGCTGATGGGGACATCGTCCAGCAGCTCGCCGTCGGCGTCGCGGACCTCGGCGGCCAGGTAGACAATGTCGTTCTTTATAGCCGGAATCACGGGCGCGCCGTCGCTTGGTGCGAGCTGTTCGTAGATCAGGTCGATGGACGCGGGCTCATTCGCCCAGGCCGAGCTGGCCAACAGCGCGACCGCCAGGCCCAGCAGCAGGCTGCGCCAGTGCGCACGCCGATTCATTCGCCGGCCAGCGTACGGGCGATATCCACCCGATAGGCCTGGATCGCCGGCAGGAGTGCGGCCAGCAGGCCTACGACCACGGCCATGACCAGAAGGCCCCATTCCGCGGGCTGCCAGGCCCAGCCGGTCAGATGAAACAGTTGTGCGTCTTCCAGCCATAACCCCAGTCCCTCGGTCACCAGATGCCCGATCAGCAAGCCCAGTGTGACACCGCCCAGCGCGAGCATCTGGCCTTCGAGCAGGATATGGCGCAGAAGTTGCGCGCGGGAAGCGCCCAGCGAGCGCATCATGGCCAGGTCCACGCGCCGTGCGCGCAGGGCGTTGTAAAGCGCGACGAATACGCTCAGCGCGGCGGCTACGATCATCAGCCCGGCAAAGGCGGCGAGCGTGTCCAAGCCGAAGCCGATCAGCCCCAGCAGGCGGGTGATTTCCGCGACCGGCGCGGCCGCCTGCAGGCTGGAGACACGGTTGATCAGCCGTGGCAGCGTCAGGCCCGCCAGCGGCGAGTCGGAAATCAGCAGCAGCGCGGTGATCTGACGGCCCGTGGCTGGAAAGTCCGGGTCCAGGATCGACGGCAGGGGCGCCTGCTCGGCGGCTGCTTGCCGCTCGTGATTATCGTGATTGTCTTGATAGGGGGCGCCCGGCTGTTCGGCGTGCCCGTGGGTATGCGCTTCGTCGTGCTCGTGCTCATCGGCGGCGTGAGTGTCTTCTTGCGCATGATCGTGGTCATGACCCAGGCCGCCATGCAGTGCCCAGACGCTGCGTACATCGGTGAGCGCCAGCCGGTCGATCACGCTGCGCGTGGGTGCAAGCACCCCGACCACGCGATAGCGGGAATCCTCGTGGGTATGGCCGCGGGCGGCAAAGCCGTGCACGCCGGCAAAGGTGTCGCCCACCGACAGGCCCGTGGCAGCCGCGACCTGCGCACCCAGCACGGCTTGCATGGGCGCGCGCCAGCCGTGGCCGTCCTCGATCTCGGCATCGTAGAGCGGCAGGAAGTCGTTGCTCGTGCCCACGATACGAAAACCCTGCACGCTGTCGCCGAGCGCGACCGGGATCGCGTGGTCGACCAGCCGGTGGCGAGACCAGCGCCGGGCCTCGGCGAGATCGATATTCCCGGTGGGTGCATCGATATGGTAGATGCTCGACAGAATCAGCTGCAGCGGCGAGCCCTTGGCGCCCACCACGAGATTGATCCCGCCCGCATCGCGGACCAGATTGTCCTTGAGCTGGGTGGATGCCAGCAGCAGCACCACGATGATGGCACTGCCGAGCGCGAGCAGGAACACGTTCAACGCCGCCGTGAGTTTCTGATGGCGCAGATAGGCCAGGCTCAGCCGCCATAGATTCATGCGCTGCGTCCGTCTTGGCCCAGCGTGAGCCGGCGCTCGAAGCGATCGGCCAGACGACGATCGTGGGTGGTCACCACCAGCGCCGCACCCGCGGCTCGGGCCCGCTCGATCAACAGCGTGGCTACACGCTCGGCGTTGGCGTCGTCCAGGCTGGAGGTGGGCTCGTCGGCCAGAATCAGCCGCGGCTCGTTGACCAGCGCACGGGCCAGTGCCACGCGCTGGCGCTGCCCCTGGCTGAGCTGGGCCGGGTAGCTGGCCTTGAAGGCGACCAGGCCGACACGCTCGAGCGTTTCATCGATGCGGGCCGCGTCCGGCGCGAGGCCGGCGAGATAGCGCGCCAGGGCCAGATTGTCGGCCACCGAAAGCGCGGCGATCAGGTGCAGGCTTTGATAGACCAGCCCGATATGGCGGCCGCGAAAACGATCGCGGGCGGCTTCGCCCATTGTCGAAAGCGACTGTCCGCAGACATGGATTTCGCCACGCGTCGGCGTGAGTACGCCCGCTAGTAGATGCAACAGTGTGGACTTGCCGCTGCCAGAGGGGCCGAGAATCGCCAGCTGTTCGCCGGCGGCCACATCCAGATGCGCAAGGCGTACAACGGGCACGTCGGTATAGCGGTGCTCCAGATCGCGAATACAGAGCATGAATCAACAGGCAGGACAGGGACGCTATAACGTTACATTTTTTAAGCCAGGATGTCTGCTGATTTCGGTATCCCGCGCCCAAAAAAACCCGGACGCGCCGGCGTCCGGGCATGCGAGGCGGTTACAAGCCCTGCGGATCGACGGCTTAGTTGACGACTTCGATCGGGCCGTGATCGTCGCAGTGATCGCCGTGCGGGTGGTGCAGGTGGCCGTCGACGAGGTAGTCGATATGGTCGCCATGCGGAACCGCCTCGTGGCCGCAGCCGGGGCCATGCGTGTGCGAGGCGTCATGGCCGGCGCAGTCGTGGGCCGGGGTGCACTGGTCAGGGTTCTTGTCCGACACCTCGATCACGTGTTCGTCCACGTGATCACCGTGGGGGTGGTGCAGGTGGCCGTCATGCAGATAGTCCACATGGTCGCCGTGGCGCACGCCGGTGTGCTCGCACTCCGGGCCATGGGTATGCGGATGGGGCTGGTGATGGTCGTGATTGCATTCGGTCATGCTGAACTCCTGGAGTGAATGATTCGAGGCTGCGTTCGCGCATCAGCGCGAGACGGTGTCCTCGGCTGAGTGTTCGAGGGCCGTGATGACGATCTGCAGTACGTGATCGTCGGTGAGTCGGTAATACATATGCTTGGCCTCACGCCGGCGGCTGACCAGGCGTGCGCCAAGCAGCAGCTTGAGTCGCGCCGATACGGTCGTGACCTTCTGGTCTTCCAGCGCGGCCAGCTCGGTAACGCACGTCTCGCCGTCGGCCAGCCGTGCCAGCAGGCGCAGGCGATCGGGGTCGGCGAGTGCCTTGAACATCTCCGCGGCTAGCGACAGGTCAGCGTCCGCCGGTAGTCGCGGCGGCTTTGGATCGGTCGAGTGTTCACATGGGCTGTGCGCTGAAGGCATCGTTTATTCTGTCATTCCATGAAATGAAAGAATGATAGATCCAGCTTGCGCCATGTGCAAGCGCTTCCGATATTCCAGCTGGCTATTCCCCACCCGCGGTGAATAGCCTGCCGGCGCGGCACTCGCCGCATTGCGCTGCGGCGTATCGCGCCGACCGATGCCGCGTGTTCGCAGGGCGCGTTCTACTTGGGCTGAGCTGGCGTTCCGGCCGGGGATGGAGGTTGACCGGCGTCGGCATTGCTATCGAAAGCGCTCAAAAATCGGTCGTAGAAGGTATCCATCCGCCAGACCGGTGTATTGGCATCCGGTGTCATGCCGTGTTTCCAGCCCCAACCCTCGACTGCCTCAAGCACTGCAGGATCCGCCGATACGATATGCATCGGGACGTCGCGTGAGGCGTTGTTGCCGGTGATGATCGGCGCCGGCTGATGATCGCCCAGAATCACCAGCACCAGATTGTCGTCGGCGCGTTCGGCAATGAACGAGGCCAGCGTTGCCAGCGAATAATCGATGGCCTTGCGGTATTGCGTGCGCACCCGGTCGGCGTCTTTCCATACTTCCACCGGCGGATCGCCCGCGCGTGCGTAGTCGTTGAAAACCGCGCCGTTGCCGATACGCGACCACTCCATTAGTGGTGGAATTGGCACCCAGGGCGCATGGCTGGAAATCAGTGCGGCTTCGATCATCACCGGCTGTGTGCCGGCCGGATCGAGTTCGGCGCGCTGCAACGCGGCCAAGGTGTATTGGTCGGGCATAGTCACCCAGTTGAACGGCTCGCCTTCATAGCCCAGATCGTCGCTGGCATAGACGCGGTCGTAGCTGAACCAGGCGGACTCCGGCCAGGCACGGGTAATGGCGGGCATGACCGCGACCGTGCGCCAGCCGGCCTGACGAAAGCGTCGGTTCAGCGAGATGCGATCGCTGGCGATCAGCGCCTCGTAGCGCGGCTGGCTGTCGATCCAGAGACCGGACAACAGCGTGGCATGGGCCAGCCAGCTCTGGCCCCCGACCGTCGGCGAGGTGAGCCAGCCGCTGCGTGCGCGAAATCCGGCGGCGGCAATGGTGTGTTCGAAGGCGCGCAGCCGCGGGCCGATGGTCTCGGCATAGAGTGCGCGCTCGAAGACCGTACGCCCGTAGGACTCCACGAAAACGAACAATACGTTTTTGCCGGCGAGCCGGGCGAGGTCGGTACCGGCGTCTACTGCTGGCGTTTGCAGGCTGCGCTGGAACGCCCGGCGCTCGGTGCGACGCGCAAGGTACTGATGCGCATGCAGGGCGATGCGCTCGTAAACCGGGGCAGCGGTTTGCGAACGCGTCAGGCTGACTGTCAGTGGCGCAATCAGCAATGCCGCGACGAGCGCTGCGTAGCGCAGGCGGTGCGGCCCGGCTGTACGCGTCCAGACCGCGAGGCCGCGAAACAGCAGGTAGAGCAGCAGGCCGATAACAACGATTGCCGCAACGAGCGCCACCACGGCCAGCCCGTAACCCACGACATGGGCGAACACATTCCAGCCGAAGACGGGCAGGCGGTAATCGCGGGCCAGCTCGAACGAACGACCGAAGGCAAGCCCGGTGCCCCAGTCCGCGGCCGTGAGCGCCAGTAACAGGCCATACCCCAGAACGACGAGCACGCGCAGCCCCCGTTCGGCACGGCGCGGCACACATAGCATGGCGGCCAGTACCAGCGCCGGCTCGATGGGCATGCAGGTAACGCTGCCACCCGGGCGCAGCGGCAGGGCGGCCAGCGCATAAAGCAGCAGTGGCGCGACCAGTACGCGGACGGCGGTGGTCAAACGAGAAACAGGCAAAACGATACGTCCCGGTTAATGGCAGTCACTGGACGGTTGCGAGCTTACCCGGGCGGGTAGCTGGTGCGGGGTGATTTCGACAACGGTGCGGTCGCGGCGCGATGCGGTGGTGGCTAAGGCCGGCAACCCGCACTCTCGGCGTGGCCATTGGACAAAGGTCGAATGGGCCAGGGTTTGGCCGGTGCTGCAATGTGCAACTACAACAACGAGCGGTTCGGCCTGTACAAAGCGCAGCGACGAAGCCTATAAAACGAGGAGAGGACCATGACGATATGGCGAAACGCCCTGTTGGGCGTAGCGGCGGCGGGCCTGCTCACGGTCGGTACGGCCCAGGCGGCCGGCAACGACGACGGCCAGGTAACCATCGGCGTGCTCGGCGATATGTCCGGCGTCTATGCCGATGGTTTCAGCGGGCCCGGTGCGACCGCTGCGGTGAAGATGGCGGTCAAGGATTTTGGCGGTAGTGTGCTCGGCAAGGATATCGAGGTGATCTCGGCCGATCATCAGAACAAGGCCGATATCGCCTCGTCCACCGCCCGCGAATGGATCGATCGCGACAAGGTCGATGTCATCATGGATCTGACCAACAGCGCGGTCGGTCTGGCCGTACAGCAGCTGGCCTCGAACAAGGGCATCATCACCATCAATACCGGCAGTGCCACCTCGGCGCTGACCAACGATGCCTGTACGGCCTACGGTATCCATTACGGGTACGATACCCACGCGCTGCCGGTAGGTACGGCCACGGCCATCGTCAAGAACGGCGGCAAGAAATGGTTCTTCATTACCGCCGACTATGCCTTCGGCCAGGCCCTGGAAAGCAATACCTCGGATGTAGTCAAGGAACTGGGTGGCAGCGTCGTCGGTTCGGTACGCGCGCCGCTGAACACCAATGACTTTTCTTCGTATCTGTTGCAGGCCCAGAGCTCCGGCGCGGATGTGATCGGTCTGGCCAATGCCGGCACCGATACCATTAACGCGGTCAAGCAGGCCAACGAGTTCGGCATCGTCTCGCGTGGCCAGTCGCTGGCCGGCATGCTCGTACTCATCAGCGACGTGAAAAGCCTGGGCCTGGATACGGCCAAGGGCCTGCAGTTCACCAGCGGCTGGTACTGGGATCACGACGAAGACTCGCGGCAATGGGCGAAACGCTATCTGGCCAGCGGTGGCACCACGCCTACCTTCCCGCACGCGGCATTGTATTCGGCGACTACGGCCTATCTGAATGCGGTCAAGGCAGCCGGCACGGATGAAAGCGATGCGGTGCGCTCCGCCATCGGCAACAAGCCGATCGACGATTTCTTTGCTCAGGGCGGCACCATCCGCGATGACGGTCTGCTCGAGCACGATATGTATCTGCTCAAGGTCAAAGGGCCCGATGCGTCGAAAGGCGAATGGGATGTCGCCACCGTCGAGCGTACGATTCCAGGAGATCAGGCCTATCCGTCGCTGGCCGAATCGGGTTGCGCGCGCCTGAAGTAGTTCAAGACGGTTGTTGTGCGTAGGCACCGGTACGCGCTTTGTGTGCGTGCCGGTGTTTTTTTTAAAAGTCGGCGCTTAGCCGGCCTGATGCTCGCGCCGATAGTCGCGCGGCGGCACGCCCATGACCTTCTTGAACAGCCGCGAAAAATAATAGGGGTCGTCATAGCCCAGATCGCTGGCGATCTCGCCGACGTTCCAGTCGGTGATATCGAGCAGATAACAGGCCCGGCTGATCTTGAGCCGCTGAAAAGCCTGCATGGGCGTCTGGCCGGTCTGGCGGCGGTATTCGCGGATGAAGTGATAGCGCGAGATCGTGCTGGTCGCGGCTACCAATTCGTCGAGATCGATGCGTTCGTGCAGATGCGCCTGCAACCAGGCCTGGACGCGGTCGATATCCAGCGCCGCGCCGCGATCGCGGTGCTGGTGATGGACCAGCGCCATGAACGACAGAATGCTCTGCAGCAGATTCGCCGCATAGACGAAGTGCTGGCTCTTGAAGCGATCCGCCACGGTCAGCAGCAGGTTCAGATCCTCGGTCAGGCGTGGGTGCAGGCCCACCGGCACCACGAAGTCATCGTGCCCGGCCGCGATCTCGTCGAAGAAACGCGCGACCGCATGGCCGCCCAGATGCGCCCAGTAGATCGACCACGGCTCGTGACGGTCGGCGCAATAACTATGGCGCTCGCCTTCGCGCAGCAGCAGCACGTCGCCGGCCTGTACCGCCTGGCGCCGGCCCTCGCGCCGGGCCACCCCGGCGCCGGACAGGCAATAGATCAGCAGATGATCGCGCGGATTGCGGCGGCCCATGCGATGGCCCGCCGCCCTCGGGTAGTACCCCACGCCATGCGGCAGGCAGTCGCGACACAGCGGGTTGGCGGCCATTTCGTCAACGAGTTTCTGCGGCAGGATCACGCGCCGTCCGGTTTCCGGCAGCGGCCAGCGCGAGGTCTCGATACCGGCATACGCAGGTGTGCGGGGCGCTAAGTTCACGACATGAATTTCGCGTGGGTGTGGCGAATTTGCGTTAGACGACACTTGATCATGCACGAAGCAATTTTGTCCAGCCGGTGGCAATTAAGACTATTTCAGACGCCGGATCGGCGTGATCTGATTGGCAATAAGTTATAAACGCGGCACAAAAAACAAAGCAGGGCCGCGATGAAACAGCAGGCAGTGCAGGGCTGTTTCGATATCGAACAAAAAAACGGCAGCGTGTCCCGCATAACGAACGCTGACCGCCCAATACAACGCCACGGAGGAGATCCAATGCGTACCGCCTGCCTCATTCAGCGCTCGAGTGCTAAGCACGTGTCGGCGTACGCCGACGCTCATGCCGTCGCCTCAACAAACCGTCGTTTTCTCGCCGCGTCGAACACCCTCGGTTAGCGTCGACGGCGGCACAAAGCCGGTGCGTTTTGCCACCGTGTTTCTTTCATGACCTTTTCAACGGCCGGCTCGACCCCTGCGCTGCAGGCTCAGCGGTTCGACGCGAATACGGCCAACCCGTGATCCCATCAGGAACAAGCCCATGTCTTCATCCCGTATCGACACGATTCGACAGAGCCAGAAAGTCCCGCTGTTCATCGACGGCGAATTCGTCGACAGCGCCACTTCGGAGTGGATCGAGCTCAATAACCCGGCCACCCAGGAAGTGATCGCCCAGGTGCCGGTCGCTACCGACGAGGAAATGCAGCGGGCGGTCGAATCTGCCAAGGCGGCCTTCAAGAGCTGGCGCGATGTGCCCACCGTCGAGCGCGTGCGTTATCTGTTCAAGTATCAGACCCTGCTCAAGGAACGCCAGGAAGACATTGCCAAAGTGCTGGCCGAAGAAACCGGCAAAACCTTTGCCGACGCCATGGGCGATGTCTGGCGCGGGATCGAGGTCGTCGAACACGGCTGCGGCATGACCACGCACATGATGGGCGAAACCGCCGAGAACGTGGCCCGCAATATCGATACGCACAGCTATGTGCACCCGATCGGCGTGTGTGCGGGCATCACGCCCTTCAATTTCCCGGCCATGATCCCGCTATGGATGTATCCGTTGGCGGTGGCCTGCGGCAACAGCTTCATCCTCAAGCCCTCGGAGCAGGACCCGCTCACCCCGGTCATGCTCACCGAGCTGTTCGCCGAAGCCGGTTTCCCCAAGGGGCTGTTGCAGCTCATTCACGGCGACAAGCGGCAGGTGGACGCCATTCTCGATCACCCCGATGTAAAGGCGGTGTCGTTCGTGGGCTCGGTACCGGTAGCCGAGCACGTCTACAGAAAAGGTACGCACAACCTCAAGCGTGTACAGGCCATGGCCGGGGCCAAGAATCACATGATCGTCATGCCCGATGCCGACAAGGATCAGGTCGTGTCTTCACTGGTGGGTTCGTCCTGCGGTGCCGCCGGGCAGCGTTGTATGGCCATTTCCGTGGCCGTGCTCGTGGGCGAATCGACCCGTGACTGGGTCGAGGACATCAAGAATGCGCTCGCCGATATTCGTCCCGGCGCGCCGGGCGATGAGGGCGCGGCCTACGGCCCACTTATCAATAAAAAATCGCGCGATCGCGTACGGGATTTGATCAAGGGCGCGGCGGCCGAAGGCGCCGATGTACTGCTCGACGGATCGAATTGCACTGTCGACGGCTATCCCGACGGCAACTGGATCGGCCCCACGCTGTTCGACAACGTCACCACCGATATGAAGATCTACCAGGAAGAGATCTTCGGCCCGGCCCTGTGCGTCATGCATGTCGACACGCTCGAAGAAGCAATCGAACTGGTCAACGCGAACCCCTACGGCAACGGCACGTCGATTTTCACCAAGTCCGGCGCGGCCGCGCGCAAGTACCAGCACGAAACGGAAGTCGGCCAGGTCGGTATCAATCTGCCGATCCCCGTACCGGCGCCGTTCTTCTCCTTTACCGGCTCGAAGAACTCCTTCTTCGGCGATCTGCATGCCTATGGCAAGCAGGCGGTGCGTTTCTATACCGAAACCAAGACCGTGATCTCGCGCTGGCCCGAGGACGATGTGCCCACGGGCCCGAATATGACCATCAGCATGCGGTAAGGGGCGGCCATGGATTTCGAACTCAACGATACCCAGACCGCGTTGCGCGAGGCCGCCGAGGATTTCGCCCGCTCGGCACTCGCGCCCAACGCCGCGCAATGGGACGCCGAGGCCTATTTCCCGCGCGAGGTGATCGCCCAGGCGGGCGAGCTGGGCTTTTGTGGTTTGTATACGCCCGAGGATCAGGGCGGGCTGGGGTTGGCGCGGCTCGATAGCGCCATGATCTTCGAAGCCCTGTCGGCCGGCTGTACCTCGACGGCGGCCTATATCAGCATCCACAACATGGCGACCTGGATGGTTGCGACGTTCGGGGGCGACACCGTGCGCGAGCAGTGGTGTGGCGAACTCACGGCCGGCGAGAAGCTGGCCTCCTATTGCCTGACCGAACCCGGGGCGGGCTCGGACGCGGCCTCGCTCAAGAGCAAGGCCGCGCGCGACGGCGACGACTATGTGCTCAACGGCAGCAAGTGCTTCATTTCCGGCGCGGGCGATACCGATTTGCTGGTGGTGATGGCGCGTACCGGCCAGGCCGGCGCGGGTGGTATCAGTGCATTTGCCGTGCCGGCGGATGCGCCGGGCATCAGCTACGGGCGCAAGGAACCCAAGATGGGCTGGAACAGCCAGGCTACGCGCACCATCACCTTCGAGGATGTGCGCGTGCCGGCGGCCAATCGGCTGGGCGAAGAGGGCCAGGGTTTTTCGATTGCCATGAAAGGCCTCGATGGCGGGCGGATCAATATCGCCTCCTGTTCGCTGGGCACGGCCCAGGCCGCGCTCGATGCGGCGCGCCGCTACATGAGCGAACGCCAGCAGTTCGGGCGCAAGCTGGCGGAATTTCAGGCCCTGCAATTCAAGCTGGCCGATATGGCGACCGAACTGGTCGCGTCGCGCCAGATGGTCTGGCTGGCGGCCAGCCGACTCGATGCCGGACATGGCGAGGCCACGGCGTTTTGTGCCATGGCCAAGCGCTTCGCGACCGACCGCTGTTTCGATATCTGCAACACCGCGCTGCAGATTCACGGCGGCTATGGCTATATCCGCGAGTATCCGCTGGAACGCCATGTGCGCGACGTACGCGTACACCAGATTCTGGAAGGCACCAACGAAATCATGCGTTTGATCATCGCGCGTCGTGTACTGGCCGATCACGACGGGGACAGTCTGCGGTGAGCGACGGCCTGCCGAGGCTCGAACGCCGGGCGCGCGTGGCGATACTCACGTTCGACAATCCGCCGGCGCATGTCTTCACGGCCGCGATTCTGCGTGAACTGGCTGCGCAACTGGATACGCTTGAGGCCGAGCCCGCGATCGATACGCTCGTGATTACCGGCACCGGCGATCGGTTCTTCTGTGCCGGTGACGATCTCAACATGTATGTCGGCATCAGCCCGGCCGCGGCCCGCGAACTCACGCGCCTGCTCGCGGCGGTGGTGACCCGGCTGCACGATTTTTCCGGGCTCACGGTCGCTGCGATCAATGGCTGGTGTCTGGGTGCCGGGCTGGAATGCGCGCTGGCCTGCGATATTCGCATCGCAGAACGCCATGCCCGTTTGGGCTTGCCGGAAGGCCGGGTCGGGCTGCTGCCCTGTGGCGGCGGCACGGCCACGCTGGCGCGCCAGATCGGCCGCGGCTGGGCCAAGCGGCTGATTCTGTGCGGCGAAACCGTGGACGTAGAAACCGCCGAGCGTATCGGGCTGATCGAACAGTCCGTGGCCTGCGGCGAGAGCCTGCCGGCCGCATTGGCGCTCGCCGAACAGGCCGCCCGCCAGAGCCCGACCGCGCTTGTGGCCAGCAAGCGCCTGATCGACGCCAGTCAGGGTGCGGCGCTGACCACGGCGTTGACGAGCGAGCGGGCGGCTTTTGGCACGCTGTTCGAAACCGCCGACGCCGCCGAAGGTGTCGCCGCCTTTCTGGGCAAACGCGAGCCCGTATGGACACACGACAGGAGCCGCAATCGATGAGCGAAGCAACGACCGACAGTAGCGTGGTCTTCGAGGAACGTAGTACGGCCAAAGGCTATTGCGTGGCCTTTGCCCAGCTCAATGCACCCCGTGCGCTGAACTCGCTGTCGCGCACGATGATCGACCGCCTGCAGGCACAGCTCGACGCCTGGGCCGAGCGCGACGATATCGTGTGTGTCGTGCTCCACGGTGCCGGCGAAAAAGCCTTCTGTGCCGGTGGTGACGTCATCGGGTTGTACAAGGCGATGACCGCGACCGGCGATGCCCCCAGCGCCGATGCCGAAGCTTTCTTCGCCCACGAATATCGGCTCGATCATCGTATTCATCGCTATCCCAAACCGGTGTTGTGTTGGGCAACCGGCACGGTCATGGGCGGCGGTCTGGGTGTGATGGCCGGGGCCAGCCATCGTGTGGTCACCGAGTGCAGCAAGATTGCCATGCCTGAAGTCACCATCGGGCTGTTTCCCGATGTGGGCGCGAGCTGGTTTCTGGGGCGCATGCCCCAACGCATTGGCCTGTTTCTGGGGCTGACGACCACGCCCATGCAGCCGGGCGATGCGCTCTGGCTGGGCCTGGGCGACTATCGCATCGACTCGGGCCAGCGCGAGGCGGTGTTCGCTGCGCTTACGCAGCTCGACTGGCAGGGCGAGCGCGAGGCGGACGACACGGTACTCGCGCGTGGTCTGCGCGAATTCGAGGACATCGCCGAAAGCGACAACGCTCGGCGCGAATCCATGCTCTTCGCTAATCAACAGACTATCGCACGGCTGACCGATACGCACAGCGTGGCGGCGTTCACCCAACGCTTGACCGCGCAGGCCGAAGCCGACGACTGGTTCGCCTACGGCGCCAAGGCCATTGCGGGCGCATCGCCGTTATCGCTGGCGGTGGTGCATCGACAGCTCGGCCGCGATCCGAAACTGTCGATCGAACAGGTGTTTCAGCGCGAACTGGCCATGGCCATTGCCTGTACCCGCCGGCCCGATTTCGCCGAGGGCATTCGCGCACTGCTGGTCGACAAGGACAAGAACCCGCAGTGGTCGCCGACCACGCTGGATGCGGTGACGCCCGAACAGATCGCGGCCCATTTCACGCTGCCCGACGATTACGCGCAGCACCCGCTGGCCGATCTTTGATTGGCCGTACGCGGCCGCGCGCGAAACCGATAAACAAGTACGACAAGGAGGAGAGAATGGCCAATAAAATCGCTTTCATCGGCCTCGGCAACATGGGCGCGCCGATGGCCGCCAACCTGATCAAGGCCGGCTATGCGCTGACGGTGTTCGATCTGGTCGAACAGGCCATGGCCGATGCCGTGGCACTGGGCGCCGAGCGCGCCGAGAGTGCAGCCGCCGCAGCGGAGCACGCCGATATCGTCATCTCCATGCTGCCCGCGGGCAAGCACGTCGCCACGCTCTATCAGGGCGAAAACGGCCTGCTGAATGCTGTCGCCGCCGGCACGCTACTGGTCGACTGCTCCACCATCGATGCCGAAACCGCGCGCCAGGTGGCCGCGGCCGCGGGCGAACGCGGGCTGTCCATGCTCGATGCGCCGGTCTCCGGCGGCGTGAACGGGGCCAAGGCGGGCGGGCTGACGTTCATGGTCGGCGGCGAGGCCGAGGCGGTCGAACAGGCGCGTCCGCTGTTCGACGTCATGGGCAAGACCTATTTCCATGCCGGGCCGGCCGGCGCGGGCCAGGTCGCCAAAATGTGCAACAACATGCTGTTGGGCATTCTCATGACCGGCACCTCGGAGGCCATCAATCTGGCCGTGGCCAACGGCCTCGACCCGAGCGTGGTGTCCGACATCATGAAAAACGCCTCCGGCGGCAACTGGGCGCTCAACGTCTACAACCCCTATCCGGGCGTGATGGACAACGCCCCGGCCTCGAACGGCTACAAGCCCGGCTTCGGGGTCGATCTCATGCTCAAGGATCTGGGGCTGGCGATGGATTCCAGTCTGAAGAAAGGCGTGGCCACGCCACTGGGCTCGATGGCCCGCAATCTGTATTCGGTGCACAGCCAGGCCGGCCACGGGGGCGACGATTTCTCGAGCATTCTCAATCTGTTGAAAGGCTATTCCAACGACAACGCAAACGGCTGAATACGAAGCCGCTACGATTAAAACCATAACGACGGCGGGCGTAAAATGGACCCGCCGAACGCGATAAAAGGAGAGGGCGATGCATTCGGCAGACGCATTCAAGGCCGCGCGCCAACAGCTGTTGGACCTGCGCGAGGACTATGCCCGGGCCTACGAGGCTTTCAAGTGGCCACAGCTCGACGAGTTCAACTGGGCACTGGACTGGTTCGACGACTATGCGCACGGCAACGACAAGATCGCCCTGTGGCTCGTCGATGCCGATGGCAGCGAACAGCGCTACAGCTTCGACGCCATGCGCCAACGCTCCAACCAGGTCGCCAACTTCCTGCGCGACCACGGGCTCGGGCGCGGCGATACGTTGCTGGTGATGCTCGATAACGTGGTCGAGCTGTGGGAGACGATGCTGGCGGCGATCAAGCTTGGTGCGGTGGTGATTCCGGCTACCACGCTACTGTCGCAGAAGGACCTGGGCGATCGCCTCGGGCGCGGCGGTGTGAGTCATATCCTGGCCGCCGAAGAACATATCGCCAAGTTCGAAGGCGTGGCCGATGGTTTGACCTGTATCGTCGCCGGCGAACCCGCCGGACAATGGATCGGCTATGAAGCGGCCTACGAATGCGCCACCGCGTTCGAGCCCGTGGGCACCACCCATGCCACCGACCCGATGCTGCTGTATTTCACCTCCGGCACCACGTCCAAGCCCAAGCTGGTGCTGCATACGCACCAGAGCTATCCGGTGGGCTCGTTATCGACCATGTACTGGCTCGGCCTGCAGCCGGACGATATCCATTTCAATATCAGCTCACCCGGCTGGGCCAAGCATGCCTGGTCGAACCTGTTCGCGCCCTGGGATGCCGGTTGCACGGTATTCGTCTATCGCAGCGCGCGGTTCTCGGCCCCGGATGCATTGCAGGTCATCGCCGACAAGGGCGTGACCAGCCTGTGTGCGCCGCCGACCGTCTGGCGCCTGCTCATCCAGGAAGATCTGTCTGCCTACGATATGAAGCTCAAAAGCCTCGTCGGCGCCGGCGAGCCGCTCAATCCGGAAGTCATTGCCCGGGTGGAACGCCTCTGGGGCCTCAAGATTCGCGATGGCTACGGCCAGGCCGAAACCACTGCCCAGATCGGCAACCCGCCCGGTCAGCCGATGAAATCCGGCTCGATGGGTCGGCCGCTGCCGGGATATAAAATCGCGCTGCTCAATGCCTTCGACGAAGAGGGGCACGAAGGCGAAATCGCCATCGACGTACGTACCGATCGCCCGCTCGGGCTCATGCAGGAATACCGCGACGACCCGGAGCGCATGGCCAAGGCCCTGCATGACGGCTATTACCGTACCGGCGATGTCGCCAGCCGCGACGAAGACGGCTACTACTGGTATGTCGGCCGTGCCGATGACGTGTTCAAGTCGTCGGACTATCGCGTATCGCCGTTCGAGTTGGAGTCCATCCTCATCGAACACGAATCCGTGGCCGAGGCGGCCGTGGTGCCGGCGCCGGACGATATGCGCCTGAATATACCCAAGGCGTATGTGGTGCTGCGGCGGGGCCACGAACCCGGCCGCGACGCTGCCAAAGCGTTGTTTGCCTTCAGCCGCGAGCGTATGCCCGCCTATATGCGTATCCGCGAACTGGAATTCGCCGAATTGCCCAAGACCATTTCGGGCAAGATCCGGCGGGTGGAATTGCGGGCGCATGCGGCTGCGGATGAGAAAGGCGAGTTTGCCTATAGCGAAGCGGATTTTCCCGAGCTCAAGGGTTAGCGCACGAGTTGTCGGGGACTCATGCGTGTGTCGAGGCCTGGGTTTCAAGCCGCGAGTTTTTCCGGCACCCATGAGTTCGCGGACCTTTGGTTTCGCGCTGATACGCGGGTTGCGCGTCGGCGCTGCGCGCCGAACCACTGCCAGAGCGATAATCAGTTCTCGGGCCGAAGGCATGCGGCCAGAACTCGGACCGCTTTGGCAGTCCTCAAACAGCCTGAACGCACCAGCGCAATGCGCCGGACACCCTTCTGCCTGTGCTTCCCGTTCGCTTCACATGGGTGCTAGTACAGGCGGCTAACCCGCACCACGGCGTCCAACCAACTATGCGCTTGAGACTGCGGCTGTGGCTACGTTCTTGTCGGCTTACGCTTCGCTAAGCCGACCTACGCGACTTCGGGCGGGCCTTCGAAAGCGCTGCGGCCGCGGTCATTGGCGTGCCCCGAGCCTCGGCGCTACCACCACCATGAAGTCGTCGCGCGATGCAGCACATGCCATACGGCGCCGAGAAAGCGCGTGAAGCGACGCGGAAAGAGAAAAGCAAAGCAGGCCAGGAACACAATGGCTGCGACGAGCCATCCCGTGCCGACGGATGCCTCATGGAATGGAAAGGGGTGGAAAGCCAGATGCTGGTTGAGCGCGAACCAGATCAAGGCCGCGGTCGGTATGCTAAGGAATCTCTGCACAACCTGTCGCGGTCGCGCCGGCGTGCTTTGCGCGTGTCTGGCAAGGAGAGGTAGGCGTAGCGTGCTGGTTGCACGGTGCGCCTGCCTCGACGCCGACCAGGCGCGCGCAAAGCCCCGGCCCCGAAGGGGTTCGGCCTCAAATGCGCTGCGACTGCGTTGCCGAGCTTGACCTGCCAATAAGGCAGGCGCTGCGCTCGGACGCCTTGCCGCAACGCATTTGAGGACTCGAACGCGAACCGCGAGAGGTTGCGCAGAGATTCCTTAAAGAACAGACTGGCGGCAGCGCCAGCCAGCCGCTCGCCCCAGCTATCGCTGTCCTGTCTTACGCGGCGTCGTTGCATGGGCTCGACGTTAACGCGTGCAAGTTTGCGCTGCTAGCTGGACTTAGTCTTGACCAGCCGCGCCAGTTCGCCAACGAAGCCGCGCCTGAACAGCAGTACGCACACCACGAAGATGCCGCCGATGGCGACCTGTACCCAGGAGCCGAAGGAGGCGAGTTCGTCCTGTAGCGTGATTACGGCTGCGGCACCGGCGATGGGGCCGAACAACGTGCCCATGCCGCCGAGCAGGGTCATGAGCACCACTTCGCCCGACATCTGCCAGTGCACGTCGGTGAGCGATGCGAACTGGAAGATCACGGCTTTGGTGGCGCCGGCCGTACCCGCCAGAGTAGCCGATAGCGTAAAGGCGATCAGCTTGAAGCGTTCCACGTTATAGCCCAGCGAGCGGGCCCGCGGTTCGTTTTCGCGGATCGCGGTGAGGATCTGGCCGAAGGGCGAGTGAATGGTGCGATAGATGATCAGAAAACCGATCATGAAAATCGCGAACACGAAGTAATACATCGTGATCGGGTCGTTGAGGTCGAGCACGCCCAGCAGTGTGCCGCGCGGAATCCCCTGCAGTCCGTTCTCGCCGCCGGTAAACGGCAGCTTGAGCGCGAGAAAGAAGATGATCTGCGCCAGGGCGAGCGTGATCATGGCGAAATAGATGCCCTGGCGTCGGATCGCCAGTGCGCCGAAGATCGCGCCCAGCACCAGGGCGAACAGCGTGCCGGTAAGAATGCCGGGCAGCGGGCCGAAGCCCCAGGCGGTGATCACGTGCCCGGTGATATACGCCGCCCCGCCAAAGAATGCGGCATGGCCGAACGACAGCAGGCCGACATAGCCCAGCAGCAGATTGAAGGCGCAGGCGAACAACGCGAAGCACAACAGCTTCATGGCGAATACGGGGTAGGTCAGCCACGGCGCGGCCAGGCCCAGCACGATCAGCAATACCCAGAAGACCTTGTTCATCCTTCCGCCTTCCCGAACAGGCCCGCCGGGCGGATCAGCAATACCACGACCATGATGAAAAAGATCACGGTATTGGCCGCTGGCGGGTAGAGCGCCTGGGTGAGCCCCTGCACCAGGCCGAGCGTGAGCCCGGTGACGATGGCGCCCAGAATCGAGCCCATGCCGCCGATGACCACGACCGCGAACACGGTGATGATCAGATCTGCGCCCATGAGCGGGCTCACCGAATAGATGGGTGCGGCCAGCACGCCGGCCAGCGCAGCCAGGGCCACGCCGAAGCCGAAGGTGAGCGTGACCATCAGCGGTACGTTGATGCCGAAGGCTTCAACCAGCTTCGGATTTTCCTGACCGGCGCGTAGCACGGCGCCGAGGCTGGTGCGCTCGATCATGTACCAGGTGGCAAAACACACCACCACCGACAGCACGATGGCGAACAGCCGGTACTTGGGGAAATACATGAAGCCGAGATTGACGATGCCGCGCAGCGATTCCGGCGTGGCCGGATAGGCGGTGCCGGAGATATTGAAATAGTTCGACAGCAGGCCTTGCAGCACCAGAGCCACACCAAAGGTCAGCAACAGGCCGTAGATATGATCGAACTTGTATAGCCGGCGCAGCATGAAGCGTTCCATGAGCATGCCGAAACAGGCGACCACGAGCGGTGCGACGATCAACGCCCACCAGAAGCTGAGCTGGAAATCCGGATAGCCCAGCCACGGCCCGATATAGGAATAGCCGATCAGCGCCACGAACGCGCCCAGCATGTAGAGTGCGCCGTGGGCGAAGTTGATGACGTTGAGCAGCCCGAAGATGATCGCCAGCCCCAGGCTGAGCATGGCGTAGAACACGCCCTGGCTTAAGCCGAGCATGGTCTGCGCCAGAATGGCGTCGATATTCATCGTGACCGATCCTTGAACCGTACCGGCTTACTGCTTGACCAGTGGGCAGCTGCTTTCGGAAACCGGGATATAGGCCTTGTCGGCCGGGATCGTGCTCACGATATCCAGCAGGTCCCAATCGCTTTTCGACTCGGACGGCGTTTTCACCTTGGCCAGATACATGTCGTGCGACATCAGGCCGTTGGCTTCGATCTTGCCGTTCTTCACGAAGAAATCGTTGAGTTCCATATTGCCGAGTTCGGCGCGAACCGCGTCGGCGTCATCGGTGCCGGCGGCCTTGATCGCTTCCAGATAATGCATCGTGGCCGAATACACGCCGGCCTGCACCATGGTCGGCATCGCCCCGTGTTTATCGAAGAAACGCTGCGACCATTCACGGCTTTCGTCGTTGCGGTCCCAGTAGAAGGCGGTGGTGAACTGCAGCCCCTTGGCGGTATCCAGGCCCAGCGCTTTCACGTCGGTAAGAAATACCAGCATCCCGGCCATCTTCTGGCCACGGGCGACGATGCCGAATTCGTTGGCCTGCTTGATCGAATTGACCGTATCGCCACCGGCATTGGCCAGGCCGATCACATCCGCGCCGGAACTGCTGGCCTGCAACAGGTACGACGAGAAATCGTTGGTGCTCAGCGGCGCGTTGACGCTGCCCACCACTTCGCCGCCCAGTTCCTTGACCACGCGCGCGGTGTTGTCCTGGAGCGAATGGCCGAAAGCATAGTCGGCGGTGATGAAGAACCACTTCTTGCCGCCGTTTTTCACCATGGCGGTTGCCGTGCCGACCGGCAGGGCATAGGTGTCGTAAACGTAATGGATGCCGTAGGGCGAACACTGGCTTTCGGTGAGCTCGACCGTGCCCGCCCCGGTATTGATGGCGATGGTCTTCTTGTCGGAGGCCAGGCCTTGCACCGCCAGGCCGACCGCCGAGTTGTCCATGCCCACGAGCATGTCGACATGGTCGCGATCGATCCAGCGGCGGGCGATCGACGAGGCCACGTCGGCCTTGAGCTGATGATCGGCCGAAACCAGCTCGATATCCTCGCCCAGCACCTTGCCGCCGAAATCGTCGATGGCCATCTGCGCGGCGATCACCGCGCCCGGGCCTTCAATGGCCTTGTAGACGCCGGACATGTCGCTAAGCACGCCGATCTTCACGCTGCCATTCGACAAGCCCTCGGCTGCGAATGCCGTGCTCGATGTCAAAGCGGCCAGGCCCGCGGCGCATATCGCCCCGATGATGGTCTTGTTCATGTTGTCTCCCTCCGGTCGCACCGGTTTTTATGATTCAAACGCTCAGGAATTCGTTGATGCGCGCTTTCTTGGCCTCGGCCTCGTGGCCTTCGACCACCTCGGCGACTTCGCCGTGTTCGATGATGTAATGTCGATCCGCCAAGGGTGCTGCGAAATGAAAGTTCTGCTCGACCAGCACGATGGTCAGCCCGCGTTGCTTCATCTGGCGGATGGTGTTGCCCAGCGCTTCGACGATCACCGGCGCCAGACCTTCAGTGATTTCATCGAGCAGCAGCAGCCGTGCGCCGGTACGCAGTACCCGCGCCATCGCCAGCATCTGTTGCTCGCCGCCGGACAGCTGGGTGCCCATGCTGCGTCGGCGCTCGGCCAGGTTCGGAAACATGTCGTAGATCTCGGCCACGCTCATGCCGCCGTCGCCGAGTTTCGGCGGCAGGGCCAGGTTTTCCTCCACGTTCAGGCGCGCGAAGATGCCGCGTTCTTCCGGGCAATAACCGAGCATGCCCAGACGCGCGATTTTATGCGTGGGCTGTTTGATCACCTCGGTACCGTTGACCGTGATCGAGCCCGTGCGCTTGTCGACCAGCCCGAGGATGGATTTCAGCGTGGTCGTGCGCCCGGCACCGTTGCGCCCGAGCAGGGTGACCACCTCGCCTTCGTTCACGCGCAGGTTCACCCCATGCAGAATGTGCGATTCGCCATACCAGGCGTTGAGATCGTCGATGCGCAGCAGCTCAGTCATGAGCCACCTCGGCGCTGCCCATATAGGCTTCCATCACCGAGGGATTCTTCGATACCTCGGCATACGGGCCTTCGGCCAGGATCTCGCCGCGGTTGAGCACGGTGATCCGGTCGGCCAGCGTCGATACCACCTTCAGGTTGTGCTCCACCATCAGAATGGTGCGATCGGCGGCCACCTGACGGATGAGCGCGGTGACCTTGCCCACGTCCTCGGCGCTCATGCCCTGGGTGGGCTCGTCGAGCAGCATCAGTTTGGGGTCGAGGGCCAGGGTGGTGGCGATCTCCAGCGCGCGCTTGCGGCCGTAGGCCAGTTCCACGGCCGTGGTGTCGGCGAATTCGGCCAGGCCCACTTCATCGAGCAGGGCCATCGCACGATCGTTGGTGCTGTCCAGCACCTTGTGCGAGCGCCAGAAGTGATACGACAGCCCCAGATGGCGCTGTAGGGCGACACGCACGTTATCGAGCACGCTCAGATGGGGAAAAATCGCCGAGATCTGAAACGAACGCACCATGCCGCGATGGGCGATAGTGGTGGGTTTGGTGCGGGTGATATCCACGCCGTCGTAGACGATCGAGCCAGCACTGGGCGCGATAAATCGCGTGAGCAGATTGAACACCGTGGTCTTGCCGGCGCCATTGGGCCCGATCAACGCATGAATGCTGCCGCGCTCGACGTCCAGGTCGATCCCGGAAACCGCCGTGAAGCCGGCAAAGGTCTTGCTCAGACCCCGCGTTTGCAGAATTGCGTCAGCCATGCGCAGCCGTGGCGCAGGGCGTATCCGCGGCGATGGTCGTCGGCCGTCGCGTCATAACCCGTTGTCCCGCGATGAATAGAAACGAACCTGACAGTCAAGTCAGCTCTCGTTGGACTCTACTCACGCGCCCGGCGGCGAGTTATTCGACGTTAGTCGCTTCGACCTAGGTCGAAAGCCGAATCAAGCGTTGCCGGCAGCCGGCTCGCGCTGCGCGCAGGCCGCGCAGGTACCGCCGATTTCGATGGTTTCGTGATCGATGGTAAAGCCGGCGCGCCGGGCTTCGCGCGCCAGCGCATCGTCCACGGCCGGGCTCGGGATCTCGGCCACGCGCTCGCAGGCGCGACAGATCAGGAATTTCGGATGCGCTTCGCCGTGGCCGGCGTCGCAGCCGATGAAGGCATTGAGCGACTCGATCTTGTGAATCAGTCCGGCATCGAGCAGGAAATCCAGCGCCCGATAGACCGTGGGCGGCGCGGCATTGCCACGCTCGGCGTTGATCGTGTTGAGAAGATCGTAGGCCTTGGTGGGGCGATGGTTATCCCAGATCAGCTCGAGCACGCGCCGGCGAATCGCAGTCAGACGCAGGCCTTTCTGCTGGCACAGCGTCTCCGCGCGGGCCAGCGCATCGTGAATACAGGCGCCGTGATCGTGGCCGCCGGCATCGAATACGGAGTTCTGAGCATCAATCATGACAACGAGAGTGCGCTTTCAGCGTGTAAAAGGCCAGCCAGCAACGCGGCCCGAGGCGCGCGTTGTACGTGTCAGACACTCGACACGGGCGCGCGTTCATGGCGATGGTCGTGACTGTTGCGGGTCAGCCGGTAATTCTGGATATGCGCGGCCGCCAGCAGCAAGCCACCGGCCACGGTTACGCCGCGTTCGATGATTTCCGCGCCCAGGGCATGCGCGCCGAAGGCGGCCAGTACCAGTAGAAGAATGCCGGCCAGCCCCAGCGTGGGCAGGGCGATATGGCGGTGGCGCCAATAGCCCATGCCCAGCGCGAATGTCGTGGTCGGCACGACCACCAGCAGAATGAGCTGATGAAAGGTTGCGTGCGACACAAACGAAAAACCGAATACCGGAAACAGCGCGATCAACAACGGAAACGCCAGGCAGTGCACCAGGCATATCCCCGAAAGGATCACTGCGACCTTGTCGAATTTGCCGGTAAAATCGGAAGACGAGCCTCGGCTCACGGCGATGCCCTGATGAAAGAAGATTCAATCGTTAGTATATAACATTTTAAATGGAGCAAGCGATGGCACGAGCATTGATCGGCGCGCGCGTACGGCGCGGCGTTGGAATCGCGCTGATGGGGGCGTTGGCATGGCCGCTGGCGGCCTGCAGCACATCCGAAGCCCCGGATTGCGGATCGCTTCGCGTCGAGCAGCCCTGGGTACGGGCTGCGCCGGCCGGCGCCGATGTCATGGGCGCCTATTTCACCCTGGCCAACGACGGCGAAGACAAGGTGGTGGTCAATGGCGTGAGCAGTACCCAGTTCGATCGCGCCGAAATGCACGAAACCGTGGTCAACGACAATGGTCAGGCCAGCATGCAGCCGATCGAAAAAGTCGTGGTCGGCCCGGGTGAAGAGGTCGTGTTCGAATCCGGCGGCCGTCATGTGATGCTGTTTTCACCCAGCCAGCCGTATGCGGCCGGCGATCAGGTCGAACTGATTCTGGCCTGCGGCAGCGAAAACGCCGAATTGCCGGTGGCCGCGACCGTGCGTGCCGATGGGCCGGGCACGAATGCGGGCCATTCGGGGCATTCGGGTCACGACATGAGCGATATGGATCACGCGGATATGGATCACGGTCAGAAGGCTGACGAGGCAGATCTGCCTGCCGATGCCGATAACACCGGCAATGCCAACGAGGATTCGGCCAGCGCCGAATAGCAGCGGTCATGCGTTTTACCAAGATGCACGGGCTGGGCAACGATTTCGTCGTGCTCGATGCCACCCGCGAGCCAATCGCCCTGGACGCAGCCCGCGCCCGCGCGATTGCCGATCGGCATTTTGGTGTCGGCTGCGATCAGATTCTCATCGTCGATCCGCCGCGCCGCGATAACGCCGATTTCGGCTATCGCATCCTCAACTCTGACGGCAGCGAATCCGGCCAGTGCGGCAACGGCGCGCGCTGTTTCGCCCGCTATGTGCGCGAACAGGGGCTGACCGACAAGGATCGGGTGGTGGTCGACGTACGCGATGGGCAGATGGTGCTGGAAAGCCTGGGCGATCATCACTATCGCGTGGCCCTGGGTGTGCCCGTGTTCGACGCGGCCGATATCCCGCTGCGCGGTTTCGATACCGCCGATGAATACCGCCTCGACGAAGTTGCCGGTCGTACGCTGCGGTTTGCCGCGCTGGCTATCGGCAACCCGCACGCGGTTTTGCGCGTAGAGGATATTGATCGTGCGGATGTGGCCGTCGTCGGCCCCGCGCTGGAAAGCCACCCGGCTTTCCCCGAGCGGGTGAATGTCGGCTTCATGCAGGTGCTCACGCCGGATCAAATCCGCCTGCGCGTGTACGAACGCGGCGCGGGCGAGACGCTGGCCTGTGGTAGTGGCGCGGCGGCGGCAGCGGTTAGCGGTATACGTGCCGGCGTGCTGGATTCGCATGTGGCAGTCGAGTTGCCCGGCGGCACGGCCCATGTGGACTGGGCCGGGCATGGCAAGCAGGTATATTTGAGTGGGCCGGCCGAGCGCGTATTCGACGGCGAACTGGTATTGTCGAATACCAGCGAATAATGCGGATCGCGCCTTGTGTGGCGCGGTTCGTGCGTTATACGGCGGTGGGTGGGTCTTCACCTCTTTAAAAGAGATGCTCCGACATGAACGAAGCCAAAAAACAAAATCCAGCGCCGGCATTGGACGAAGCCGAAGTCGCCGCCTATCTGCAGGCGCATCCCGATCTGGTCAGCCGCTATCCGGCGGTGCTGGAAGCGTTGGACGTGCCGCATGACAGCGGCAACGCGGTATCGCTGATCGAACGCCAGGTCGCCGGCCTGCGCACGACCAACCGCCAGTTACAGGCGCGCTTCAACGAGCTGGTGGAAACCGCGCGTGACAACGAACAGCGCGTGGTTCAGCTCAATCGTCTGGCCAAGGTTCTGGTCAGCGTACAAAGCGCTGCCGAGCTGGTGCCGGAACTGGCGTATTGCCTGCAACAGCATATGGATGTCGACCATATCTATGTGGGGCTGTCAGGCACGGCCGGCGAGGTCGAAGCCCTGGCCAACGGCGAAATCCATGCGATTGTCGACGACACCCCGGCCGGCAAGGCGCTGACCAATGTCTATCGTCGTGGCAAACCGATTTGCGGGCCGTTGTCGGAAGAACAATCGGAAGCCCTGTTCGCCACCCGCAGCAACGATGTGCCGGCGCTGGCGAGTGCAGCGATGATTCCGCTGGGCGCGCGCGGTGTGCACGGTGCGCTGGTGCTGGCCAGCCGCAAGGGCGATCGCTTCGTACCGGATATGGGCACGCTGTTTCTGGAACTCATGGGCGAGCTGGTCACGGCCGCCCTGCAACGCCTGCTCGGCCGCGACGCGTTGCCGTAGCCATGCTCCGGCTGCACGGCACCTCGTGAGCGCGCTGGCCGACCGGGTCGATGCCTTTCTGGCCCATCTGACGCACGAACGCCGCGTGTCGGCCCATACCCAGGCTGGCTATGCGCGCGATCTGACGCGCGCGGCCGACTGGCTGGAAGAACGCGGCATCGCCGACTGGGCGCGCGTGACCACGGCCGACCTGCGCGAATTCGTGGCCGCGCGCCATCGCGCCGGGCTCAAGCCGGCCAGCCTTGCTCGGCTGGTGTCGGCGTTGCGCAGTTTCTATGTCTGGCAGATGCGCGAAGGCCTGGCCGCGCGCAATCCGGCGGTCGATGTGCGGGCGCCCAAGCGCGCCGCCCGGCTGCCGGAAACCGTCGACGTGGACGATCTCGCGGCCCTGCTCGACGCCACGCCGCAAGACGATCTGGAAATCCGCGATCACGCCCTGCTGGAGCTGTTCTATTCCGCGGGCGTGCGTCTGTCCGAAGCCGTGGGCCTGGATATCAACGATATCGACCTGGCGGGCGGCGAAGCACGCGTTCTCGGCAAGGGCTCGCGCCAGCGTAGCGTGCCGATCGGCTCACGTGCGATCGCGGCCCTTCGAAACTGGCTCAAGGTGCGCCCGCAGATGGCGTCGGCCAACGAAGCTGCGTTGTTCGTCTCCCAGCGCGGTACGCGTCTGTCGCGCTCGAGCGTGGCTGCGCGCATGCAGCGCTGGGCTGTGCAACACGGCCTACCCGTGCATCTGCACCCGCACAAGCTGCGTCATTCCTTTGCCACCCATCTGCTCGAATCCAGCGCCGATCTGCGCGCGGTACAGGAGCTGCTCGGCCACGCCAATATCGGTACCACACAGATCTATACCCATCTGGATTTCGCCCACCTGGCCAAGGTCTACGATGCTGCGCATCCGCGGGCCGGCCAGCGTAGCGAAACCGGCGAAAGCTAGCGTTGGCGATATCGGGCGCAAGCGCGCGCAGCCGCGGTTTGACGTCAAGCTGAACGGCGACCGAACAGCCGCAGAAAACGGTTGCTTGAATCGTGTTGTGCATGGCCCCAACTCGAACCAGACCGACGTCAATGAAGGTCGAAGGAGCACCTCTTGAAACAATTCGACGGCACAACAATTCTTGCCGTGCGCCACAACGGCAAGGTGGCCCTGGCCGGCGACGGCCAGGTTTCCATGGGCGACACCATGTTCAAGGGCAATGCGCGCAAGGTGCGCCGGCTCTATAACGACAAGGTGCTCGCCGGCTTTGCAGGCGGCACGGCCGATGCCTTCACGCTGTTCGAGCGTTTCGAAGGCAAGCTGCAGGAACATGGCGGCCAGCTGGTAAAAGCCGCGGTCGAAATGGCCAAGGACTGGCGCACCGATCGCGCCCTGCGGCGTCTGGAAGCGCTGTTGCTGGTGGCCGATGAAACCGCCACGCTGATGATTTCCGGCAATGGCGACGTCATGGAGCCGGAATTCGCCTGCATGGCGATCGGCTCCGGCGGCTCCTATGCCCAGGCGGCCGGGCGCGCGCTGGTGGAAAACACCGATATGGATGCCCCCACCATCGCCGAAAAGGCCATGCATATCGCAGCCGACACCTGCATCTATACCAATCACCACATCACCGTCGAGGTGCTGGACAATGTCTGATACAGCCTCCGAGACCATGGCCGACGACAGCCGCGAACAAACCGCCGTGCTGCCGCGCCACGAAATGACGCCGCGCGAGATCGTGGCCGAACTCGACCGCCACATCATCGGCCAGGGCGAAGCCAAGCGCTCGGTCGCCATCGCGCTGCGCAACCGCTGGCGGCGCATGCAGTTGGATGAATCCATCCGCGGCGAAATCACGCCCAAGAACATCCTCATGATCGGCCCCACGGGTGTGGGCAAGACCGAAATCGCCCGGCGCCTGGCCAAGCTCGCCAATGCGCCGTTCACCAAGATCGAGGCGACCAAGTTCACGGAAGTGGGCTATGTCGGCAAGGAAGTCGATTCCATCATCCGCGATCTGGTGGAAGTGGCCATCAAGATGACCCGCGAAGCCGCCAAGAAGGCGGTGCGCATCAAGGCCGAGGACGCCGCCGAGGAACGCATTCTCGACGCGCTGCTGCCCAAGCCCACTACCTGGGACGAAGCCGGCGAATCCGACCAGAAGGCGGTCGAATCCAGCGCCACCCGGCAGGTGTTTCGCAAGCGCCTGCGTGAAGGCAAGCTCGACGACAAGGAAATCGAGCTGGAGCTGCAGCAGGGCGGCCAGAGCTTCGAGATCATGGCGCCCCCGGGCATGGAGGAGATGACCAACCAGCTCCAGTCCATGTTCCAGAACATGAAGGGCGACAAGACCAAGCGCAAGAAGATCAAGATCGGCGATGCCTATCGCCAGATCGTGGATGAAGAAGCCGCCAAACTCGTCGACGAAGAGCAGATCAAGACCCAGGCCATCGACCAGGTGGAAAACTCGGGCATCGTCTTCATCGACGAGATCGACAAGGTCTGCAAACGCTCCGACGCCGGCGGCGGCTCGGGCGGCGATGTCTCCCGCGAAGGCGTACAGCGCGACCTGCTGCCGCTGGTGGAAGGCTCGACCGTGTCCACGAAGTACGGCATGGTCAAGACCGACCATATCCTGTTCATCGCCTCGGGCGCCTTCCATGTGGCCAAGCCCTCGGACCTGATTCCCGAGCTGCAGGGCCGTCTGCCCATCCGGGTCGAACTCGACGCGCTCAAGGCCGAAGACTTCGTGCGCATCCTTACCGAGCCGCACTGCTCGCTCACCGAACAGTACGGCGCGTTGATGAACACCGAAGGCGTGACCATCGAGTTCACCGACGACGGCGTGCACCGGATCGCCGAAATGGCCTTCAAGGTCAACGAAGGCACGGAAAACATCGGCGCCCGTCGCCTGCATACCGTCATGGAACGGCTGATGGAGGAAATCTCCTTCGAAGGCCCGGACAAGGCCGGTGAAACGCTCAAGGTCGATGCCGAGTACGTCGACTCCAAGCTCAAGGATCTGGCCGCAGACGAAGATCTGTCGCGCTATATTCTGTAGCGGACAGGCTGGCCATCAGACACAATCCGTGTCTGCGAAGCCGGGGCGGGTTTATCCTGTCCCGGCTTTTTTGTTCGTTCGTGAAAAGGATCGTCCGCAAATGAACGCAAATGAGACAGCCAGCGCGGACTCTTGCGGGAGCGACAGCGTCGTCCATTCAACCGCTGCTTGAAATTGGATTAAATGGCGTAGATTCGCGGATAGCGCAGACGAAGGCGCGCCAGCCGCGGTGCGCCGCCGAACGAGATGATGCTGTCACGACGTCTCCCATTCGCGTTAATTTGCGTTCATTCGCGGACCGCCCAAAGAACGCGCCCGAAAGCTTCAACGAAACGAAGGTGACCCATGGACGCCCCGACAGACATTACCCTGCACCAGAAATCCAAGGTGCTCGAAGTCGAATACCCCGACGGCGCCAACTACAAGCTGCCGCTGGAATACCTGCGCGTGTACTCGCCGTCTGCCGAAGTCCGCGGCCACGGCGGCCCCATGCAGCTGGTCACCGGCAAGCGAGACGTGGGCGTGACCTCCATAGAGCCGGTCGGCAACTACGCCATTCAGCTCAACTTCGACGACGGCCACAACACCGGCATTTTCTCCTGGCAAACACTGCGCGAGCTGGGCGACCAGTACGAAGACAACTGGAACGACTACCTCAAGCGCCTGGAAGACGCCGAAGCTTCAAGGGATAAGCTCTGGCACTAGGGCGTTTGGCCCGGCGTTCTAAGAAACGTCTTTACTGCTCGAGCTCGTAATCAGCTTCGGTAGCGCCGGGCATGTCGTCTGTTAGAAATCCCTTGCGGCGAAACAGTGACCGTTCTCGCGGTTCACCATCCGACTTCTAGTTGTGCGGTCAGTAGGCTACCTTGGAAAGCTCCGCGCATAGTCAGGCATAAGCGGTTCACCCACCCGTTTCACGGCCTAGGTTTGCTGCCGGTATGTTCCGACGAAGGAGTCGGCACCAAGATTAGCTAGGGGTGACGGTCGTACGCATAGCGGGCAAGCTGGAAGGGGGGGGGGGTGAAGGCCGTTTGGGCTCGCGAAAGGCCTTTCCGGGGGGTAACCTAAATGGATATCTGAGGTTGAAAGTACCCTCGTAACTCAGTATCGGCTCTCGCTTGGAAGAACTAACCACAGTCTTATGAGCAAATCTGACTCCCATCGCAGCAGCAGGTTAAGTGAAATAGCTTTTTGGGCAGCTCC
Organism: Salinisphaera sp. T5B8; assembly: GCF_040361255.1. Classification (NCBI taxonomy): domain Bacteria; kingdom Pseudomonadati; phylum Pseudomonadota; class Gammaproteobacteria; order Salinisphaerales; family Salinisphaeraceae; genus Salinisphaera; species Salinisphaera sp. T5B8. The sequence continues at coordinate 174,139 of NZ_APNG01000006.1, read as the reverse complement.
AGCTCAAGATTCGCCTCAGCGCCCCTACTTTGAAAGACAACTTGAGCGACTGAACAGGGACCCGGCTCACAAGAAAAAGATCAAGAAGCGATTTGAGAAAGCTATCGCTTTATTTGAACTTCAGCAGAGTACCGGTGCCGGGCTGCTAATGGATAGTCTTCTTCGTGAGTATCATGGTGAATACAATTCTAGGGTGCTGCGGTATTCCCTTCGAGATATGCCTGGATCATTTAACGTATTAGAGGCATTTAATAGATTTATACCATCTTTATCCGTATTTAAAATTCTTGAAGAAAAAGATCATATATTTAATTTCGATGATTTTTTAGACTTCGTTACTAAAGAGTCATTTGAATCTAAATGCTCTAATATAAAATCGTCGACAGAAGAGGGTGTCATCTATTCTTATAACGCCCTCGGTGACCCTTGCGAGAATAAGTTTTCATCTAGGTCGGGCAAAGATTATTCTATTATGGGCGCGTCTTTAGTCAGGTACGGTGATGAAATCAGCATAATGATGCTGGCCGGCCAACATTGTGATCTAGCCGCAGAAAGCAGTCGCTTGCGAGAGTTATCGGCCTCGGAAAGAACTTTTTCTCACAGAGCTCATATAATACCAAATCAAGACCTTAAGGTTAGAGCTGAGCCTGTCAGCGAAGAGGTGCAGTTATGGAGGACTATCTTTCTTACGCGGTTTGATTTGTCTACCGCCACAGTCGATGCTCGATATGTTTATCAAGATGCTGGACGGTCATATATTGGTATTACCGACGATGCCGATTGCTATACAAGCTTAAATGGAGAGTTCATCTCGCCGGAGCTTGAGCGTCAATTTGAACGCTCCACTGAGCGTTTGATTGAATTCAGTCCTCTTCTCGAGGTGAGTAAGATACTTCTATATTTGCCGGATTTTTTTTCGGCCCATGACGATGATATATGTCTTGAGCGTCATAAAACAAAATTCGGTGAAAATAGAAATAAGTCAAGTTTTCGAAAGGTCGAAAAATTGTGTTCTCCGCAATTCAAAATAGTAGCCCGCTCAGTTGCCACGATAGCTCTTGACAAGGTATTTCCTCCTAGGTCGCGTTCAATCGCTACGCCGGGATTAGTGCTGCAGAAATCGGGCTATTGGAAAAAACTAGGTATCCATGAAGTTGGCCGGGATAAGGGCGGAAGACCAATACACGGGCGTACATGGGTGGAAAAGGTGTTGAGCTGGGTAGCTGAACCGAGTGGTGGTGTAACGGTAACTCGTAGTGAAGAATTAGCCACTGTTGGTGATGATCCAGGAATCATATATGTGATGAGGTCGGCCGCACACGCGAAGAATATCTTCAAGGTCGGGCTAACTCGACGCAATTCGGAAAAACGTTCATCTGAGTTGTCTAGAACGACGAGTTCACCAGATGTATTCTTGGTGGTGGAGGAGTGGAACGTGCCGGATTGCGCATTAGCCGAATCGCTGTGTCACCAAGAACTTGAGCAGTACCGTATTAACCCAAGGCGCGAGTTTTTTCAGGCGCCTTACAGCACGATATCAATGGTCATTAACAGAATAGTCGGACGTCTAGCAGGCGCTTGATAGAACTTAGCTAGCCTCTCACCGAGAATTGCCCGGTCTGGGGCATCTAAGACTACGAGTTTTAAATTAATTAGCGCAGGTGGGGCGCTTGAATTCCACGTGATATCGCGCTGGCACAAAGCGGTCGTCACCCATCGCGCAGCCACCCTGCGGCGATAGGTTTCGCGGACTTCAATACCGAAGCCATGGCAATATTCTACCCGCCAACCCGATAACCGTTGATTGAAAGGATCGATATGAACGCGCGCGTCACTGTTCAGGGTGAGCGGCAGATCACGGCGAATGAACAGGCATATGCGAAGCAGGTATTGGTGCTCAAAAATCTCCAGCTTCGTGCTTATGTTCTGATTGGCGGCTTTCTCCTGGGCCTGGGGTGTCTACTGATCGCGGCGCTACCGTTCGGGCTGAGTCGCGGAGCAATTCTGGCCATATTGTTTGTGGGCATACCGACCGTTGGTCTGACTCTTTACGCCGGCCGCGGGATTGGTAATCAGGGGCTTCGCAAGCGTGCGGTCCTGGGCAATACGGTGTGCACGGTGAAAGGTCCCGTCACCTACATCACGCATCGCGTCAAGAATTCACGAGCAGAAGAGTTCTTCGTCGGAGACGTCACGCTCTGGTTGCCGCCTTTCACGTCGTTGCTTTCTTTTGTGGCGACCGAGAAAAACGGGTATCGCGAAACCGAGTTGGACGTCATTTTTATCGAAACCCGCTCGAAGCAGAAAGCGGGCGGCGAAAGTGTTGACACGAACAAGGAAGCGGTCGTTCTTTATCTCGCCGATTATATTGATATCGATACCGTGTTTAATCGGCATGGTCGGTACTACTTGATTCGCGAGAGCATAAGCATGTTCGCGGGTACGATTAGCTGCATTGTCATCGGGGCGTTGGGGTATCTATATTTTTTCCCGACCGACAAATGGCTGCAAACGGGTTTCATGGTCCTGTTCCTGGCGATACTCGCCGATTTCGCGATCGTCGCGCTGGGCTGTTACCTCATCAACAAGCTCTACTTGGCCGTGCGTAAGCGACTGGACCCGAACTTCAGGCCCAGCAGCTACGGTGAACGGCTCGCTGGCAAAGCGTAGGCCTTGTTTTCAACGACGCAGGGGCGGGTTGATTGCTGCAAAGCGTGATGAGCTATTTGCCCGTCGCCTGGATAACGCGCCGCCTATCGATGGCGCTTGCTAAGCTTCGGCGATGACGAACAGGTCTACCGCAAGCGCGCCGGCATTCGGGCTTCGCCGGCTCGACGATCACCTGTTGGCGCCCAAGGCATGGCGCGGGTTGTCGGGCGTGGCGCGATTTGTGGTCGAGTTCGTCTATTTCGGCGTCAAGGAAGCGCGTGCCTGTCTATTCGCGGGCCTGTTCTTCGCGGCAATATTCCTGGTGCCGCGGGCTGGTGTGCTCGGTCTACCGCGCTACGATCTGCTGCTATTGATCGCGCTGGCGATTCAGGCCTGGATGCTCTGGGCGCGCCTCGAAACCTGGGACGAATTCAAGGCGATCTTGTTGTTTCACGTACTCGGCTTCGCGCTGGAGGCGTTCAAAACGTCCGAAAGCATCGGCTCCTGGGCCTATCCGGATTTTGGCTATAGCAAGCTGCTCGGCGTGCCGCTGTTTTCCGGTTTCATGTACGCGGCGGTCGGCAGCTACATCATTCAGGCGTGGCGCTTGCTGGAATTACGGGTGGTGCATCATCCGCCGTACTGGATGGCGGCGCTGATCGCACTGGCGATCTATGCCAACTTCTTTACCCACCATTTCATTGGCGATTACCGCTGGTATATCGCCGCCTGTGCGCTGGGTTTGTACGCCCGCGCTGTGGTGATATTTCGGCCGTTTGATCGCGAACGGCGCATGCCGTTGCTAGTGGCCTTCGTATTGATCGGCTTTTTCGTCTGGCTGGCGGAAAATATCAGCACGCTGTTCAGCGTGTGGCAGTACCCCGATCAGCTCGGCGCCTGGTCGGTCGTGCATATCGGCAAATGGAGTTCCTGGTCTTTGCTGATCGTGATGACATTCACGATCGTGGCCAACCTGAAGCACGTCAAAGCGCGTATCTACATACCCGAATAGCGCCCCGCCGCGTCTGTCAAAAGTCAGCTGACCCCGAAGCGGCCGACGCTGAGCGCTCTCGGCGGCGCAATACGGGTAAGCGAAAACGAAAATCTGGGCGTATGGGGGGGCTTCGATACGCTGCGTTTCGATAACAACAACATTGAGAGGAGCGGTCCATGGCCGAACAGCCGGTCGAGATCATCTGGCAGCCGAGCGATGCGCGCATTCAGGCCAGTCGTCTGTACGACTACATGCAGTGGCTGGCGCGCGAGCGCGGTCTGACGTTCGACGACTATGAAAGCCTGTGGCAATGGTCGGTGGACCATCTCGAGGATTTCTGGGCCTCGATCTGGTCGTATTTCGACGTACGCCAGCATGCCCCGTATACGCGGGTGCTCGACCAGTCGGTGATGCCGGGCGCGCGCTGGTTTGACGGGGCGCAGCTGAATTTCGCCGAGCAGGCATTTCGTTTTCATCGCGACGGCGAGGCCGCGCAACGCCCGGCGATCATGTCGCGTTCGGAGCTGCGCGGGCTCGAGACGATGTCGTGGGCCGAACTCGAGCGCCAGGTGGCCTCGTTTGCCCATGCACTTCGCGACATGGGCGTGGTGTCGGGGGATCGGGTGGTGTCCTATCTGCCGAATTTGCCGGAGGCGATCGTGGCCTTTCTGGCCTGTGCGAGCCTGGGCGCGATCTGGTCGAGCTGCTCGCCGGATATGGGCAGCAACAGCGTGCTCGACCGATTCCGTCAGATCGAGCCGAAAGTGCTTATCGCGGTCGACGGCTATCGCTACGGCGGTCGCGATCACGACCGCCGGACCGTCGTGGCCGAACTGCGCGCGTCGCTGCCCACGCTCGAACAGCTGATTATCCAGCCCTATCTCGACCCCGAGGCTCGCTTCGAGAATGCCCACGACTGGCATGCGCTGGTCGCCCACGATGTCGCGCTGAGCTTTACGCCGGTGGCTTTCGATCATCCGTTGTGGGTGGTCTATTCCTCGGGCACGACCGGCATGCCCAAGCCCATCGTGCATGGTCATGGCGGGGCGCTGCTGGAAACCCTCAAGGGCCATGCGCTCCAGCTTGATCTGGGCGAGCACGATCGCTTCATGTGGTTTTCTACCACCGGCTGGATCATGTGGAACTCGCAGATCGGCGGGCTGCTGGTGGGGGCGACGGTATGTATCTACGACGGCAACCCTGGCTATCCGGATCTGGCGACGCTCTGGCGTTTTGCCGAAGAAACGCAGATGACCTTTTTCGGCGCCGGGGCGGCCTATTTCACCGGCTGTCGCAAGGCCGGCCTCGTGCCGCGCGAATGCGTGGATCTGCACCATTTGCGGAGCGTCGGGTCCACCGGATCGCCCCTGCCGGCCGATGCCTATCGCTGGATCATGGACGCCGTGGGCGATGTCATGATCGCGGCCATTAGTGGCGGCACCGATATCGCGGCGGCGTTTGTCGGCAGTTGTCCGATCAAGCCGGTGGTGGTCGGCGAAATGCAGGCCCGTGGGCTTGGCATTGCTGTCTATGCCTTCGACGATGACGGCCAGGCGCTCGACGATGCCGTGGGCGAGCTGGTGGTGACTCAGCCCATGCCCTCGATGCCGCTGTATTTCTGGAACGATACCGACGGCAGCCGCCTACATGGCAGCTATTTCGATACCTATCCCGGCATCTGGCGCCACGGCGACTGGATACGCATCACGCCCCGTGGCGGGGCAGTGATCTACGGCCGCTCGGATACCACCATCAACCGCCACGGTGTCCGCATGGGCTCGGGCGAGATCTATGCGGTGGTGGAAGGGCAGTTCGATGCGATAAGCGACAGCCTGATCGTGGATCTCGAATATCTCGGCCGTGCCTCCTGGCTTGCCCTGTTCGTGGTGATGGCCGAGGGCGTATCGCTGGACGACACGTTGCGCGCCGAGATTCGGGATGCCATCCGCCGCCAGCTGTCACCACGTCACACGCCGGACGAGATCGTGGCGGTCGAGGCCGTGCCGCGCACGCTCACCGGCAAGAAGATGGAACTGCCGATCAAGAAGCTGCTGCTCGGCATGGATGAAGAAAACGCCGTGAGCCGCGACGCCATGGCCAACCCCGACAGCCTGGCGTTTTTCAGAAACTACCGGCCCGCGGTCGCGTAGTGATCCACGCCCCGGACAGTGTTCGGGGCGACTGCCTGATGGCGTTGCGTGCTTTAAGGTAAGCGTCTTATAGCGCTTTTTTGGTCAGTTCGAAGATGCCGCAGCCGTAGTGGCAACCGAAATTCGACTCGACCGCTGCGTGATCGTCCAGCGACTGGAAGGGGTGAAAATCACCCGCGTCGTCCACGAACGAAAAGCTCTGGATATCGTATGTAGGCGTCAGCCATTCCAGCAGATAATTCAGCGAAAACACCCGATGCGCGTTGAACTCGACGCGCTGCGGGCCGATGGGCGTCGACAGGTAGAGCGTACCGCCGGTGCGTAGCAGCCGCGTGAGGTTGCGAAGGCCCGCGCAGTGGCCGTCGTATTGAATACGGTCGCCGTAGCGCCCGAGGCCGAAATGCTCGATGGCATGCAGACAGGACAGCGAATCCGTGCAGCCGACAAAGTGCTCCGGCAGGTCGTGCGCCAAATCGATCTGCTGAAACCGGATGTTGTGGGTGTTCGCGATCAACGGCCGAATGTCGAAGACCTCCACCGGCCGAAAGGCCGCTACGTGGGCGACGAAGCCGTCGATTCTCGAGCCTACGTCGACATGCCGTTCGGGCGCGGCATGAAAGATGCGGTTGGCAACGAAAATATCCTGGTGGAAGTAGTGCCCTTGCGCGGTGCCGCTGGCGGCATCCTTCTCATTCAGGATCGCGAACGTCGGCCCCATGGCGAAGTCGCCGCCGTCGGCCGGCATCTGGGACAGGAATTCCCGGCGGTCGCGGTGAAAATCCAGCTGGCGCGTGACCTGGCGTTTGAGGTTTTTTCTAAGCGTTCTGACGACGTTATTCTTCTTCATGGCAGGGGCGTACGAAAGCCAGTGAACAAGATACAGCCTAACTGCTGTTACAAGGCAGGCGCCGCGCGCCGATCGGGTCGATGGTTGCCCAGTGCTATGGCGCCTGCAGACAGCGGTCTGGCCGGGATACGATGTCTTCATCGACCATCGCGCTTGCCGTGTTCATGAAAGCCATTATTCCTGAAGGATTCGGGCCGAGCGTGCGCCCGACCCTGGGCGAGCGCAAACGGCCGGTGCCGGGCAAGCACGATGTGCTGGTGAAGGTGCATGCCGCATCGGTCAACCCGAAAGACTGGAAGCTCAATCTGACCCTGGCGCGCGCCGCGCCGCCGCTGGGCCGGCGTCTGATCCCGCCATTATTCGGCGACGATCTGGCCGGCGAGATCGTCCAGCTGGGCGCGGGCGTCGAGGGCTTCGAGGTCGGTGATCGGGTCTATGGCATGGATATGCGCCTGCGCACCGCCACCCTGGCCGAATATGCCGTGATCGATACGCGGCGCATCGCGTTGATGCCGGCAAATACCGGTTTCATCGAGGCCGCGGCCGTGCCATTGGCCGGCCAGACCGCATTGCAGGGGCTGCGCAAGGGTCAGGCCGGGCCCGGGCGGTCGGTGCTGATCATTGGGGCGTCGGGCGGTGTGGGCAGTTATGCCGTTCAGATCGCCCGCCAACTGGGCTGTCATGTCACCGGCGTGTGCAGCACGCGCAATATCGAGCTCGTGCAATCACTCGGCGCCGATGCGGTCATCGACTATACCGCGGGCGATTATCGCCAGCCCGCACCCGGCCAGCGGCGAGCGTTCGATCTGGTATTCGATGTCACCGCGTACGAAACGCCGGCCAGCTGCGGCGCATTACTGGCGCCAGCGGGCTATTTCATCTCCACTATGGGCCATGCGCGGCCCGCATTGCGCACGTTGCTTTCGCGCCGGCGCAACGCCTCGCTGCTGCGTGTCGAGTCCTGGACGGCGGACCTTCAAACCATCGGCGAGTGGATGACCGCCGGCGCGGTGCGGTCGGTCATCGACAGCAGGTTTACGCTCGCCGAGGCGCAGCAGGCCTACGAGCGCAGCCGCAGTGGCCGCGCCCGTGGCAAGATCGTGATCGCGGTGACGCCCGGCTGAGCTGCGATTACCCGTTAATGCGCGGTCTGTTTGGCGTAGACGGATTCCGCCGCTTCCACGATTTCATCCAGTTCGGCGAGCAGGTGGGCGTTGTTCTGCTGCCAGGGATGGAAGCTGTATTTGAAGTAGGCAAAGTAGTGCGGCAGGGCCTTGCGCAGCGCGCCGGGGCCGCCGAACAGGTAGTTGGCGAGCTTGAGGTGGCCGCGCCAGCCGGCCTTGCGGCAGGCCGGATCGGCAGCGGCCAGGGCGCGGTAGGTCATGAACACGCGGGGCCAGAAGTTGGTGGTGGTCAACAGCATGTAGCTGGCGCGCATGGCATAGGCCTTGGGCCCGCGGCCTACGCATTTTTCGTAGACATCGAAGGCCACGGCCTTGTGTTCGACTTCCTCGAGCGCATGCCAGCGCCACATACGTTCGTAGTGGGGCTCGGAGCCGGCAATGAGATCCGGGTTGCGGAGCAGGACGTCGCCCAGCAGCGCCGTGTAGTGCTCCAGGCCGATGGTCATCAACAGCGGTACGACACGCGGCGCGCGTTCTTTGATTTCGTCGAGCTTTGCCTTGACCCGGCCTTCGATCTCGCCTGCGGGCAGACCGGCAGCATCCATGACCCGGTTGTATTCGGTGTGCTCGCGGCTATGCATGGCTTCCTGGCCGATGAAGGCCGTGGCCGCCTTGCGCAGATCCGGGTCGGGGATGTCGTCGCGATAGGCGCGCACGGCATCGATGAACAGCCGCTCGCCGGCCGGGAAGAACAGCGACATGGCGTTCATGAACTGGGTGACGTTGGGCCCGGCCTTGTGCCAGTCGCAGACCCGGTCGGCCGGCGGAAGAAAATGCAGGTCGCGGCGTTCCGGCATGACCGGTCCGCTGTAGCCCGAGCCGTGAATATTGACTTGCGCTTGCCGATCGCTCATGACAAATCTCCTGCACCTGTGGCGCGTCGTATCGATCGTTTATCGGGTTGGCCGTATGGGAAAACGTGTATCGTCGGGCGATACGTTCTACCATGTAGCCAATTGGATACTCAATGTATCCAGCTGGATACTTGTTCGTCAAACCCTGTTATGACATCGCAACGCCTGATCTCTGCCGATACGCCGCGCGGTAAACGCCGACTCATCGAAGCCGCGGCCCGGCTGGCCATGCGCAAGGGCAGCACGCGCAGCCTCGTTCTGCGCGAAGTCGCGCGCGAGGCCGGGCTGAATCACAACACCTTCTATCGCCATTTCGACGATGTGCCGGGCATGATGCTGGCAATCGTGGACGACTTTGTCGGCGAGCTGCGCCAGGGCCTGCGGCGTGAGCTCATGCGTGTGCCCGCGGGTGAAGTGCCCTCGCCGTGGGTTGTCGGCTGGTTCTTCGATTTCGCGCTCGAGCACGATGCGGTGTTCACCGTGGCCTTTCGCGAGCGCTACGGCCCGCCGGGGCCGCTGCGTAAGCGGGTCGTCGATACCATGGCCGCGATCCGCGAGGACATGATCGTCGATTTTCAGACGCTCGGCTGGCTCGTCGAAGCGGATATCGACGACGACCTGCGTGCGCTCATCGACATCATGGTCAACGAGGTCTTTTGCATGGGCCTGGACCTGATCGACGACCCCAACCGTCGCGAGCGCATGCTCAAAACCGCGTCCGGGCTGTTTTCGCTGGTGATCGCACGGTTGGGTCACGCGCCTTGAATAGCGCCGCCGGGGCCGGCGGTGGTCGTGCGGTCTGTCCAGGGTTGCGAACGTCTACATTCGTTTGTGGTCAAGTAACTGCGTCGTCAACGATTGCTGCGCTGCAGCGCGTTTGGCTGTCGCGCCTATCGCTTGAGCACCGAGGTCCGCGCCTGTCGCATGATTATTCCGACCGTTCCGGGGTTCCGGCATATTCTGACCGGGATATGGTGGCCGTTGTTGTGGATGTTCGTCTGGGACGTATTGATTACGCTGCTGTATTTCGCCCAGCCCGAGCGCTACCAGGATTTTCAGTCCAGCGCCTTGTCGCGAACCACGCTCACGCTGTTTGGCACGGGCATCGTGTTGTTTCTCGGTTTTCGGTCGAATTCGGCCTACGCACGTTGGTGGGAGGGCCGCGTGCTGTGGGGTCTGATGATCAACGCCTCGCGCAATATCACCCGTTGTGCGCTGGCATTCATCGACAGCGCCGACGCCCGTGCCCGCGAACTGCGTGAAGCGATCGTGACCAACCAGGTGGCCTATGTGCATGTTCTGCGCTGCCAGCTACGCGGTACCGATCGCGCGGTACCGGCGTATCGCATACTCGATGCGAAAGACGCCGAGCGCATGCTGGAGATGAGTAACGCCGCCAACGCCCTGCTCAACGAAAACGCCCGCCTGGCGGGCCAGGCGCGGGCGGAGGGCTATATCGACACCATCCAGCAGTCGCGCCTGGAGGCCGTGAATATAGATATCGCCAATGCCCAGGGCGGCATGGAGCGAATCAAGAATACGCCGTTGCCCATGCAGTATCGGTTGTTTCCGCAGATGTTCGTGCGGCTGTTTTGTATCCTGCTGCCGATCGGCATTGCGCCGTATCTGGGAATCTTTACGCCCATCGGCTCGTCGCTGGTGGCGTTGATGTTTCTGGCCGCGCTGCATATTGGCGATGAACTGGTCGATCCGTTTGCCAACAACGCCCACGATCTGCCGTTAGAGGCCATGTGTACGACCATCGAGATCGATTTGATGGAATCGATTGGCCGACCGGCACCACCCGCGGTCGAACCGGTCAACGGGGTGCTGTGGTAGCCCGTCCGGCGGGCCGGCGAGCGGGCCCATCAATTCGCCGCGGCTGTGGCCGATAAATCGTGCGACGGCGCCGCCCGGATACCCGGCCCGGTATCGCGTGACCCATGTTTCGCGTTGGCCGGCTGACCCGTGGCCGGGCCGACTGCATAACTCAACAACGGCAGGCGAGCGCCTGCATACGCGATGCTGACACGCTGGGCCAAACGCTGCTGGGCACTGGGCGCGCCGGATTCCCCGCCGGCGCTGCGACGCCGCGTGATGCTCGTCAATCAGCTCGCCGCGTTGGGTTTTGTGACCACCGTGCCGTATCAGCTGTTCTACGGGCTGACGTCGTTGTCGTACTACGCGCCCGTGTTCGCCAGCAATATCGTGATCATGGCCGGCTATGCCTGGACGCTCTGGGCGAATTATTGCCGTCGGCACGATTCCGCCCGCGATTTCGTGGTCACCGTGGCCATGCTCCATCTGGTGATGGTGACCTGGTATGTCGGCCGCGATCTGGGCGTGCATCTGTTCTATTTCACGATCGTGAGTATTCTGCCGCTGCTGTTCGAGCGCGCACACACCCGAACGCTCGCCGCGCTGGCACTGATCAACGTCACGCTTTTCTGGCTATGCGATCGCAACTTCGGGTTTGCCGAAGCGCGCCTGGTCGTACCCGATGCGGTACTAACGGTAGCCTTCGGTTTCAGCGCGGTGGCTGCCGTCGCACTCATAAGCGCGTTCATGACGCTGTTTCGCTATCAAATCCGTTTCGCGGAAAAGAAGCTGACCGATTCCAATCTGGAACTGGCCCGCCTGAGTGCGACCGATGCCCTCACCCAACTGCCCAATCGGCGCGCGGTGGACGCGTTTCTGGCCAGCTGGAAGAAAAAGGCCGACGCCGTGGTCGGCGTCGTGCTCTGCGATATCGACTACTTCAAGCTTTACAACGACCACTACGGACATTTGCGTGGCGACGAAGCCCTGGCGTCGATCGGTGCCGCACTGCGGTCGGTCACGCGTCGCGATTTCGATCTGGTTGCACGCTTTGGCGGCGAGGAGTTCATCATCCTGTTGCCCCAGGCCGACCGAGCCTACATCCGCGACACGGTCGAGCGCCTGCGCGCGGCCGTTCAGGCGTTGGCGATTCCGCATGGCTACCGGCCGGATGGGCTGGCCGTGGTCACGGTGAGTATCGGCTATAGCCAGTTCGAAAGCGCCAGCAACGAGGCCGAACCATGCCTGGCCTCGCCAATCGATGCCGCCGACAAGGCGCTCTATCGGGCCAAGGATGAAGGCCGCAACACGGCCACCAGCGGGTTTCTGCAGGCTTGAATCTGGCCAGGGCGCGCGGTCCGGCGCAGCGCTAAGCGGGATCGGCCGACAGGCGGCCCTCGTATTGCGCGCATCAGGCCGGCGGGATGGTCAGCAAGCGTGCGGTAGATGAAAGCGCCCAGCCCGGGTTTGCCGATCGCGTGGCTGCGTATCCCCGTCACAGTCGCAACGGCCTCAGCCTCGGTTCAAATGATTGGTCGCGGACCCGGGCGCGCCGGCATGGTGCATAGAAAAAAGCGCAGCCCGAACTTGGTCGGGCTGCGCTGTGTTTTATCAAAGGCGGTGTCGGATCACGCCATGGCGAGCTGAGCTGCCGCGGCGCCGGACGCACTGTGCTGCGATGGGACAGGCGCTGCCTGCTCGGGCGTTGCGCCAGCCTCGCCAGCGTCGACGGTAAACTGGCCGACTTCGCGCGCCATTTCCATGGCCTGCGCGTCGAGCGACTTGCTTGCTGCGGCCACCTGCTCGACCAGGGCCGAGTTTTGCTGTGTCACCGACTCCAGCTGTGCGATCGCCTGATTGATCTGCTCGATCCCCTGCGACTGTTCGTTCGTCGCGCCGGAAATATCGGTGACAAGACCGGTGACCTCGCGGATGCGCTCCGCGATCGCAGTCAGCGTGCTGTGGGTTTCGCCCACCAGTTTGTTACCGGTATCGATGGTTGCGACATTGCGCTCGATCAACTGGCGTATGCGTTTGGCTTCGCTGGCGCTACGGCTGGCCAGCTGGCGCACTTCCGAGGCGACCACCGCAAAGCCGCGCCCATGCTCGCCGGCACGTGCGGCTTCCACCGAAGCATTCAGCGCCAGCAGGTTGGTCTGGAAGGCGATGCCGTCGATCGCTTCGATAATATCGGTGACTTCCTCGTTGGCATTATGAATATCGCCCATTGCCTGACGCGCATCGTCGGCGATCGACCGCGCCTGGCGGGCCTGCTCGGACATGTCATCCGACAGCTGCTGGGCGCGGCCGGCGTTTTCGGCGGTATGACGTACCGTCGAGGTGATTTCTTCCAGGCTGGCGGCCGTTTCCTCGATCGATGCAGACTGCTGCTCGGTACGTTGTGCCAGGTCCTGATTGCCCTGCGAGATCTCGCCGCTGGCCACTTCCACCGACTGAGCGCTGCGCTGGATATTTCTGACCAGCTGGGCCGTGCTTTCGGTGGCCTGATTGAAGGCCACGTAAAGCTGCGACAGTTCGTCGGTGCCGGGTACCGCCAGGCGTTGACTCAGATCGCCATTGCGATGGGTGATGTCATGCAGCGCCTGTTTGAGCGGGCGTACGATCGCACGCACGATGGCCACGGTGAGTGCCAGCGTCAGCAGCGCCGCGATGACCGCGATGGCGATATAAACCCACAGATCGCGGCGTGCCTCGCTGCGCAGTGCCTGGGCAGTGGTCATGATTTCGGCGGTAACCGCGTCTTCCACGTTCTTGAGCCGGCCGATCTTGACCGTCTGCCATGCGAACCATTGCTGCGGGTCGACGCCGAAACCGCCCTGGGCGGCGCGTTCGATGGCCAGATCCCGCAGGTCGTTCAAACGCTCGATTTCCGGCCCGGAAACAGCCTGCTCGTACTGTTGCCGCATGGTGGGTGAAGCAAGCGTCTTGAAACCTTTAAGAAATGCCGCTTCGGCACCGATCAACTCCAGGAATCGGCGATACAGGGCAGGCGACATCCGGTCGGCTGCAAACGCGTTGGCCAGCAGGGCGCGCTCTATACCGGCCAGATCCTTGGCTTCCAGCAGCTTGTAGTAGGCCGATATAGGCCGCGCCACATGCGCTTCGCTTGTGATATGGCTGAGTTTTCCGGCCACGCCCATGAGCGCCCCGTTGGTGCCGGTGTAGTAGGCAAGCGCGTCGCCAAGGGAGATCGAGAGTGCATCCACCCGATTGCGCATGGCGGACGTCTCATCCAGGCGCTGGCGGGCGGTATCGATCTGGGCGCGCAGGTCGCTGCCGAGTGCGCTGTCATCGAGCGTGGCGAGCTGGTCGATGAACAAATCGGCCGCGCTATCGGTGGCCGGGCGTTGTTCGCGCAGCTTGTCGCCAAAGGTCTGGCCCTGGCTGCCCAGAAAACCGGCGGTCATGCCGCGCTCGAGCTGTAGTTGGTGAACCAGGTTGCCGGCCTGCTGAGCCACGGCGGTCAATGATTGCAGGCGGTCCATGTCACCCACCATCTGCTGGCGTTGCACGATCCCGGTGATCGCGAAGTAAAGCATGGCCAGCGTGGGCAGAGTCAGTGCCAGCATGAACTTGCGACTGATCCCGATACGATGCAGCAGATGTGTCATGTTTGGTGAAAGAGCTGGGGACGCGTGACGAGCGAGCACGGGCATATCTCGCCAGTTGCCGTTGATGCCAAAGGTGCGTTCATCCAAGGCTTCTATCGGCAGCAGTCGGAGGGGGTTTAATCCGGCACGCTTTGCCGCGCCCTTTGGGCTGTGACGCCTTGCCGCGACTTGCCCAGCGTTTTTACGAGGCAACGCGTGGTAAGTGCCTGCCTGCGCGGACGCCGGCGCATGGTGATGGCCCGGCCGGCGCGGTGCATGACTGCGGCAGGTGAGCGTGGCGAGCGGGCAGTCGCGAGCCCGTGGCGCCAACCGCGCCCCCAGCCAATGACTGGCGGCGGTGCGATCAGGGGCGCCTAGCCCGGATCGCGCTCGAATTCACTCGCCGCGTTCATGATGTCGTCGAAATCGTCCTGTTGCTCGGCGGCGCGATCGGCCATGGCATCGAGATCGTCGGTGGCCGGCACGTCCGTGCGTGGCGGCGCCGGCGGAGCGTTGTCGAATGTCGATGCGCCGTCATCTGCAGCGCGCGGTGGTTTAGCCGGCGTCTTGGTGTTTTTGCTCGCGGCGGGCTTGGCGGCGGTATCCGGTTTGGCCGACTTCTGGTTCTCGCTGGCCGTCGCGCAGATACACACCTGGCCGTCGGTCCACACGACCTGGGTGATCTCGGCGCGCCATTGCTTGTTGGCGCGGGTGACGATCTGCACGCTATCGCCGACCTGAACGGGCTCCTGGGTCTTGCAGCCCCAGTCGCCGTTGCGCAGTTTGCAGGGGCTGGCTTCGATCAGATCGTTTTCACTCATGGCGGCGTTTTGCGTATTGGCAGGTTGTCAGGTGAGTCGTGCGCGCAACGCTATGGGGTTTGGCGCGTGATTTCCAGTCTTGCGCTGGAGCGGCCAGCGCCTGTATTCAAGTGCGCGCGCTCGAGTCGCGATCCGCACGGCGCAGCCCGTCGATGAGCACATCGATCATCGGTGCGACACGTTGCTGCCAGTCCGGCTCGGTCTGGATCAGGCACATGCCGACCACGGCATGCAGCAGATCGCGTGCGCCCAGCGCATCCCGTAGCTGATCGTGGGCGATACAGCGTGCAAGCAGGCCGTCGAGCGCCTCGACCAACCGTGCCGAGGTGGCCTGCGATACGGCCGATTTGGTTTCGGCCGAGATCGCCAGCGCCGCGATCATGCCGGTCTTGGTCGCCACCAGCGCGACCAGCGCCTGCAGCCAGTCGCGCAGGGCGGCGGCCGGATCGGGCGCGTCGGCAAGCGCGGCGGCGCGGGCCGCGAGTTGATCGACCTCGCTTTCGTAGACTGCGGTATACAGCGTTTCCCGCGCCGGGAAATGCCGGTACAGCGTGCCGATGCCCACGCCGGCCTCGCGCGCGATCCCTTGCAGACTGGCGTTCGCGCCTTCGGCGGCGAATACGGTACGTGCGGCCGCCAGCAGCCGTTGGCGATTGCGGCGGGCATCGACGCGTTGGGCGCGCGGGCGCGTTGTTCTGTTCACCTCGTTACTGGCCATGGTCAACGTATCTTTACAAAGCGGAGGATGCCTCCGTATATTGCCTTGACGCCCTGAACGCACGCGGTTCGCGTGTCACGGCCCCGTTCCTGCTGCTCATTTTACCGGAGGCTGCGCATGTCGCTGTCCATTCAAATCACTCTCAACGGCGAACGGCGCAATATCGCGCTGGACGATCCGCGTATCACGCTGCTGGATCTGCTGCGCGAGCGCCTGATGCTGACCGGCACCAAGAAAGGCTGCGATCGTGGCCAATGCGGGGCCTGTACCGTGCTCGTCGAGGGGCGGCGCGTGAATGCCTGTCTGACACTGGCCGCCAGTCTGGAAGGCGCGCGCATCGAAACCATCGAAGGCGTGGCCACTGGCGCGGCGCTGCACCCGGTGCAGCAGGCGTTCATCGATCACGACGCCTTTCAGTGCGGTTTCTGTACGCCCGGTCAGATCATGAGTGCGATTGGCCTGCTGCGCGAAGCGCGCGTACACGGGGACCCGGAACGGGTACGCGAACAGATGAGCGGCAACCTGTGTCGCTGTGGTGCCTATGCCGGCATCGTCGAGGCAGTGCTCGATGCCGAGCGCCTCACGGCACGCGAGACGGAACGAGGTGTGGCATGAATCATTTTGACTATGTCCGCCCGGCCACCATCGAAGAAGCCGTCGCCGCGGCCAGCGAGCCGGGTGCCGCCTATCTGGCTGGCGGTACCAACCTGCTCGATCTGATGAAAGGCGGGGCGGTCACGCCGTCGCGGCTGGTCGATATCACCCATTTGCCTGAACTCAACACGATCGAAGGCGACGACAGCGGCGGCGCGCGTATCGGCGCGCTGGTGCGAAACGCCGACCTGGCCTACGACGACAATTTTGCGCACGACTTCCCGGCCGTGGCCGAGGCGCTGCTGGCCGGCGCCTCACCGCAGCTACGCAATGCCGCCACGGTGGGCGGCAATCTGTTGCAGCGCACGCGCTGTGCCTATTTCTACGATCCGGCCAGTGCCTGCAACAAGCGCGTGCCCGGCGCCGGATGCGATGCACGTGGCGGGTTGAACCACAACCATGCCGTGTTCGGCTTCAGCGATGCCTGTATCGCCACGCATCCTTCCGATTTCTGTGTGGCGCTGGCCGCGCTGGATGCGGTCGTCGAGATCGCCGGGCGTGACGGCGTACGCGAGGTCGCGCTGACGGACTTTCATCAACTGCCGGGGGACACGCCGCACGAAGAGACGGTGCTGGCGCCGGGTGAGCTGATCGTCGGCGTGCGCCTTTCGGGCGAGGCGGCTGCGTTCGCCTGGCATTCGCGCTATCTCAAGGTACGCGAGCGCACGTCCTATGCCTTTGCGCTGGTCTCGGCTGCCGCCGCGCTCAAGATCGACGACGACGGCACGATTACGGATGCCCGCATCGCGCTCGGCAGCGTGGCCGCCAAGCCGTGGCGCGCACACGAAGCCGAAGCGGGCCTGATCGGCACGAGCGCTGGTATCGAGGCCTTCGCTGCGGCCGGCCGGGCAGCGCTGGCTGGTGCCGCGCCGTCCGGCGACAACGCCTACAAGATCCAGCTCGGCCAGAACGTGGTGGCCCGCGTGCTCGCGCGTGCGGCTGCCGGTACACCGCGCGAGTTGCCGGCACTGCCCGCCGCGCCTTTTGCCACCGAAGTCGGAGAGCTCGCCCATGTCTGATTTCGCCCCCATTACCGCGCCCGCGCGTCAGCGCCAGCAGGCGAGCATCGGCCAGCCGGTCAAGCGCCGCGACGGCGTGGCCAAGGTCACCGGCAGTGCCACCTATGCGGCCGACAATCATCCGCAAGCCATGCTGCATGCCGTCATGGCGGTGGCCACCATCGCCAATGGTCGTGTCGTCGCGCTGGATGTCGACGCCGCGAAGGCACACCCCGGTGTGGTCGAGGTGATGACGCCTGCAAACCGGCCGCCGCTGGCCAAGAACCCCGACGATCGTGACACCCCGTTCATGTTCCGGCTCGACGTGCTGCAGAACGATCGCGTGCGCTATGCCAACCAGCCGATCGCGGTGGTCATCGCCGACACATTCGAAGCCGCGACCGAGGGCGCGGCCCTGCTCGCGCCCCAGTACGAAATCGAGCCGGCCCAGCTCGACATGCATGCTGATAGCGAGGCGTTCGTGCCCCAGGCCGTCGGCCCCGGCGCGCCGGCCGAAAGCCATGTCGGCGATATCGATGTGGGGCTGGCCGGCGCCACCCGGCGGGTCGAGGCGACCTACGACACGCCCGCGCAGTACCACAACCCGATGGAGCCGCATGCCATCGTCGCGACTTGGGACGGCGACAAGCTCACGGTGGATACGCCCAGCCAGGCGATGACGATCGCGCGCGGGCGTCTCGCCGGGCTGTTCGGTATCGATGCCGACGATGTGTTCATCCGCAGCCCCTATCTGGGCGGCGGTTTCGGCTGCAAGGGCGCACTGATGAGCCCGCAGGTCCTGGGAATCCTGGCGGCGAAGCTGGTCGGGCGACCGGTCAAGCTGGTGCCGACGCGGGCGCAGATGTACGGCCCGCTCGGCCATCGCGCGCCCACCAGCCAGACGCTGCGTCTGGGCATGGATGACGCCGGCAAGCTCACCGCGTTGGCGCACCACGCACGCACCACGTCATCCGTGTTCGACGAGTTCTTCGAGCCGTCCGCGAATATCTCGCATACGCTCTATGCCAGCCCGGCGATCTCGACCACGCACGATGCGGTGCGCGTGCATACCGGCACGCCCATGTTCATGCGCGGCCCCGGCGAGGCCAGTGGCTCCATCGCGCTGGAATCGGCGATCGACGAGGCTGCCCATGCCTGTGGCATGGACCCGCTGGCATTCCGGTTGGCCAACTATGCCGACGTCGAGCCGATCTCCGGCAAGCCGTTTTCGTCCAAGCGTCTGTACGACTGCTATGCGCAGGGCGCCCAGCGCTTCGGCTGGGCCAAACGCGTGCTCGCCCCGCGTTCGATGCGCGACGACAACGGTCTGCTCGTCGGCTGGGGCCTGGGTACGGCCACGTTCCCGGTGATCATGTTCGAGGCCGAGACACGAGCGATAATCCGGGCCGACGGCACCGGCGTCATGGAAACCGGCGCCCAGGACATGGGGCAGGGTGCCTGGACCGCACTCGCCCAGATCGCAGCCGACAGCCTCAAGCTCGAACTCGATCAGACCGTGTTTCGGGCCGGCACCTCCGATTTGCCCGATGGCGGCGTGGCCGGCGGCTCCGGGCATACCGCGACCGTGGGTAACGCCATCGATGCGGCGGGTCGCGATGCCATCGCCCGGCTCATCGAGATGGCCATCGCCGATGTCGAGTCACCCCTGCACGGCGTGGCCGCCGATCAAGTCGAGGCGCGCTGGGGCCGGCTTCAGGCCGGCGATGATGCAGCCCGTAGCGAAAGCTATGCCGATATCCTGCGCCGCGCCGGCCTGCGCGAACTCGTCGGCCACGGCCGCGGGCGTGCGGATGCGGATGTCGGCGAGCGCTATGCCATGCATGCCCACGGCGCGGTGTTCGCCGAGGTCAAGGTCGATCCGGATCTGGGCCAGATGCGCGTCACGCGCATGGTCGGCGCGTTCGCGGCCGGGCGGGTGATCAACCCGCGCATGGTCGAAAGCCAGTTCTTCGGCGGCATGATCTGGGGCCTGGGCTTCGCGCTGCACGAAAAAGCCGACACCGACGCCCGCACGGGCCGGATCATGAACGCCGATCTGGGCGAATATCACGTGCCGGTCAATGCCGATGTGGCGAATATCGAAGCGCTGATCGTCAACGAAGACGACCCCCACGTGAATGTGCTCGGTATCAAGGGCGTGGGCGAGATCGGCGTGACCGGCAGCGCCGGCGCGATCGCCAACGCCATCTGGCATGCCACCGGCAAGCGTATTCGGCGTTTCCCGATCCGGGTAGCCGATATGTTCGCCGACGGCGCGACGGTGGGTTGAACGCCGCCGCGCCGGTTCGATGAGAAGGCCGGCATCCATCACGTGGGTGCCGGCCTTGGCTATCTGTCGACGACGGTAAGGCGACGCCTTTCGAGACGGCTTCAGTCGCTGCAGTTGGGCTCGGCAGCCTCACCGGCGAATCGGGCCGCAATCCAGGCACGCGCATCCTCGAACGAGGCCTCGACCGTGCCGCGATGGCCCTCCGGCGGCGTATCCGCGTTCTCGATCGTGTAGCTGCGATAGTCGACCGGCGCGCCCAGGTTGCAGGCCTTGGCGACCGCCTGATCGGTATACACCTTGGGCACGATGCGATCGTTGGTGGCCTGTAGTACCAGCAACGGCACGCTGGGGTAGACATGTTCGCTGCCGCCGAAGACATCGAGCACATCGTAGAGCGGCTGATAGTTCGCGTCGGCTTTCAGGAACTGCGCGGTGGTGAGATCACCCAGCGCATCGGGTTTGCGCAGACCGTTGAGGCAGCGCTCTCCGGCCAGCTTCAACACCGCCTGGCCGGCGTCCGTGGTCAGTGCCTGTGGGTTCACGGTGTCGGCAGAGGCCGCCGCGCCTTCCAGCACCAGGGGCAGAAACGGCGAGGCCGGCTGGTCTGCGTGGGCCTGGAAATACTGGATGATGGCTTCCAGATGCGAGGCCGGCGCGAGCGCCACCGCGCCGACGAGATGCAGTTCCGGTGCATAGGCTTCGCCGCGCCCGGCCGTGAACCACGCCGCTTGGCCACCCTGCGAATGGCCCATGACCAGCCAGTTCGTGCTCAGGTCGTCGCTGAGTGCGCGGGCGGCGCGCACGATATCCACCGCGTTGCGTGCTTCGGATTCGCCGTTCAGATACGGATGCGGCCCCGGCGTGCCCGAACCCTGGTAGTCGGTCTTGACCACCGCATAGCCCAGCTGCACCCAACGATCGAGCGTTTTGTTGATGCGATCCACATAGTCCTTGTCGCGATAGCCGACATCGTTGAGCGACGGCGCACAGACATCGGCCGTGCCGGTCGTGCCGTGCGTCCAGCTGATCACCGGCCAGCCGCCCGCCGGCGCTTCGCCGCGCGGAATGGCGACTGTGCCCGACACCGCGATCGGGTCGCCGTTGATATCGGTGGAGCGATAGAGCACCAGATGGTTGCTGGCGGCGTGGGGCAACGCGGCATCGTTGGTGAGTGCGCGCGAACGAATCACGTCGCCGGCCTGGGCGCCCGGCAGGGGCGAGGGTGGTGTATAGAACTCCGATACCACCGCTCCGGGCGCCGTATCGGCCGGGGCCGCCAGGGCGGTCTGTGCGATGGCCACGGTCGTACTCACGGCAGCCAGTGCCGCAAGCCATGTCGTAGTTAATGAACTGCCTCGTCGAACCATTGCTGTCTCCTCGTTATCGGCGCTGCGCGCACGCTTGTTGGTTATGAGCGGAGCAAACTTTACCCGAGCGCCGACGCCGAGGTGCAGCCGGTGCGGCAGGCGCGCACAGGATTACGATCGGCAATGGCCGATACGCACGCGGCGCAGGCGCGATCCCAGGCGTTTGCGCGTCATCGCGCGTGGCTCGTGTGCCAGGCCAGTCCGTTCAGAGCGGCTGGCTTTGCAGGCTAGCGAGCCCAGGAGCGGTTGTGCAGATATGTTCTAGCCGGCGCGCTGCGTTTCCAGCACCGACACATAGTTGGCCACGGCCGCGCCGCCCATGTTGAAGATCAGCCCCAGCTCGGCGTCGGGCAGTTGCAGTTCGCCGGCCTGGCCGGTGAGCTGACGATAGGCGATCGCATGCATGGATACGCCGGTGGCGCCCACCGGGTGACCCTTGGCCTTCAAGCCGCCGGACAGATTGACCGGCAGGCGGCCGTCGCGATAGACGCTGCCGTCTTCGAGCGCGCGTGCGCCCTGTCCCTTGGGCGCGAGGCCCATGGCTTCGTAGGTGAGCAGTTCGGCAATGGTGAAACAGTCGTGGACTTCGGCGAAGTCGATATCGTCGAGACGCACGCCGGCCTGTTCGAGGGCCTTGGCGAAGGCACGCTCGGGGCCTTCGAAGGACACGAAATCGCGCCGGCCCATGGGCAGGAAGTCGTTGACGTGAACGGCAGAGCGAAAACGCGCGCCGTGTTCGAAGTTGGCGGCGTTGTCGGCCGCAGTGAGCACGATCGCGGCGGCGCCGTCGGTGACCAGCGAGCAGTCGGTCAGGCGCAGCGGCGGGGCGATTTCCGGATTCTTGTCGCTGACCTGGCTGCAGGCCTCGAACGAGAATGCCTTTTGCATCTGCGCGAGCGGATTGCGTAGCGCGTTTTCGTGATTCTTAACCGCGATATGCGCCATGGCATCGAGCGGGCTGCCATAGCGCTCGTTGTATTGCTGTGCGGCCACGCCGAAGACCTGTGGGAAACTCAGTTGCTTCTCGGCTTCGTCGTTCTGATAACCGGCGCCGGCAAGTGCTGTGGTCACATCCGCTGTCTTGCGATGGGTCATCTTCTCGGCGCCGACCACCAGTACGGTCTTCGCCTGGCCGGCGAGAATGGCGTTCATGCCGGCATGAATGGCCGCGGAACCCGAGGCACAGGCGTTTTCGGCCCGCATGGCCGGTTTGAAGCGCCATTCGGGATAGGCCTGATGGATTAACGACGAGGCAAAACCGTCGGTCACGAGGCCCGAGTTGAAATGGCCGAGATAGAGCGCGTCGATCTGGTCGGGTGCGAGGCCGGATTCTTCCACCGCTTCACGTACGGCCGCCACGATCAGCGCTTCGAGGTTGTCTTCCAGGCGGCCGAATTTCATATGACCGCTGCCCACGATCGCCACTGTCTTGTCCATGTGCGCTCTCTTGGCTTGAAGGGTTGAACGCCGATGTCTGGCGTGTATCGAGTGCGCTCCGTTGTACGAGCGCGGGGCGCTTTACGCAAGCGTTGTGCGTTCGTCTGGTCGCGCCATCCTTTTCGATAAGCTCTTGGCCCCTGTCGAACAATGGACATCTGTCATGACCACGCGCCGTCGTTTGCTCAAACAGTGTGCTTCAGGGGCGGCGTTGTCCGCACTCGGCCTGTCGAAGCTGTTGGCCGCGCCGACTGGCGATTTCGATGCGGCGATACGTGCGCTGGAACAGCGCCACGGCGGGCGTTTGGGCGTGGCCGTGCGCGATACCGCGAATGGCCGTGAGGCCGCGCATCGCGGCGACGAACGCTTTCTGATGTGCAGCACGTTCAAGGTACTGGCTGCCGCCATGATCCTGGCCCGCGTGGACGCCGGCGAAGAATCGCTCGACCGGCACATCGCTTACGGCAGCGACGATCTGGTGACCTATTCGCCGGAAACCGAAAAGCATGTCGGCACCGGCATGACGCTCGGCGCAATCTGCCGTGCCGCGATTACCTTGAGCGACAACACCGCGGGCAATCTCATGCTCGACAGCATCGATGGCCCGGCCGCACTCACGGCCTTTCTGCGCTCGATTGGCGACGAAGTGACCCGTTTGGATCGCTATGAAACCGCGCTCAACGACTACACGCCGGGCAACGATCACGACAGCACCACGCCGCGCGCGATGCTGGCTTCGATGCAGCGGCTGCTGCTGGGGGATCGGTTGAGTCGAGGCGCACGCGAGCAACTCGCGGCGTGGATGCAGGCCAACGAAACCGGCGATGCGCGCCTGCGTGCCGGGCTGCCTGGCCGCTGGTCCGTGGGCGACAAGACCGGTTCCGGCGACAACAACACGGCCAACGATATCGCCATCGTCTGGCCTGATGGCGGTGCGCCGTTGCTCATCGCGACTTATTACACCGGCTCGCAGGCCTCGAATACCCAACGCGATCGCGTATTGGCTGATGTGGGTGCCACAGTCGCGCAATGGCACGCGCAGCCCGACCGATGACACACGTTTTGTAAACCCAGTATTTTAAATTCGAACCGTGGATAATCACGGTTTTCCGGGGTGCGGTGTCGCGCCCTTGCCCGCGAGTTGCCAATGAACGATCAGCCGACCAACGATTCCCCGTGGCATCTGCTGCGGCGGGTGATGCCGATCGCACTCGTGGCGGTGGTGGTGGCCTTGCTGGTGTTCGAGGCCGGTCATATCGATCTGCATGCGATCCAGAAACAGCTGGCCGCGATCGCACCGCCCTGGCTGGCGGCGCTGGCGTTGGGCGGTCTGGCCGCGGTGGCGGCGGCGGCGACGTATGACGTGATCGCGGCGCGGGTGATCGGCTATGCCCGAACGCCGCTGGCGGGGCTGCGGGTCGGCATGCTGGCCACGGGTATCAACAACGTCGTGAGCCTGTCGGGGCTGACCGGTTCGAGTCTGCGCGTGTTGCTGGTGACCGGCGACGGCGTGAGTTCAGCCGCGGCCTTGCGCTATGCCGGCATGGTCGCGACCGCCTCGCCGCTGGGGCTGTCCGTGCTCGCCTGGATCACGCTCATCGTGCGCCCGGCGATTCTCGCGGCCACGCCGGTACCGGAATGGCTGATGCTGGTCGCCCTCGCTGTGATCGCGCTGTATCTGCCGCTCTATCTGACCTTGGCGATGACGTCGCTGTTGCGCATTGGCCGGCTGGCGGCGGTGGAACGGCTGAGCGCGATGCAGGCCGGTGCCTTCGTGGCTGCTTCGGTGCTGGAATGGCTGCTGGCGGCCGCGGTGCTCTGGGGCGCATTGTGGGTTCTGGCCGTGCCGCCACCGCTGGCGGCGGTGCTGGCCGCCTTCGTGCTGGCGGCCACGCTGGGCATGCTGAGTTTTCTGCCCGGCGGTTTTGGCGTGTTCGATGCCACGCTCGCCGGGCTGCTGGTAGCCCACGGCACCGATACCGAGACTGCGGTGGCCGCGCTCGTGCTCTATCGCGTGGCCTATTTTCTCGTGCCGTTGCTCGCCGCACTTTTCCTGGGCGCCAATGTGCTGGCCAGCTCCCGGCTGGCGGCAAACCTGCGGCGTCATCCGATCGTGTCGATTCTTGCCTGGCCGGTCGCCCGGGCAGTGGATCTGGGCATTCGTCTGCTTTCGGGGCTGACCGCGGCGGCCGGTATTCTGCTGCTGGCCGGGGCCGCGTTTCCGAATCTGCTATCGCATAACCGCCTGCTGTCGCAGTGGCTGCCGCTGGCCGCGATCGAGGCCAGCCACCTGGCCAGCGTGGCCATCGGCCTGAGCCTGATTGTGGCCGCGCGCGGCCTGTCGCTGCGCCTGCGGCGTGCGTTGTGGCTGGCGGTGGGTTTGTTGATCGCCGGTGCGGTGTTCGGGCTCACCCGTGGGCTCGACTGGGGCACGAGTCTGTTGTTGGCGGTGATCGCGGTGTTGCTCTATGTCAGCCGCGGCTCGTTCGAACGCCAGGGCAGTCTGTCGCGCCAGATCGGCGCCTGGCCGTGGACGCTCGCGCTGGTGCTGGCCCTGGTCGGCTACCTGGTACTGGGGCAGTCTTTCTATAACGGCGGTTCGCTCAACCCGCTGGTCTTCGGTATCGATGTGCATTCGACGCGGTTTCTGCGCGGTGCCGTCGTCGGCCTGATCAGCGTGATCGTGCTCGCTATCTGGACCTGGCCACGCTGGGCCGCGCCCACGCTGGAGCTGCCCAGCGCCGGCGAGCTCGACGAGCTGGCCGAATGGCTCGAGGCCCACGGCTCGAACGGCTATTCGCATCTCATGCTGCTGGGCGACAAGAGCATTCGCTACAGCGGTGATGAGCGCAGCGCCATGATTGGCTATGCCAGCGTGCGTAACCGGCTGGTGGCCTTGTCGGACCCGGCCGGCGACGCGGCTGCGCGACGCGCCGCGATCGTGGATTTCCGGCGCCTGGCCGATGCTCAGCACTGTACGCCGGTGTTCTATCAGGTGGGCCCGGACGATCTGTCGGCCTATCTCGACAACGGTTTCGCCTTGTTCAAGCTCGGCGAGATCGCGCGTGTGAACCTGCTGGAATTCTCCATGCAGGGCAAACGCAATAGCGACAAGCGCGGCGCGCTCAACCGGGCCGAACGGCTGGGTCTGCGTTTCGAGATCGTCGAGCCGCCATTCGACGATGCATTTCTCGACGCGCTGGCCGGGGTGTCCGACGACTGGCTGGGTGAAAAACCGGCCGAAAAGACCTTTTCGCTGGGCTGTTTCGATCGCGATTATCTGCAGCGTGCGCCGATCGCCATCGTGCGCGACAGTGACGACCGGCTGATCGCCTTTGCCAGCATCCTGCCCAGCTATGGCCATCGCGAGGAATATTCCATCGACCTGATGCGCCATCTCGGCAATGCCCCCGGCGGCACCATGGATTTTCTGTTCGTGCGCCTCATGCAAAGCGCGCAGGCCGACGGCTATCGCTGGTTTTCGCTGGGTATGGCGCCGCTGGCCGGGGTGGGCGATACGCCCTGGGCGCGGCCGGCCGAGCAGCTCGCCCGGCTGGCCTTCGAGCATGGCAATCGCTTTTACAACTACAAGGGCCTGAAAGCGTTCAAGGACAAGTGGCACCCCGAGTGGCAGTCGATGTATCTGGCCTATCCGCCGGACACGCGCCTGTCGACGCTACAGCTGGATATCGCCGCGCTCATCGCCGGCGGTTACCGGCGGATTCTCGGTCACGGCTGAGGCGCTCGCGTGTCGCGGCCGGGCGTCGCGTCAGCGCGGTATTCGCGGCCGCTGTGCAGGTCGATGTAGTAGGTGATGACGGTGTCGTTTTCCGGCCGGCGGACCCGGCCATCGTCGTCGATCGAGATATAGCGCGGCGGCGTGATGCGTGCGCCGGTGTGGGTGTTGAACAGCCCGTAGCGCGTGCAGCAGTCGGTGTTGGTTGGGTCGGTGGGGGCGATGTCCTGGGCATAGGCGGCCACGCCGGGTATCAGCGGGTCGTCGTGCAGACGCACATCCGCCGAGCGCACGACCCAGCGCGCTTGCTGGATATCGTAGAGGCCACTGCGCCCCTCGGCGTCGATGCCGCCATACAGGTGGTCGCCGAACGACCGGCGGGCGACCTCCTGCATGGGCAGTTCGCTGAAGTGCAGATCGGCGTCGAGCACGCCAAACGGCTTGGCATACCGAAACAGAATGTTGCCCGTGTCGGCGATGCTGTAGAGCCCGGGGCGGGGCTGCCAGTCCGGTGCCCAGTGCCCGTCGCTGTCGAAAAAGAAGACGTAGGGTTCGCTCGGTTGTGCGTCGCCGCGCTCGATGCGTAGCACCAGTACAAACCAGGGGCTGTTCGGCAGCGCCTGCAACAGGGGCGCGAACTGGGTCGTGTTGAGCGTATCGGCCGGCATGCGCTGGCCGTCCGCGAACACGAAATCGGCCAGCGTGGTGGGCAGGGGTTTGTCGAGGTCGGGCAGTAGATAGAAACGCCCGTTTTCGTCCTCGAACGTATGTTCGCGCACCAGCGTGAGTGATTGTCCGTGGGCGTCTTCGAGCACGGCGCGACGGCGTTCGGTATAACGATGATCGTTCACGGGCCGGCCCGTGGCATCGACGCGGCGATCGGTATCGGCTTCGGCCCGTTGCAGGAAACTGCCGTCGGCTAGCCGCGTGCGAATACCCTCGGCGATCCGCTCGAAGCGGGCCGTGTCAGCGTGGGTCGCGTAGAGCGTTTCGTCGATGAGCACCGCGCCGTCCGGCCAGTGGCCGATCCACAGATCCTCCGGGCGTTGGCGCTCGGGCTGCCAGCCGTCGCGCCAGTAGCCATCACCGGTGATGCCGCGATCGGCTCGGTCGCGGCGCACGAGTGTCTCGCCGGTCGCCGGATTGATGACCCGCCAGACCGCACGCGGGACATAGGTCACCAGCCACGGCCCGGAATTCGAAGTGCTGATGATGTTGTAATCGGGCAGCACTCGCCAGTCCCAGAAACGCCACCAGGCGTTGTATTCGGTCTTGGTGACCACGAGCGCGGGCGTGCCCGTATCGATGAGGTCGAGCACGGCATGGTCGCGGGCGAGCACGTTGCGACCGTTGGCATCCACCAGGCCCCATTGGCCATCGGCGTTGGCGACCGGCGCATAGCCATGCACACCGGGCCGGGCATCGGCAAAGCGCGGCGCGACGAGCTGGCGCTGGGTGTCGGCGGTGACGAAACCGAATGTCCCGGCGTCGCTACGCCAGGGCATCATCGTGACATCCGACGGCGCGCTCACATCAGCGTTACAGCCAGTCAGTGCGATGGCCACCAGCACGGTCAGCGCCAGCCAGAGCGCGGTGCCGGCCCGCCGGCGCTTGCGATCGGGCGATGGCGTAGCGGCGATCATGGCGTTTGTTCCACGGGCGTTTCGCGCTGGCCGAACAGCCGGCCGCAGCCACCGCCCGCGATCAGGGCGATGGGCAGAAAGAGCACTGCGTTCAACTCGCTGATATCGGTTTTCCACAATGCCGTAGCGCCGATCTGCACGAGCCAGCCAAGCGTGCCGGCGAGCGCGCCGAGCCCCCAGCGGCTGTTATGCCCTGTGGCGTACGTCAGCCAGCCGAACACCGCCCCCGCGATGGCCGCGGCAGGGCCGGCAAAGGCGTAGGCGAAGATCGAGAAGAACAGCCAGCTGCCGATCACCTCGTCGGCACGAATCGATACATCCAGGCTCGACAGCAGCAGCATCGGCAGTATGAACAGCGCGGTGCCGATGGGCGGGCCGGCGAGTGCGAAGCGCCAGGTCGCCGCCCAGATGCGTCGGCAGGCGGGCGCAATACGCGTGGGCGCTACAGGCGGTTTTTTTGTGTCGGGCGGGGTTGGTGCGGTCATGGCGCCACGCATATTGCCGCGTCCGAGCGGCCGGCGCTACGCCGACAGATACAATCGGGAAAAAAGCGAGTGTATGATTGCCCGCGTTCCCGGCGTGCAAATGCCGCTTTCAGGTCAATGGGTTAGTCAATGACATCGGTTTGGGTACGGGGCGTCTCTGCGGCGTGTGTCGTGGTTTCGGTGCTGTTGACCGGCTGTAGCCAGCCCGGCGGCACGGCCGTGCTCGAGTTCGGCGAGCACGATCCGCTCAACGGCGGTATGCGCGCCCTTTCCGATACCCTGCGCGCCTCGCTGGAGGACCAATTCGGCGAGTTCGGTCGCCTGCGTATCGAGTCGATGGAGCCGGTCGAAATACCCCATGAAAGCGAGTCCAACCCGGGGACGACGTTCTATAGCCATCGTTACCGTCTGCGGCTGACGTTCGTTGATGACCTCGACGACAGCCAGCGCCAGGCCATACGCGCGATTTTCGACGGGCTGCACGACGCACGCGAAAACTGGCCGCGTGGCATCACGGTGGACGGCCAAACCAGTGACGTGGCACTCGGCGAACGCGGCGCCTCGCTGATTTTTTTCAAGGAATACCGGTACGGCATCGAGATTCCGGCTGCCGATAATCCGACGCATTGCACGGTCTGGCTCGAACTCGAGCCGCCGCTGCCGATCGATATCGACACCTTTGCGTCCGCGGCTGCAAAGAATGCAATCGATTTCGCGTATGCCCCGTTGCAACAGGCCTTTGCATCGGATCATTTCGCGGTGGCCGGTCCCGGCGATCCCGGCGTCGACGACGCGTCCCCGCTACAAGAGGTGCGGCTGGACTTCGGCGTCGTCGGCGACGCCATCGACATGGGCGCGGGCCGTGCCGGCATGGCATCGAGCGGTAGCCAGCAAGCCTGTAACCAACGTGTCGCCGAGGCTGGCCGTCCGTTTTCCTTCACGACCGGCTGGACGTTCGACCGCGTCGTCGATGCCGAGCTGACTTTTCCGGAAAACGGCTGACGCCTCGCCCGCCCGCCAGCGCTCAGCCGCGCGGCGGCCAGTTCTTGAACTGCTTGGGCCGCGGCGGCGCGTAGGTGCGGCTTTTGGAGGTGGTCAGGCCCTGGCGAACCAGGCCTTCGGCCAGGCACACCGCGGCCGCCACGCCGTCGATCACCGGCACGCCGGTACGCTCGATCACCCGCTGGGTGAGCCCCGACATGCCGCCACAACCCAGACAGATCGCTTCGGCCCGATCCTCTTCCAGGGCGATCTCGTTGCTGGGGCCGATTTAAATGCCGACCGACTTGATGCTCCTGATAACGAACCGGCGCGTTGCCGTACGGCTGGGTCGCTATCGCAGCGCTCTTCACGCCAAAATTAGTGAAGCAAACGCCCATCGGTAATAACCGTATCCATTGAGCGGCCTTGCATCGGGCGCCGCCTGCAGCGAATGGCGGATAACGGCCTGCCTTCCTTCGCCAAGCGTTTTATGGAATGTTGCGGCTACGGCTTTGTGGGCGCGCCTGCGCTCAAAGCCGGCCCGCGGTAGGTTGCCGCGTGAGACGAGGGGGACCATGAACTATCGACTGCTTACTGCGCTGGCGTTACTCGCCGGCGCCACCACGGCTGCGCAGGCCGATCCTACAAGCGCGCTCGGCCGCACAGTCGGCAGCTTCGGCAATGGCCTCGGCCAGGCCGCCATGCAGCCGCTAATCAACAGCCAGCCGCAGTGGATCACCATCGCCCCGCGTTCCAAGGAAGAATGTTTCGCCGAATCCAATGGCGTGATCAACGCTACGTTTGTGCGGTGTCGGCGTGGGCGGCAGGAGTTGACGCGGTTCGATGCCGCGGGGAATCGGGTGGTGTTGAGCGAGCTAGGGATTCCGGAGTGATAGGCGGTGGATTGACGCAAAATGCAAGACCTGACCCCGGCTTCGCATTTAACGAAACGCGAAATTCGCATAACACCGGTAACTGGGTGGTTAGCGTGGCGCTATGCGAATTTCCGGCTAAGTGCTATGTCTAGCATCATCCGTATACTTAGCGTTATGCAGAAGAAATTTGACCCTAAAAGGAAAACTCGTGACTTTTAAACAGCTTCTTTCCGAGCATTTCAATAAGTTTTCCGCATCGCCCTTCCTGTTTGTAGGGTCTGGCATGTCGCGGCGCTATATGGCGGCGGAAAATTGGGAGGATCTTTTAAAAAGATTTTGCGATCTAATTGGTGAAAACTACACAAAAATCAGATCCCAAGCTGATGGGGACTTGAAAAAAATAGCGAGTGTTCTAGCCAGATCATATAGTGAGAAATGGTGGGATAGTGAGATTAAAGGAAAAAAAGACGTCCACTATGCTGAACACCTTTTGAAATCAGACTCCCCTTTGAAAATAGAAATTTCCGATTACCTAAAAGAAATTCATGAGAATGTAAACGAAGAATATCGAGAGGAAATCGAATACCTAAGGTCCAGTAAAATTGATGGTGTTATCACTACAAACTGGGATCTTTTTTTGGAAACTATTTTCGATGATTTTTCAGTATTCATCGGGCAGGAAGGATTGTTTGCAAGTAGAAATTATGGAATTGCCGAGATATATAAGATCCACGGTAGCTGCAAGGATCCAAACAGTCTAATACTGACCCACGAGGACTATGAAAAGTTCAGAAAAAAGAATCCATATTTGTCATCTAAGTTGCTTACCATATTTGTTGAGCATCCCATTATATTTCTCGGATATTCTCTGACAGATCCGCATATCTTGGAAATTCTAGAAGAGATTGTTGAGTGCATACCGGAAAATAAAATGGATGCCCTCAAAGAGAATATCATCTTTACTGAATGGGCTCCTGAATTGGAGAAGCCAACGCTGACTGAGTCAGTATTGCTAAAAACTCTGCCAGTTAAACTTATCAGGGCTTCTTCTTATCGAGATATATTCGAAGTCTTGTCTGAGGTTAAGCGAAGGATACCAGCTCATATATTTCGACAGATAAAAGATGAGCTATATGAGCTAATAATTACCAACGACCCCAAAGGGAAGTTGTATGTTAAGGAGGCTGATGAAGTAGGAGCTTTGGAGGGGCAGCAAGAGTTTGTGGTTGGATACGGCGCAATAAGCAAGATAAAAAAGTCCGAGGAAATGGCAAGGCAAGGGCTTATTGGTTTATCAAGAGAAGATATTGTACGAGATGTAGTTTTCGATAATGGCGGATACGATGCGGCGTCAATCGTCTTCGATGTTTTCCCAAAACTTATCAAAGGCCAGGTAAATATTCCTATATTTAAGTATCTTAATGCTTCTGGTTTAGTTAGTGAGGATGGCAGTGTAGATGAAAGTGGTCTCTGTGATTCATTAGTGGCTAGGATAAGAAATAACGTCGAACACTATCGGCCCAGTGGCGGCGAGGAAAGGCGGGCGAATACGGTCCCTCAAGTCAACGAAGGCATCGAGCAGCTTTATAATGCTGTGGATTTTAACCTTTTTTTGCGTATGGCGGTGTTCGTGCCGCCGGAAAATTTAAACTTGGATGCTCTTGAAAAGATTCTTAAAAAGCATGCAGATGATGATTTTTCATCGGGCGAAAAAAGCCAATTTATTAAGATCGTATGCGTCTATGATTTGATTAAATATTCACGCAGGTATGACCGTGCATAACCAATGAATCAAGCCGACCAATTTTTCGCTGCCGCTCCAAATTAGTGATCTGGGGACAGTATATGGAACTCGATTTTCGAGAAGATCCGGCCGCTGCTTACCAAGTATCAATCATTGGCCGGCGTTTGCCGGCGATGGGCTCCAGCCCGCCGGGCGGGGTGGCGCGCAGGCCGCGCAGAATCCAGTCGCGGGAGTCCGCCGGGTCGATGACCGCGTCGATCTCCAGGGCGGCGGCCATGCTCAGCGCCTCGCCGCGCTCGTAGAGCTTGTCCACCAGTTTCTTGAACAGGGCCTCCCGGGCTTCCGGGGTTTCCTGGGCATCCAGCTCCTTCTTGTAGGCCAGGTTCACCGCCCCTTCCAGGCCCATGCCACCAAACTCACCGCTGGGCCAGGAGGCGCAGAACATGGGCGCGTGGAAGGAGCCGCCGGTCATGCCCTGGGCGCCCAGCCCGTAGCCCTTGCGGGTGACCAGGGAAAGCAGCGGCACGGTGAGGCTGGCGGCGGTGACGAACAGGCGGCAGGTGCGGCGCACCATGGCGGTCTCTTCCTCGGACGGACCGAC
This sequence comes from Salinisphaera sp. T5B8, assembly GCF_040361255.1. Classification (NCBI taxonomy): domain Bacteria; kingdom Pseudomonadati; phylum Pseudomonadota; class Gammaproteobacteria; order Salinisphaerales; family Salinisphaeraceae; genus Salinisphaera; species Salinisphaera sp. T5B8. Next base: position 141,682 of record NZ_APNG01000006.1, on the reverse strand, counting down.
CATGAAGCCCGGGGTGTCGCACAGGCTGACCAGGGGAATGCCGAAGGCATCGCAAAGCTGCATGAAGCGGGACGCCTTGTCGGCGCCGGCGGCGTCGATGGCACCGCCCAGCACCTTGGGATCGTTGGCGATCAGCCCCAGGGGCCGGCCCTCGATGCGCACCAGGGCGGTGATCATGCCGGGCGCGAAATCCCGGCGCAGTTCCACGGTGGAATCGGTATCCACCAGCACGCGGATAAGATCGCGCATGTCGTAGGCGTGCAGCCGGTTCTCCGGCACCGAGCGGCGCAGCCAGCGCTGGTCTTCACAGGTCCAGTCGGTGACCGTGCCCTGGAAGTAACCCATCAGTTTTTTCGCCAGGGCAGCGCCTTCCGGTTCGTCTTTCACCACGCAGTCGATCACGCCATTGGCGCGCTGTACGGATACCGGCCCCACTTCCTCCGGTTTGAACACGCCCAGGCCACCGCCTTCGATCATCGCCGGGCCGGCCATGCCGATGCAGGCGTTCTCGGTGGCGATCAGGATGTCGCTGGTGCCCGCCAGCACCGCGTTGCCGGCGAAGCAGCGGCCGGACACTACGGCGATGCGCGGCACCAGCCCGCTGAGCCGGGCGTATTGCAGAAAGCTGGGGCCGTCCAGGCCGGCCACCTTAGTGGCGTTGTCGGTGTCGCCGGGGCGGCCACCGCCACCCTCGGCGAAGAAGATCACCGGTAGCTTCTGCTGCTCCGCCACCTGCAGAATGCGGTCGGTCTTCTTGTGGTTCATGGTGCCCTGGGTGCCGGCCAGCACGGTGTAGTCGTAGGCCAGCACCGCGCAGCGGCTTTTCGTCTCATCGAACAGGTCACCGTTGACCGCGCCGATGCCGGTGATCATGCCGTCCGCCGGGGTATTGGTGATCAGGTCGTCCACCTCGCGGCGGGCGCGCTGGGCGGCGAAAGTGAAGGCGCCGTATTCGATAAAGCTGCCCTCATCGACCACCGCCGCCACGTTTTCCCGGGCGGTGCGCTGGCCGGTCTTGCGCCGTTTCGCCACCGCGTCCGGGCGGTTCTCGTCGCGCAACAGGGCTTCCCGGGCCTGTAGCTTGGCCAGGTCCGGGCGAATGTGGTCCAGGTCGATCTCTTCTTCTTCGGCATCGGCGCCCACCGCCACCTCGCCGGGCTCGATAAACAGCAGCGGATCATTGGCGGCCACCGCGTCACCCACCGCGAAGGTGATCCGGCGCACGGTACCGCTGGTGGTCGCTTCCACCCGGTGCTGCATCTTCATGGCTTCCACGAAGGCCACCGGCTGGCCTTCGCGGACGCTGTCGCCCTCGGCCACCAGCCATTCCACCACCACCCCCTGCATCGGCGTGGCCACGGCTTCGGTGCCCGGCGGCGCCTGGACCGAAGGCCCCTGGGTTTCCTGTTCGCCACCGGCCTCGCCAAAGTGCAAGGACGGATGCTCACCGCCGTTCACCAGCTCCGCCATGTGGTCGTCCACGAAGCGGGTGTACACCCTGTTGTCCACCACCTCATCCCGTTGCAGCAGGTTCTGCAGGAAGCCGATGTTGGTGTCCACCCCCTCGATACGGAACTGGCACATAGCCCGGTAGGCACGGCGCACGGCGGTGGCGTAGTCGCCGCGCCCGTGCACGATCAGCTTGGCCAGCAGGGAGTCGTAATGGGGGCTGGTGCGATAACCCCGATAGCCGAAGGTATCCACGCGGACGCCGGGGCCGGAAGGCGGCTCGAAGGTGGCCAGGGTGCCGCCGGCGGGGCGTGCTTCGCCGCTGGCGTCCATGGTTTCCATATTGATGCGCAGTTGCAGGGCGAAGCCGGAGGGCGCCGGCACGGCATCGCGGCTCAGACCCAAGTCCGCCAGCGAAGCGCCGCCGGCGATCTTCAGTTGGGTCTGCACCAGATCCACGCCGGTGACTTCCTCGGTGACGGTGTGCTCCACCTGCAGGCGCGGGTTGGCCTCGATAAAGGCGAACCGGCTTTCGTCCGCGTCCACCAGGAATTCAAAGGTGCCCAGGCCCCGGTAGCCGACCCGGGCCGCCAGCCGCAGGGCCGCTTCCAGCAGCTTTTCCCGGGTGGTCTCGGACAGGGTCGGCGCCGGTGCGATCTCCACCAGCTTCTGGTTACGGCGCTGCAGGCTGCATTCGCGCTCCCACAGGTGCACCGGCGTGTCACCGCCATCACCCACCACCTGCACTTCGATGTGCCGCGCGCGTTCGATAAACCGTTCCACGTAGAGAGCACCGTTGCCGAACGCGGCTTGTGCCTCGGCTTCACAGCGCTTGAACGCCTCGGCCAGGTCATCGCCGGGCCCGACGATGCGCATGCCCCGACCGCCGCCACCGGCGATGGCCTTGACGATCACCGTGGCGTCTTCGCCGAGACCCTCACGGAACACTTGCGCCTGCTCCAAAATGGTGTCAGCCCCGGTGCCGGGCACCACCGGCACCTGGCATTCCTCCGCCAGCACCCGGGCCCGGGCCTTGTCACCAAGCAGGGCCAGCACCTCCGGAGTGGGCCCCACGAAGGTAAGCCCGGCCTGCTGGCAGCGCTCGGCGAACTCACGGCTTTCACTGAGGAAACCGTAGCCCGGGTGCACCACGTCACAGCCGGTCTCCAGCGCCACTTTCACCAACTGCTCGCCGTCCAGGTAGGCGGCGGCGCCCCGTCCCGCCAGGGCCACCGCCTGATCGGCCACGCGGGTGTGCAGGGCGCGTTCATCGTCGGCGGGGTGGACCGCCACGGTGGCGATGTTCAGGTCGGCGGCGGCGCGGGCAATGCGCACGGCGATTTCGCCACGGTTGGCGATCAGCAGTTTAGGGGGCATGGCGGTGGTCCCTTTCTTATTGATGGCCGGCAAGATAGCGAGATACTGACTTGCACGTCAATTAGTATTGACTCGGGTTTTATTTACTTGCAGATTAGTCAGCATTGACTTTCAAACTGCCCTGTACAGGAGGCCGGCGTGGCCCGACCGGAAAAGAAATCGCAGCTTGGTCAGCCGCCCATGAAGGACCAGATCAAGACCGCCGCCCGGGCGCTGTTCATCCAGCGCGGGCTCAGCGATGTGAGCTACGGCGACATCGCCGAAGTGGTCAACACCACCCGCGCCAACCTGCATTACCACTTTGGCAACAAGGCGGCGCTGATCGAGGCGGTGTTCGAGGAAACCTTCGATGACCTGGAGCAGCAGTTCCAGCACACCTGGGCGCAGCCAGGGCTGACCCTGGCGGAACGCATCGGCCTGGTGGCCGCGGATTGCGAACACCGCTTTTACGAGTTCAATGACAATGAGAAGGGGCGAAACCCCTGGAGCCTGTCGGCGCGGGCGCGCTTCGAGCGGCACCTGATCCCGGAGCGAATCCAGGAAGGCATTTCGGAGATGTCACGGCACTTCGAGGACTACGTGTCCCATTCTGTGAAGCTGGCCATTGGCAGCGGTGAGCTGCGCCCGGATACGCCGGTACGCCAGGTGGTGATGCTGATCACGCCGCTCTGGTATTTCGGCTCCCTGCTCACCCAGCACAGCGGCCTGAACAAACTGCTCGACCATTACCAGGCGGTGATCGACACCGTCACCGCCGCTTACGGCAACCCATAACAATAATTTCCTTCGGTCCCTGAAGAGGCCGACCGTGGATGTGCTCGAACGGAGATAAATCATGGTGCACGAGCAAGACCGGCCAGATCGGTACCGGGAGAGTGCCGCCGGGCAGCCCCTGCTATCGGTGAACAATCTGAACATCGCCTTCGCCCACGGCGACGGCGAGACCGCCATTACCCGCGATGTGTCGTTTACCGTGGGCCACGGCGAACGGGTCGGGGTGGTGGGCGAAAGCGGCTGCGGCAAGACCGTTACCGGGCTCGCCCTGCTGGGCCTGCTACCGAAACGCGCCGCCCGGGTGCGCGGCGAAATCCTGTTCCAGGGCCGCGACCTGTTGAAGATGCCGGCCCGCGAGTTGCGCCGCCTGCGCGGTCGTGACATCAGCATGATCTTCCAGGAGCCGATGAGCGCCCTGGATCCGGTATTCACCGTCGGCGAACAGCTCACCGAAACCTTGCGCGCCCACGAAAAGGTAAGCCGCCGCGAAGCCCGCGAGCGGGCCGTAGCCGCGCTGGAGGATGTGGGTATTCCGTCGCCGCAACTGCGGCTGGACGATTACCCCTATCAGTTCTCCGGCGGCATGCGGCAACGGGTGATGATCGCCATGGCACTGATCTGTCGCCCCAAGCTGGTAATCGCCGACGAACCCACCACCGCCCTGGACGTCACCGTGCAGGCGCAGATCATCGACCTGCTACGGGAACTGAGCGACACCACCGGCGCCGCGCTGCTGTTCATTACCCACGACCTGGGCGTGGTGGCGGAAACCTGTTCGCGGCTGCTTACCATGTACGCCGGCGAGGTGGTGGAAAGCGCGCCGGTCGACGCCGTGCTGCGCCGCCCGGCGCATCCCTATTCCTCCGGGCTGTTGCGCTCCCTGCCGGGGCTGTGCGAGCGGGGCGGCCGGCTGCCGTCCATTCCCGGGCGCGTGCCGGCGCCGGGGCAGATGCCCGCGGGCTGTCGCTTCCAGGCCCGTTGCCCCCATGCTGCCGACGGCTGTGAGCAGAGCCAATCGCTGCGTGAGCTGGACACCGAACGCCTGGCGCGCTGCTGGCGCGGCGCCGAACTCACCCTGCCCGGAGCGGTGACGCCATGAACGCACGACTGACGCCCCAGGCCGCCACCGGGGCCGGCGTGCGCGCCGACCGGGTGCGCGTGCACTTCCCCACCCGCGCCGGCACGGTCAGGGCCGTGGAGGATGTGAGCTTCGACATCCGCGCCGGCGAAACCTTCGGTCTGATCGGCGAATCCGGCTCCGGCAAGACCACCCTGGGCCGGGCTCTCGCGGGCCTGCAGCCACTCAGCGGCGGGCGCCTGTTCTACGACGACCGGGAGCCGGCGGCGCTGAACCGGGCCGAGCGCCGGCGGCAGCGGCGCGATCACCAGATCATCTTCCAGGACCCCCATGCCGCCCTGAACCCACGCATGACCATTGCCCAATCGGTGATGGAGCCGCTGGATATTCTGGGCGATGGGGACCGCGCCGGGCGCCGCCGGGTGGCCGGCGAGGCCCTGGAACGGGTGGGCCTGGCGCCGGAGATCGGCCGCCGCTACCCCCATGAGCTGTCCGGCGGTCAGAAGCAGCGGGTCAATATTGCCCGCACCCTGACCCTGCGGCCGCGCTTCATCGTTTGCGACGAGGTCGTAGCGGCCCTGGACGTCTCCATTCGCGGCGACGTTCTCAATCTGTTCGCCGACCTGCAGGACGAGTTCGGCATCACCTATGCCTTTATCACCCACGACATCTCGGTGGTGTCCCATGTCAGCGACCGGGTGGGCGTGCTCTACCTGGGCCGGATGATGGAGCAGGGGCGCACGGAGGCAGTCTGCGAACAGCCCCTGCACCCCTATACCCAGGCGCTGCTGTCGGCGGAGCCGTTGCCGCTGCCCAGCGACCAGCGCGACCACCGCCGCCGCATCCGTTTGCAGGGCGAAATCCCCAGCCCGCTGAATCCGCCGTCGGGCTGCCCGTTCCGCACCCGCTGCCCGCGCGCCGAAACGCGCTGTGCCGAGCAGGTGCCGGCATGGCGTGAGGTGGCACCGGACCACCACGTGGCCTGCCATTTCGCCGGCCCCGCCTGACCGCCTGAGTGACCGGTTTTTTCCGAACAAAACAACAAAACTCGAGGAGAGCCCTATGAACATGAAGTCAGAGCCCAAGCAACCCCGGCACACGGGCGACGATACCCTTGATGTGGGTGGCCACGCAGTCTCCCGTCGTGCCTTTCTCGGTTACCTGTCCGGTGCCCTGGTGGTGGGCGCCCTGGGCGCGCCGGCAAAACTGTGGGCGCGGGGTGGCGCCGTGCTGCGGGTGGGCGCCAACTCCAATCCGTCCAGCCTGGACCCGGCCACCGGCGGCTCCGGCTCGGATCATGTGTTTCTGTTCCCGATCTACGACACCCTGGTGACCTGGGACTTCGACAGCCTCAAGGCGCAGCCGGGTCTGGCGGAACGCTGGGAGTTCACCGATTCGAAAACCCTGGTGCTGCATCTGCGCCAGGGCGTCACCTTCCATGACGGCGCGTCGTTCAACGCCGAGGCGGTGAAGACCAACCTGGATCGCAGCCGCACCGCCGAGTTTTCCAATATCCGCTCGGATCTGGGATCGGTGGATCAGGTCACCGTGAACGGCGAGCACACCGTTACCCTGCATCTGAAAAACCCGGACACCGCGCTGCCGCTGATCCTCTCCGACCGGGCCGGCATGATGGTGTCGCCCAAGGCCCTGCAGGCCAACGGCAACCGGGTGGATCGCACCCCGGTGGGCACCGGCTTCATGAAATTCGAGAAGTGGAACGACGGCAGCGAAATCAGCGTGACCGCGTTCGACAATTACCACGGCACCGATAAGCCGAGTCTGGCCGGCATTACCTTCTCGATCATCACTGACAGCGCCACCCGCCTGCGCGCGGTGATGTCCGGCCAGGCGGATCTGGCCTACCACCTGGACGGCCGCCAGAAACCGCTGGTGGAAAAAATGCCCACCCTGCATGGCGTGATCGGCTCCACGGTGTACTGCTATCAGCTCTATCTGAACATGTCCCGGGACACCCTGGCGGACCGCCGCGTGCGCCAGGCGTTGAACTACGCCGTGGACCGGGATGCCTTTATTCGCGGCGCCATGGCCGGCTCCGGTGAAGCCGCCTATATGAATCTGCCCAAGTCCCACTGGGCCTACGACGCGCAAACCGCCGAGCTGTATCCCCACGATCCGGACAAGGCCCGGGCGTTGCTCAAGGAAGCCGGCTACGCCGATGGTGTGACCCTGGACATGCGCGGCTACAACGACCAGTCCTCGGTGCAGATGCAGGAGCTGCTGCTGGCGCAGTTCGCACGTGCCAACATCAAGGGCCGCTTTCGCACCGGCACCATCGCCGACATGTCGGCGGAATACTTCGCCAAGAAGCAGGGCGATCTGCTGCTGTCGGCCTGGACCGGCCGGCCGGACCCGAGTCTCAGTTATTCGCTGATGTACAACCAGGAGTCCTACTTCAACGCCGGCGACAAGGCGCCGCCGGAAGGCTTCGCCGAGGCGCTGCTGGCGTCGCGCAGCAGCGATGACCTGGCCACCCGCAAGGAGGCCCTGGCCAAGGTGCAGCGGCTGGTCATGGAAGACGCCCTGGTGGTGCCGCTGGCGTTCCGGGAGAGCATCGTCGCCACCAACGACAAGGTGCAAAACCTGCGCAACAACCTGCTCGGCAAGCCCAAATTCAACAGCGTTTCGCTGAAGGGCTGACCCCGTGGCCAACCGCGTCAAACAGCGCATGGTGGCGGCACGCCTGCTGCAGTCCCTGCCGATTCTGGTGCTGGCCACCTTTATCGTGTTCTGCCTGATGCAGCTGATCCCTGGCGACGTGGCCGTGACTCTGGCCGGCGAAAACGCCTCCATGGAGCGCATCGAACAGATCCGTGAAGCCTACGGCCTGAACCAGCCGTTCCTGGTGCAGTACGGCCAGTGGCTGGGCCACGCCGCCCAGGGCGAACTGGGCGTTTCGCTGCTGTCCGGTGAACCGGTGGCGCAAACCGTCGTGCGCACCTTCCCCAACACCTTGCTGATCGCGGTGTACGCGGTGCTGCTGTCGGTGCTGGTGGGCGTGCCGTTGGGCATTGTCGCCGCCACCCGCGCCGGTTCGCCCCTGGACAGCACCATCATGGGCGCCGCCTCCCTGGGCGTGGCGGTGCCCAATTTCTGGTTCGGCATGATCCTGGTGTTGTTCCTGGCCCTGGGGCTGCAGTGGTTTCCGGCCACCGGCTTCGTGTCGCCCACGGAGGACTTCAGCGGCGCGCTCTGGTACGCCACCCTGCCGGCGCTGGCGCTGTGCACCAACGGCATCGCCGAAGTAGCCCGGCAGCTGCGCGGTTCCCTGGTGGAGATTCAGTCCTCCCAGCATGTCCGCACGCTGCACGCCAAGGGCCTGAGTCCAGCGCGCATTCTCTGGAAACACGGCCTCAAGAACGTGAGCGTCAATCTGCTCACCGTGATCGGCCTGCTGTTTAACAAGATTCTCGCCGCCACCGTGGTGGTGGAAGCGGTGTTCGCCATTCCCGGCATCGGCAGTTCCATCGTCAACGCGGTGCTGCAAGGGGACTTCCCGGTGGTGCAGGGCGCCGTGCTCGCCATGGTGGTGACGGTGATTCTGGTGAATCTGTGCACCGACCTGGCCTGCACCGTGCTCGACCCGAGGATTCACGCATGAACGCCATCGTTTCTTCCGCCCGTGCCGGCCACCACCATGAACCGGACCTGGCCCGGCGGGTGCTCGGCTGGCTGCGCGGCGATCCCCGTGCCGCTTTGAGTTTGCTGGTGCTGGTGCTGATTCTCGGCACCGCCCTTCTCGCCCCCTGGGTGGCGCCCTACGACCCGGCCCAGCAGGATCTGGAGCACATGCTGGAAGGGCCGTCGGCGGCCCACTGGCTGGGCACCGACGACCTGGGCCGCGATGTGCTCAGCCGGCTGATTCACGGTGGCGCCAATTCCCTGTACGCGGCCCTGCTGGCGGTGGCGGTGGCGTTGTTGATCGGCATTCCGCTTGGGTTGACCGCCGGCTTCGTGGGCGGCTGGACCGACGTGGCCATCAGCCGCCTGATCGATACCTTTCTGTCGTTCCCGGCGATCATTCTGGCGGTGGCGGTGACCGGCGCCATGGGCATCGGCCTGACCAACGCCATGTTTTCCGTGGGGCTGGTGTTCGCGCCGCAGATCGCGCGGCTGATCCGCGCCCGTACGCTGGTGGTGCGTCAGGAGCTGTATGTGGACGCGGCGCGCTGCTTCGGCGCCTCGCCGTTGCGGCTGCTGGGGCGCCATGTGCTGCCCAATGCGATCCAGCCGGTGATCGTGCAGAGCACCCTGCTGCTGGCGGTGGCGTTGTTGGCCGAGGCCAGTCTCAGCTTTCTGGGGCTGGGGGTGCAGCCGCCGGATGTGAGCTGGGGCGCCATGATCGCGCGGGGTTATCTGTATATGTCGCTGGTGCCGGAGCAGATGTATGCGCCGGGGCTGATCATCATGATCACGGCGGTGGCGTTCAATGCGTTGGGGGAATCCCTGCGTACAGCTTTGGACCCGACGGCGCGCGGACATGGTTGATTTCGCGTTTGGGCTGGGAAGTGGTTCTGGACTCTCCAGCGAGGCGTGCCAAGGATTTTAAGAATCAAGGAGAACAAAGATGTCCACCGTTTCTGCGACCGGTTTTGAGCCGGTGCCGGTACCCGGTTCCGTCTGGGCCGGGGAGAGCGTTTCCTATCTGCGTGGTGAGAAGCCGCTGCACGAATATCTGTTCCAGCACGCCGAGGAGGTGCCGGATCGGGTCGCCTATATTTACTACGGCACCGAGATCACCTGGGGCCAGGTCGGCGACGCGGTGCGGCGGCTGGCGGCGCATCTGCGCGAGAACGGCGTGGGCGCCGGCGACCGGGTGGCGTTGTTCATGCAGAACTGCCCGCAGTACATCTTTGCCCACTACGCGGTGCAGGCCCTGGGGGCCATGGTCACGCCGGTGAACCCGCAGTACAAAGCCGCCGAGGTGGCCTACCAGTTGAGCAACGCGGAGACCAAGGCGCTGGTGGTGGCGCGGGATCTGTATTCGATCGTCGCCGAGGTGCGCGACCAGGTGCCAACGCTGGCCACGGTGGTGAGCACCGCCTACGGCGACTATCTGCCGGAGCAACCCACGCTGACCGTGCCGAAGGAGTTGCTGGGCGAGCCGTCCACGGCGCCGGCGGACACCGACGATCTGCAGGCGATTCTGAGTCACACCGCGCCGTTGCAGCGCTTCGAACCGGTGGATCTCTGGAACGGCGTGGGGCTGATGACCTTCACCTCCGGCACCACCGGCCGGCCCAAGGGCGCCATGCTCAGCTACGGCTCCAGCCTGTTCAAGATGGCAGTGTCGTTCACCGCCAATCGCATGAGCGAGGACACCGTGAGCCTGGGCATCGCGCCGCTGTGTCATATCGCCGGCATGAACTTCGGCGTTTACCAGCCGGTGTATGTCCGCCAGACCCTGGTGATCCTGGCGCGCTTCGATCCGGCCACCACCGTGGATGCCATCGAGCGCTACCGGGTACGCAACTGGTATAGCATCGCGCCCATGCTGCGCGCTATCCTTGACCTGCCCGGCGTGGCGCAACGGGATCTGACCTCGCTGACCAACAACCCCTGCACCAGTTTCGGCATTCCGCTCACCGAGAAACTGGCCGATGAATGGAAGGCGCTGACCGGCTGCCAGACCCACGAGGCGGCCTACGGCCTGAGCGAAACCCATACCTCCGACACCTTCATGCCCAAGGATCGAATCAAGTGGGGCAGTTGCGGCGTGCCCATGGCGGAAAACGAAATCCGCATCGTCGATACCGAAACCGGCGCCGAATGCGCGCCCGGGCAAAGCGGCGAAATCGTGGTGCGCAATAAAGCGGTGTTCAAGGGCTACTGGAAACGTGACGAGGCCACCGCCCAAACCCTGCGCGACGGCGCCGTGTACACCGGCGATGTGGGCTACCTGGACGCGGAGGGCTACCTGTTCTTCACCGGTCGTATCAAGGAAATGATCAAGTGTTCCGGCTACAGCGTGTTCCCGGAGGACGTGGAGGCGTTGATGCTGGACCACCCAGCCATCGCCCAGTCCGCCGCCATCGGCATACCGGACGATCAGCGCGGCGAGACGGTGAAGCTGTTTGTGGTGCTCAAGCCCGAGTACCAGGGCAAGGTCAGCGAGCGTGAACTGATCGACTGGGCCAAGGCGCACATGGCGGCCTACAAGTACCCGCGTCAGATCGCCCTGATCGATAAGCTGCCGGCCACGCCGGCGGGCAAGGTCTTGCGCCGGTTGTTGAAGGACGATTGAAGCGCTGGGAAGAGCGCCCGTTCGACCGTCCCGGGCAAGTCTGCGATTCAAGCCCCGGCGATAACGCGCGCCCGGCTGTTGCGGTATTCAGGCAATGGCTGATGGGTGAGTGGTAACGAACCGGCGGCCGGGTGAGGGCTGAATTGTATGCACGCGCGCCCATGCCGGCGCTCGAGGGTATGAGAAAACCACAAGACTGGCCCCGGCCGGTTCGGCGGGCCGCTTGCCTGCGCGTCGCCGCTGCGGCCTTTGGCCCTGCGAATACGTTCGGCGTCAGTGCGACTGTTCGAGCAGGGCGTTGCGGCGCAGGTGGTGATAGAGCATGTCCACGAAAGCCTGCAGGCCCGCGCTGTCGCTGGCCTCGACGCGGATTACGCCGATATCCATACCGGGCACCTCGGCATCCAGCGTACGCCGCGACAGATGTTCGCCATCCAGCGTCCAGGGCCGAAAGATCAGATCCGACAGGATGGTAATGCCCACATTGCGCCCGACCATGCTGCGCACGGCCTCGATCGAATGGCTCTGGAATACGATCTCGGGCAGCACCGGGCTGTCGCGCCAGTAGCGTTTCCAGGTGGCCACGTGTTCGTCCATTTCCAGCAGCACGAACGGGTAGGCGGCCACGTCGTGCAGCGTGATCCGTTCCTTTTTCAATAAGGCATGGCCGGGGCTCAGCCAGAGCCGGCGCGGTGAAGAGAACAGCACATCGCAGCGTAGGGCCGGGTCGGGCGCGATGTTATCGGTGACCATCACGCCGAGGTCGAGTTCGCCGTTTTTCACGCGACGCTGCATGCCGGCGATATCGTCTTCGATATAAGTGACCGACAGTCCCGGCAGCATGGTCTGTTGCCAGCGCAGCAGGCGTGGCAGCAGATAGGCCGAGATCGTTTCGGTCACGCCCACCCGCAGGTGCCCGGTTAGGTTTTCCGGTTCGTCGTCGAGGTTCAGCCGTGCCTCTTCGACGGTTTGCAGGATGCGCGTGGCGTACTGCTGCAGACGTCGGCCGCTGTCGGTTGGCGTGAGTCCACGGGCATGGCGAATGAACAGCTGCTTGTCGACATCCTCTTCCAGGCGCTGCAGTGATGCCGACATCGACGGCTGAGAGATATGGCAGCGCTGGGCCGCCTCGGACAGCGAGCCGGTATCGACCACCGCAAGAAAATGCCGCAACTGCTGGAGCTTCATATATAGGTTTTATCTATATCTTGATCTCGAAAATACATATTAGATTGTTTTCAGCGCGCGCCGGTAGGGTTTCTACAGGCTCGAATACAGGGAATACCGTCGGTGAAGCGCCGTTTACCAGGCTATTGCACGCTGTGCCGCTCGCGTTGCGGCACGCTCAACACCGTCGAAAACGATCGACTGGTGGCAGTCACGGCCGACCCCGATCACCCCACCGGCCAGGCGACCTGTGCCAAGGGCCGTGCCGCCCCGGAGCTGGTTCACAGCCGCGAGCGTATTCTCTACCCGCTCAAGCGCAGCCAGCCCAAGGGCGCGGCCGATCCCGGCTGGCAGCGCATCAGCTGGGATGAGGCGCTAACCGAAATCGCCGACAAGCTGGCTGTTTACCGAGATCGCCACGGCGCTGAAAGCGTGGCCTTTTCGGTGACTACGCCCAGCGGTACGCCCATGTCGGACAGTATCGACTGGGTCGAACGCTTCATCCGCCGCTACGGCAGCCCGAACACCATCTATGCCACCGAGCTGTGCAACTGGCACAAGGACGTGGCCCACGAATTCACTTTCGGCTGCGGCATGCCCACAGCCGACTATGGCGCCGCGCGGCTGAATATTCTCTGGGGGCACAACCCGTCCAGCGTGTGGCTGGCGCAGGCCTCGCGGTTGGCCGAACAACAGCACGCGCACGCGCCGCGCGCATTGCTGATGATCGACCCGCGCGCCACGCCCCATGCCCGCGATGCCGATTTGTGGCTGCAGATCCGGCCCGGCACGGACGATGCCCTGGCCCTGGGCCTGGCCCGACTATTGCTCACCGGTGAGCGTATCGATACCGATTTCGTGCGTCGCTGGAGCAATGCGGCCCTGCTCGTCGACGAGGCGAGCGGCCGGTTTCTACGCGCGGATCAGGTCGTCGCGGGCGCAGCCGGTTTCTTGGCCTGGTCACAGGCGGCACAGGCGGCGGTGTGTGTGGACACCCATCTGCCGCCGGACGCCGATGCCGCAGCCGATTGGGCGCTCGCCGGGCGTTGTGACGTGACCCTGGCCGATGGTCGCGCGGTCCAGGCGCGGCCGGCGTTTGCCCACTATCGCGAAGCCTGCGCGGCATGGACGCTGACGCGGACCGCCGATACCACCGGCCTGGCCCCGGGCGATATCGTGCGCGCTGCGCAGATGATCGCCGCGGCCGGTTCGGCCGTGAGCTACCACGGCTGGACCGGCATTGGTCAGCACGCCAATGCCACCCAGACCGAACGCGCCATCGCCACCCTCTATGCCCTGACCGGCAGTTTCGATCGGGCCGGCGGCAATCGGATTTACGGGCCATTGCCGCTTGCCACCATCAACGATATTTCCCTGCTCGAACCCGGCCAACGTGCCAAGGCGCTGGGCCTGGCCGAGCGCCCGCTGGGCCCGCCGGCCTCTGGCTGGGTGACGGCGGGCGATGTGTACGAGGCCGTGCTTGATACAACGCCCTATGCCGTACGGGCCCTGTTCGGCTTCGGCGGCAATTTTCTGGTGTCCCAGCCGGATCCGCAGCGCGGCGCGGCTGCACTCGAAGCGCTGGAATTTCATGTGCATTGCGATCTGTTTCATACGCCGACCAATGCCTTCGCCGACATTCTGCTGCCCATCAACACCCCCTGGGAACGCGAAGGCCTGCGTCCCGGCTTCGAGATCGACGCCCGTGCGGCCGGGCATATCCAGCTGCGCCCGCGCATGGTCGCGGCCCGGGGCGAATCGCGTGCCGACTACGATGTAGCCATGGATCTGGCCTGCCGGCTGGGCATGGCCGATGACTTCTTCGGCGGCGATATCGAGGCCGGCTGGAATCACATGCTCGCGCCGCTGGGCCTCGACGTGGCCACGCTGCGGGCCGAGCCGGCCGGACGGGCCGTGCCGGTCGATAGCCGCGAGCGCAAGTACGCATGCCGGCTGGATGATGGCGCGGTCGCAGGTTTTGCCACGCCCACGCGGCGCGTCGAATTCTATTGCGAACGCCTGCACGTCCATGGCTATGCGCCGGTACCGCGGGCACGCGCACCAAGCGCGCCGAATGCCCGTCTGCCGCTACGCCTGACCACCGCCAAGGATGGCTATTACTGTCATTCCCAGCACCGCAATATCAGTTCGCTACGTCGGCGCTCGCCCGATCCACGGGTCGCGTTATCGGAAGCGGCCGCCTGCGAGCGCGCTATCGTCGATGGGCAATGGGTCGCCCTCGACGGGCCGCTGGGGCCGATACGCCTGCGCGCCCGGGTCGATAGCACGTTGGCCGATGATGTGGTGGTGGCCGACTACGGCTGGTGGCAGGGCTGTGCCGATCTTGGCCTGCCCGGCGCGCCGATCGGCGGCGCCGAGAGTTTCAATCTCAACGCCATTCTGGATGCCGACGCGCGCGATCCGATCAGCGGCGCGATCGCCCTGCGTAGTGCTTGCTGCGACGTACGCGCGCTGGCCAACGACCCGGTATGGGCCGGTTTTCGCGAGTTGCGCGTTACCGCCATCGAGCGCGAAGGCCAGGCCGTAGCCAGCGTCTACCTTCACGCCATCGATGGCATGCCGTTGCCCGCTTTTCGCCCGGGCCAGCATTTGCCGTTGTCGTTCACCCTTGCCGACGGGCGCGAGGCACGGCGTTTCTATTCCTTATCGAACGCCGCGGTGGAAACGCCGGCGCGTTATCGCATTAGCGTTAAACGTCTGGCGCAAACGCCGCAGGCGCCGGCCGGAACGGTATCCAGCCATATCAACGAGGCGTTGCGCGAAGGCGATATCGTGCGTGCGCGTATGCCGGCGGGGCGGTTTACGCTGCCCACCCGTCACGCGGCGCCCATCGTGCTCATTGCTGGCGGGATTGGCATCACGCCGTTTCTGTCGCTGCTGGAAACGCTGGCCGCGACGCGCGGCGAGGGCATGCCGGAAATTCATCTGCTGTATGCCAATCGCAACAGCGCGACCCATGCCTTTGCGCAACGCCTTGAGCAACTCGAGTGCGAACTGGCGCGATTGCAGGTCGTGAATATCTATAGCGAAGCCCTGGCCACCGATATGCGCGGGCGCGACTACGACGCCGATGGCTATATCGACGACCGCTTCATTGACGAAGACTGGATCGCACGCCGGGCGCGCTTCTATCTGTGCGGGCCGGCGCCGATGATGCGCCAGCTGCGCGAACGCCTGGCCGCGCGTGGCGTGTTCGATTTCGAGATTTTCTCCGAAGCGTTCACTTCGCCCGCCCCGATCGAGCGCGCCGGGCTGAGCGCCCAGACCGTCACGCTCACACGCTCGGGCCGGTCGTTTACCTGGCGGCCCGATCAGCCCTCGATTCTCAGCAGCGCGGAAGCCGCGGGCATCGAACTGCCCAGCGGTTGCCGGGCCGGCCAGTGCGAAAGCTGTGCGCTGCCGCTCGTGGCCGGGCGCGTGCAGACGGCGGTGGCGACCGACGCCCTGGGCGACGATCTGTGCCTGACCTGCCAGGCCGTGCCGCTCACGCCCGTGGAGCTGGACGCATGAACGCGGCCTGTGTGCCGGCGCCGCCCGCGAGATCTGTTTTATTTATTGCGATTGGAACGCCCCGATGTTGACCCTGGATGCCCGAACCGCCCGCCGCAATCTGCCTTTCGATCGTCTGGTGCCGGCGCTGCGCGATGCCTTTATTGCCGGCTGCGAGGCGCCCGAGCGCCATCACCACCACGGTGTCGGTAATGCCGACGACAGCACGCTGCTGCTCATGCCGGCGTGGTCCGAGCGTTATATGGGCATCAAGGTGGTGAGCGTGTTTCCCGGCAACGGCCGGCGCGGCATGCCCGGTCTGCATGCCAGCTATCTGCTGTGCGATGCCGATACCGGCAAGCATCTCGCGCTGATCGACGGCGACCAGATTACCGCCCGGCGCACTGCCGCGGCCTCCGCGCTGGGCGCCTCGTATCTCGCCCGGGGCGATGCCAGCGAGCTGCTCGTGCTGGGCGCGGGGCGTATTGGTTCGCTCATGGCCCCGGCCTATGCCAGCGTACGGCCGATCCAGCGTGTGCGGGTATGGAACCCGACCACCGCGAATGCCGATCGGCTGGTACGCCAGCTCAACGACGACGGTTTCGACGCGCGTGTGGCCACCGATCTGGAAGCCGCGGTACGCACGGCGGACTGCGTGGTGGGGGCCACGCTGTCCACCGAGCCGCTTATTCGCGGCGCCTGGTTGCAGCCGGGCGTACATGTCGATCTCATTGGCAGCTTTTCGCCGGTCATGCGCGAAGCCGACGACGACGTATTCGCGCGGGGGCGCGTATTCGTCGACGTGTACGGCGCGCTGCATGAAAGTGGCGATCTGATCGAACCGCTACGCAGCGGCGCGCTCGCCGAGGCCGATATCCAGGCCGATCTGGCCGGCCTGTGCCGCAGCGACCATCCCGGACGCGAGCACCGCGACGACATCACCGTATTCAAGGCGGTGGGGACCGCGCTGGAAGACCTGGCCAGCGCCACACTCATCTATGAAGCGAGCCAGAGCTGATTTTCTATCGATAACGGGCCCAGCAGCCCGAAAAAGGGGGATTCCACCATGTTCAGTGCACTCACTCGCGGCTGTGTCCGCGTCTTCGACCGCTATCTGCCCGATCCACTGATCCTGGTGCTCATCATCACCCTGATCGTGTTCGCCGCCGGCATGATCTTCCAGGGCCACGGCCCGGTCGCCATGCTCGGATTCTGGCAGGACGGCTTCTGGAACCTGCTCAGCTTTGCCATGCAGATGGCGCTGATGCTGGTCACGGGCGTCACCGTCGCCAAGACGCCGCTGTTCATGCATCTGGTGGCGCGTATTGCCACGGTCGCGCGAACGCCGGTGCGTGCGGTGGTCATCGTGGCCTTCGTGTCGCTCGTGGTCACGTGGTTCAACTGGGGCATCGGCCTGGTCGTGGGGGCGATCCTGGCACGTGAACTCGCCCGCCGTGTCGAAGGCGTGGACTATCGTCTGCTGGTGGCCAGTGCCTATGCCGGCTTCATCATCTGGCATGCGGGGCTATCCGCCGCCGCACCGCTGGTGGTGGCCACGCCCGGGCACTTTCTGGAAGACAAGATCGGCCTGATCTCTACCAGCGAAACCCTGTTCAGCCCGCTCAATCTCATCATCTGTGCGGTCATCCTCGTGCTGCTGCCCGTGGTCTGCGGCTTCATGATGCGCGGCCTCAAGAACCCGGTCACGGTCAAGGCCGACCAGCTCACCGACGAGCCGACCGACGCGAAGCACGACGAAGAAACCCGCCCGGCCGAACGTCTGGAACAGTCCAAATGGTTGGCCTGGATCAGCGCCGCGCTCGGCTTCGCCGCGGTCATCGCCTATGCCGTGGGCGGTGGCGGCCTGAACCTGAATATCGTTATCTTCGTGCTCATCTTTCTGGGCCTGGCCCTGCACGGCAGCCCGAAACGCTTTCTGGAAACACTGGACGAAGCCGTACGCGGCGTGGCCGGCGTGCTCATCCAGTTCCCGTTCTATGCCGGCATCATGGGCATGATGAGCGCCTCCGGCCTGGCCGCCGAACTGGCCAACGGCTTCGTGAGCATTTCCTCGGCCGATACGCTACCGCTTGTCAGCTTCCTCTCCGCCGGTTTCATCAATATCTTCATTCCCTCCGGCGGCGGCCAATGGGCTGTGCAAGGGCCGATTCTCATCGAAGCGGCGCAATCGCTGAATGCCAATATCGGCAACGTGATCACCGGCTTTGCCTGGGGCGACGCCTGGACCAACATGATCCAGCCCTTCTGGGCGCTGCCCGCCCTCGCCATCGCCGGCCTCAAGGCCCGCGACATCATGGGCTTTTGTGTGGTCATCATGCTGGTTACCGGTGTCGCCATTGGCGCGTTGCTGCTGATCTAGACAAACCACCTGCGCGTCGCGCGCCGTTTGGCGCGGCGCCGCCGGCGGCACGCCGTAAAAACACGCCCGCCGTCCCCGTTGCGGTAACAAACGTAACCATTGGCCCGCATTGATTCGCCCCGAATCTGCGACCAATGACTAATCAAGGCCCGCTAACGCGGGTCTTTTCTTTGCGCGCGGTTTTATGGAATGTTCTCTACTCGGCCTCGCAGCTACGCCTGCGCCGGCCCAGCGCGCGGCACGCCGCGCGAGACGAGGGGAACATGAACTATCCAATCATCGCTGCGCTGGCGTTACTCGCCGGCGCCACCACGGTTGCACAAGCCGACCCCGCCAATGCGCTCGGCCGGGCGTTCGGCAGCTTCAGCAGCGGCGTCAGCCAGGCCGCCATGCAGCCGCTCATCAACAGCCAGCCGCAATGGATCACCATCGCGCCGCGTTCCAAGGAAGAATGCTTCGCCGAATCGAACGGTGTGATTAATGCCACCTTCGTGCGTTGCCGGCGTGGGCGTCAGGAGTTGACGCGGTTTGATGCGGCGGGGAATCGGGTGGTGTTGAGCGAGCGGGGGCTTCCGGAGTGGTAATTGCCGGGCGATGCGCTTTGGGTTTGTTGCGATAGCACAGAGAAGTACAGGGGCAAGGGGGAGTGATGAGGATCGTACGACTAGCAACGGCGCTATTTGGAACGCTAGCGCTTGTACTCAGCATGACCGGATGCGCGACGCTTTCCGGGCAAATGCAGCCGGTTACCACGCAGGTTGAGCTGCCGCGAGAAATCGAACGTGTCTATCTGCCGCCGTTTGATTATCCCGACGCATTTAGCTGCGTCAGCCGTAGCGGCATGATTCCGGTCGGTGGCGCGTATATCCCGACGCAAAACACCACCTGCTTCATGAATAGCGACGCTCGGACACTGCGCCAGTCGCTCATTTCGAGCCTTCAAGCGGATCCGCGTGTGGCGGTGATTGAGCAGATGCCTGCTAACGGCGATGGTGACGCTGCGTCGGCCACCCTAGAGGTCACTTTCAAGCAGCTGGGTTTAGCCAATACCTGGGACGGAGCGGCTTGCGAGATGGCCGGTACGGCCATCGTAAAGCGCAATGGCACAAGCCGACGCGAGGATTTCTCCATTCGCGAGCGTAGCCTGTTCGCGACCGTTACCGGTGCCAAGACAGAAGCCTATGCTGCGTTCTCAAAACAGATGACCGGCTTGATATCTGGCGATAGTGCGGCTGACAACGATTCAACAACCACGGATTAAGGGTTATGGACGCGTTTGCGGATCATCCATACTCACTTAATTCTTGTTCGGTCGATCCGTATTAGAGAGCGGTAGGCCGGGCTATGCAAAATGCAAGACACAACCCCGGCTCGCTTGACCCCGGCTCGCTGCGCCGTAGCGAATATATGCGCATAAACAGGTTGCTTACAGCGGGTTAATTCATGTTGGTCGCGCTGGGCAAACACACGACTACCCGTAACGCTGGCACGCACCGCGCAGCATGGCCTCAACGGATATCGAAAAATGATCACGAATATATGAGAATTCTCGTCGATTACGCGAATCTTCCACCTGCTTTAAAACAACCTGGAATTTGCCACGTTGTCGGAAAAATTCTCCAAGCGATAGACGCATCGAGCCTTACCGGAGCTCAAGGCGTAAATGTGAGACTGTACGGAGGTTGGTACGAAGGAGACGTGCTTTCTCGAGTCGCTCAAGACATTGCTAGTCAACTCGCCAAAGACTTTCCTAGGCCGTATCTGATACAGGACGAGAATGGAGTTAGGCGTATTCCGGTTGAAGTCGAACTTGCGCGCAGTATGATTATCGAGCCCAAAATTAATATGCTCCATACTTACCGACTACGTGGGTTCCCTGGGGGGTTAAAGTGTAGTCCGCCGCCCTACGAAGGTTGCGTTGCCGCGCACGCTTGTCCGCTCCAGCATTTACACGCGTTTTTGACCGACCGTCGCTGTCCCCACGTTGACTGTGAACTCCACCCTAAAAAAGTGCTTACGCGGGCGGAGCAGAAGCTAGTCGATACGATGTTAACCGCTGATCTAATTGACCTTGCCTCTAGCAATAGTGTGGTCGCTGTGGTCTCTTCAGACGACGATATGTGGCCAGGTATTCGCCTCTCGCTCGGTCGGGGAGCGAAGGTTCTCCATATTCACTCGAAACCTGGGCAAACGACGCCGCCTGAGTATCAAGTGGGTATCGGGAACAACTATGTTCAACTGAGGATTGCTCTATGAATGCAAAGGATTTCGCCAACGCCGTCTCGGCATTCGCAGATAGCTCGGTTGATGTCGATCTGCAGAAAGGCGAGCTCGTCGCGCAAATTCGTGATGAAATCGTCACAGCCCAAATAACGACTAATGAAGGCCAAATTCAAGTATCCGAAGACGGCGGCGAAAGTACGAGCGCTTATCGTTGGCTGACTAATCGTGTAGCCAGATTGCCACTCCTCGCAGATCGATTGCTCAGCGCAATACCTGAGGAGACGAATTTTGTCGATCCCGAGGGCTCGCTCTTGAGCCAAGATTTGGAAACCGCGCGGATCGATGAGACCGAGTCGAATAGAGCTTCAAACCAGATAATTGAATTCCTAGACCGCGGGCTCTTGGGAGTTTCAAAAGTCTTATATTTAACGTCTGATGCTGGTGAGGGAAAATCGACACTCATTAACCATATGGCTCGAGTTCAAGCCTCTCGATATAAGAAAGGGGAGGCCAATTGGCTTATAGTTCCGATCCATCTTGGTGGGCGCCCGTTCATGGCCCTTGACGATGTAGTAGCTGCCGATCTAACGAATAGATTCCGGTTCTTGATGTATTACGATGCGTTCACAGAACTTGTGAAGATGGACGCTATTGTTCCTGCGCTTGACGGGTTTGAGGAAGTCTTCCTGGAAACCGGGTCTGGTGAAGCAGTATCGGCCCTAGGCAATTTAATAAATAGGCTTCATGGTTCAGGGCGTGTTCTCATTGCAGCCAGACGGGCCTATTTCGAGGTTCGGAGCTTCGCGTCGCAAGCTCGTATGTTCGACTCGATTGGTGAAGATGCGGGGGCGGTGTTCGCAAGAGTCGCCTTGCGGCGATGGGACAAGGATAGGTTTCTGGCGTATGCAAGTAAAGCGGGGGTGCCGGACGAGAGGGAGCTTTACGATCTTGTCGAGAGAAGGTTGGGCGCGGACCATCCCTTGTTAACCAGGGCCGTGCTTGTCAAGAAGCTGGTGATCGAAGCGAAAGAGGGTGAACCAAATTCGTTGGTCGGTCGCTTAGGAACGAAGCCCGAAGATTATTTTTACGAATTTGTCGGCGCGATAATCGAACGAGAAGCTCATGCAAAATGGATTGATCGATCTGCCCGCGATACGGCTGCCTCGCCGTTGCTGTCAATACAAGAGCATCACGGCCTTCTAGCCTCCGTTGCGTTGGAGATGTGGAACACGCAATCTCACGCTTTAAGGTATGACTACTTAGATATGCTCGCGGATCTTTTCTGCACGGAACACAAAAAAGATGCTTCGACTACGCGACAAGTAAAAGAGAGGCTTCACCAGCATTCGTTGCTGACTACTGCGGAAGGATCTGCACGAAAACTCACATTTGACCATGAGGATTTTCGTGAATTTTACCTAGGGGAGGCGATGGGGCGGGAAATCGAAGGCTCCGGGATTACGTCTTTGAGCACACTTCTCGGCGTCGCGATGCTACCTGAACGCACATGTGATGCGGCGGTGGCGTTTTTAAAGCGCAAAGAGAAAGACTATCTAAAGTATGTAGATAAGCTATCTGAGATCGGTAAGTCGTCTCTTACTACGAGTTTTGAAAAGGAAAATGCCGGGGCTCTCGCGATTAGAATTCTCGATGGTTTGCAGTTAGATAGTTATTCTATTTCTGGCAACGCATTTCCAAATGGAGTAATGGCGAACAGGAAGCTAAAAGGCATAAACTTTTTTGAATGCAGCTTTAATAGCCAGGATTTTACGGGAGCCCGCATTTCGAGCTGCGTTTTCCATAGCTGTGACTTTGTGCGGCTAGATATACCCTCGACGAAGGTGGCATATGATAGTTCGATGCAAGATTGTCGCGTAGACGCTGTTTTTGAGCCTGATTCAGACGCAACGTTTTTCTCCCCTGGCGATATCCGTGGGAAGGTCGAAAAAATTGGTTTTAGTTTTAGCAATGTCTTGGACAAAGGCCAGTCGTGCCCTGAAGATGTTGAGCCGGATGAGCGGGTTGAAATAGCAATACAAGCGCTTCGAGCATTCATGCGGGCAACTCATCTAAACCAGTCTGTTTTTAAGCTTAGGCTTGGTCAGGCGTATGGTTTCTTTGAAAGTTCGGTGTTGCCGGCCTTGATCAAGCAAGGGGTGGTGAGGGAGATTGACTATCGCGGTTCTGGCGTACAAAGGCGATACAAACTTACCATTCCGATGAAGAATATAGAGCCGGCTATTAAGCACGGCGATGATTGGGATGAATTCATAAGGGTCTTAAATAATGGAGAATAGGGCGAGAGTGTATGAGGATCCGGGGACAGGGATTTAGGGACAGTATGAGATGTCCCGACTTTTTCGGACAGCCAGATCAGGGGTTAGTGGCTAGCTTACGTTCGTAGCTCTCCGGTGTTTGATAGTTCAGCGATTGGTGTAGTCGCTGTCGGTTATAAAAGACCTCGGGATCCGGTGACAGTATATTTAATTCGAGCATCGTGTTAGCGCGGTTTGCTCTGGTCGCGTATTCGATGGATTCAGATCTCGCTGTCCCCAGATCGCGCCAGGCCCTCGATAGCCGGCTTGGGCAGCCACGCGGGCGATCGGGTGCGGTGTACGGATTGCTCCCAAGCAGTCGTTATAATCGGCCGCCGATCCATAAAGCCGGCCCGCGGGGTTCTGCGCAGTGTCTGTTGCAGCCTGAGGCGGACTGGGATGCGCGATGACTCCTGCGTTTTTTGCATTGCTATTGGTGCTGGCTGTCAGCATTCCATGGTGGTTTCGCTACCAGCGCCACCGCCAAGTGTCGCGGCGGCTGGCCGCGCAGGATGAGGCCAATACGCTATCGCCGCGGGACCGGCTGGCCGTTGCCCTGGCGTATCCGCACGAGGTGCTGATCGATGGCCGCGTGCATGCCACGGAAGGCGAGTTCAGCGTCACGGCCGGTACGGGCTCCGACGGGCGAATCTACATCGGCGATCTATGGGTGCGCGTGCATGAAAGCCTGCTGGCGTCGATCGCGCCGCACTGCACCGCCCGCGTCGTACGTGCCTGGGACAAGTCGCTGGTGGTCGAGCTTAACGGCGTACCCGTGCTGCCCACGCTGGTGGCGGGCGATACGCTGCCGGAAAGCGACGCAGACCACTGCGTGCGACTGATGGGCGAATACCGTGAGAGCAGCGCCGATTTTCGCCTGCGTTTGAGCGACAGCGCTGTCGAAACCGGTGGCTTGCGGGTGATAAGCGCGAGCCTGATCGCTCTGGGCGCGGTGATCGTGATGCTGGCTGTGCCGAGTGTGCACCCGGTGTGGTTCGGGGCCGGCTGCCTGCCGCTCGTCTGGGGGTTGCTCGTCTATAGGCCCGGGTCGAGCGTGGGCATGTACAAGCAGGGCGAGCGCCTGTTTCGGGTGCGCGGCCGTGTGAGCGTGGCCGATTGTGAAGCGGATATACCGGGTAGCGAACGAATCGGCGAGCTAACCGGCGATGCGCAAGCGCGCATATCTCAGATGATGATTCACCAAGCGGCCACCGGGCCGGTGGTTAGCTCGGCCCAGCGGTGGCCGGTGGTGCTGATCGGCAATATCGTGTTTCGCTACCCCGAACACTGGCTCGAAACCCTGCGTGGGCGTACGCTGGTGGTCGCCGACGTTACGGTAACGCAGCAGGGGCGCGTGATCAGCCATGGGGCGTTGTCGCGCTACAACGAGCTGAAACGTTTTCCGCCCGTGGATTGGCGCTCGCATGCGTTGGTGGCCGGTTTAGCCATGGCGGCGATCGCTATCGCACTTGTCAGCGGCACGCGGGCCTACCGCATGCCCGTGGATCTTGCGACCAGTGCATCGGCGCTGGACTGGCTCGATCGGTTGCCGGCGACGCTGGCGTTTTATGGCCTGGCGGGGCTTGGCGTGTATCACGGTGTTTGTGCCGTGGTGCGGCTGTTGCGCGGGCGCAATCGCAGGGCGCGCCTCGCGCGCTGGTTGGATGCGCAATAATGCGCCGCGAACGCCGGTGGCCTGGTCGTGGCTGCGCACGAAACAGCGAGCCGCTTCGTCGCGTTAGCGCGGTGCTGGGCCACCGCGGCGAGTCTGATTAAGGGACAGTATACTTAACTCATGAACAAGCTAGCGGACTTTGCGCTAATCGCGCCGGGAAACTTGGATTAAGTATGCGGCCCAGCTGCGGGGCCTGGGCTTAAAGCGTAGCACCGCAAGTCGGTCACGCTTTGGCCTTGGCAAGGCTCCTCATACATTAAAAACCCCGCGGGAGAACCCGCGGGGCGTGCTAGGCGTCGAGCGGTGGCCCGGGGCCGCCAGTCTTCTCAGGAGGAGGAGTTGGCTTCGTCTGCGCGGGCGTCAGACGGCTCGGAAGAGTCGGACTGGTCCGAGCTTGCCGGCTCCGAATCGGTCTGTTCCGAATCGGCCTGTTCCGAATCGGCCTGTTCCGAGCCCGAAACGCTGTCGCTTCCATCCCCCGCTTGCGTGTTCGCGTCGTCGCGCGTGACGCGCCAGATGGCGTTTGTCAGGTCGTCGGCAACGAGGACTGCGCCATCCGGTGTGACAGTGACGCCGACGGGGCGGCCGCGGGTCTTGTTGTCTTCGGTGAGAAAGCCGGAAACGAAATCGACCGGGTCGCCCGCGGGTTGGCCGTCCTCGAACGGGATGAACACGACGCGGTAGCCGACGGGGTCGCCGCGGTTCCAGCTGCCGTGTTCGCCCACGAACACGCCGTTGGCGAACTCGCCGCCGACCTGCGCATTCGAGAAGTCGACACCCAGCGGTGCGTGGTGCGAGCCAAGGCTGTAATCGGGCGCGATGGCGGCTTTGACCTTGTCCGGGTTTTCGGGTTTGACGCGCGTGTCGACGTGTTGGCCCCAGTAGCTGTACGGCCAGCCGTAGAAGCCGCCTTCCTGCACGGTCGTGAGGTAATCGGGCACCAGATTCGGGCCGAGTTCGTCGCGCTCGTTGACCACGGCCCAGAGCTGGTTGCTATCCGGCTGGATGGCCAGATCGGTGGGGTTACGCAGACCCGTGGCGTAGGCGCGATGGGCACCGGTTTCGCGGTCGATCTCCCAGATTTCGGCGCGATCGACCTCGGCTTCCATACCGCGCTCGGTGATGTTGCTGTTGGAGCCGATACCCACATACAGATGCTCGCCATCCGCGCTGGCGGTCATCGCCTTGGTCCAGTGGTGATTGATCTCGGCCGGCAAGGACGTGATCAGTTCCGGCGCGCCGCTGGCCTCGAGCTGGCCCTCCTCGTAGTCGAAACGAACGAGCGCGTCCTGGTTGGCCACGTAGAGGTCGTTTCCGACCAGCGCGAGGCCATAGGGCGCATTGAGGTTGCGGGCGAACACGGTCTGTTTTTCGTAGGTACCGTCGCCGTCGGCGTCGCGCAGCAGGGTCAGCCGGTCGCCGCTGTCGACCGAGGTGGTGCCTTTGGATTTGATGATGCCGGCGATGAAGTCCTTCGGCCGCTTCTTGGGCGCTTTGCCGCCGCCCTTGCCCTCGGCGACCAGAATATCGCCATTGGGCAGCACGATCGTCTGGCGCGGAACCTTCAGATCGGTGGCGATGGCGGTGATCGTGTGGCCGTCCGGTACAGTCGGTTTTTCGTCGCCCCAGGGGGCCGGCTCCGGAATCGTCATGTTGGGCAGCAGGCCGCGCTGCGGTTCGGGCAGGTTCGGGTTGGGGCCGAACTGCTGGGCGGTGTCTGCGGCGTGCACGCTACCGGCGGCCAGTGCCACGGCCACCGCGGTGCTGTAGAGAATGGCTTGCGTTTTCATGAGCGGACTCCGCGACCGAGACGAGAAAAGCCGAGCAGCGTGGCGGCGCAGGAAAGCACGGCGACGGCGATCGAAAGCACGAAACCCGTGGGCATCATCGCCCAGGCATCGCGTGCATGGACCAGGGCGTTAATGAAGCCCAGAACCCAGGTCACCAGCAGTAACCCGAAATACAGAAGGTAGGTGCCGCGCTTGTCTGCGCGGAACAGGCCGATCAGCGCACACAGCATGGCGAAGCCGGTGAATACGAGCGCGCCGGCAATCAGCCAGGAGGCGAACGTGCTCCAGATAATGAGGTAGGACGTGGCGTAGCCGTAGTCGGCCAGCGCGGCGCCGAGAAAGAGCGGGAAGCTCCCGGACAGTAGCAGCGCATGAAGCGGATGAATGCCGCTTCGATACGGTTGGTGGGCCGTCGTCAAGACAGACTCCTGTGGGCGCAACCCAGAACGCGCTGCTGCGTCGGGTCTTGGTTACGCAAGTGGTTTCGGACCAGTGTATTAGGCGTGGCAAACCCCGCATAAAGTATTTCTATCTACGAGGGTGGCTGCGATCGCGATGCTGGGCGGCTTGGTGTAGGAACGGCACCAAGCCGTCGTCTGCCGTCCCTGCCGCGAAGCACCGGCTGGGAAATCCGAGCAGGCCGGGGACGCCTCAGTGCATTTAATTCAAGCGGCGGATTGACGCGCTTGGTACGGGGCGCGTTTTAGATGCGGCGTTACATAATACGGTGCCCAAATCGCGAGCCGACTTGCGCCCGGCGTCGCTAATACAAGGCTGAGTTGCCACGAAAAGGGGGATTTCGATGAGAATTGTATGGGTGGTAGTTGCGGCGCTCGTCATGACCGGTGCGCGAGCCTCGATTCCTTGCCGCAGAGCGCGGACGAGGCGGCGTTCGATGGCGAGCGTGGCAAGACGGGATGGTCCGAATACCAGAATGGTGATGTCTTTCAGGGCTATAACGGCGACCAGGTTTTCGAAGCCGCGAAAGTCGGGCTCAAGCAGACGGGGTTTGCGCTCAAGAAGGCGGATCGTTCGCGGGGTATGGTGTTGGGCGAACACGGTATTACCCCCTTCGACTGGAACGTCGTGGCTGGCGTCTATCTCAAGCAAGTGGGGGCTGATACTCGCGTTCACGTGGTCGCTGAAGGGTCGAAGGATGTCGGTTTCTTCGGCGACACGACATCGGCTGACTGGCCTCGCAATATCTTGAGGAATATGCGCGAGTATCTTTACGCGACGTATTGATCGCCAGGCTCGCGGCGGCATCTGTATATGAGCACGGGGTCCGAGGCGTCTGGCGCGCCGCTCCGGTCTGGGCATCCAGGCTCGCTCAGGTCGAATGGATAGGTCGATCCAGCAATTGGGCCGCCATCCGGCCTGCTTGCTGAATCGGCCCGGCGTGGCCTTCCCGCATGGCGGTGACGACAGCGCCGTCGAGTAGCAGCACCCACTGGCTTGCCTGTGTTTTGGCATCCGCGTGGCCGGCGGCGCGCAGTGATTTGGTGATCTGTTCGATCAGCGCGTGTTTGTGTGCGACGGCGATCTGGTGCCAGGGGCTGTTCCGGTCTGCGGCTTCCACCACCGCGTTGATGAATGCACAGCCACGAAAATCGTTCTCGGCGTAGCGCATGGCCATGGCGTCGAACAGCGCCAGCGGCTCGCCGTCGCAGGCCTCGAGGATGTCATCGAACATCTCTCGCCACGCGGCATCACGCCGGGCCAGTACGGCGGTAACCAACGCATCCTTGCTTTCGAAATGGCGATAGAACGACGCGCGTCCGACGCCGGAGTCTTCCAGCAGGCGATCGATCCCGACCGCCTGAATACCGTGGCGATAAAACAGGCCCTCGGCGGAATCGAGTAGGCGTTCCCTGGCGTGCGTGGGCATGTCGGCCAGATTAGTCCAACAGCGAGCCTATTGGAACCGATCGGTTCCATCTTGTATAAACGGTACTGAATGGTTCCATTTTGCTTTGGATGGACAACTGCCCATGGCCACGGCGATCGCTTCGCTCGCGCTAACCGCCGCACTCATCCTCGGTTCGCCGGGGCCGGCGCCCATAGCGCTTGCGGCGTCGAGCGCGACGTTCGGCCTGCGCCGTACGCTGCCGTTTTACCTTGGCATCATGACCGGCCTTGCACTCGTAGCCCTGGCTGCGGCTGCGGGGCTCGGGGCCTTGTTCAGCCAGTTTCCCAACCTGCGGCGTGTTCTGGAGGCGGTCGCGGCGCTTTATATCGTTTATCTCGCCTACCGGATCGCCACGGCTTCGCCACCAGGCGATCCGGCGAATGCCGGCGGTGCGCCGCGCTTTCGAGACGGCGTATTGCTCAACGTGCTCAATCCGAAGAGCTACGCGGCGTTTCTTGCCATCTTTTCGCAGTCGCTACTGCCGATTGAGTCGCCGCTCTGGGCGTACGGCCTGACCGCTGGGACATGCCTTGGAGTGGCGGCATCGACCAACCTCGTGTGGATGGCGAGCGGCCAGCTGCTCACGGCGTGGCTGCGCCGCCCACGCGCGGCACGCGTGATACGTAGCGTGCTCGCCACGGCCATGGTCGCGGCGGTGTTTTGGGCGATGTTCGGTTAATACGGGCCGTGAATGGATTGGCGGCTGCCTTGCGTCGTATGCAGAATAAAAGCCTTGGCCGCGAACGCCCGTTGGCGCGCTTCGGCTGGTCACGGCGCTTTTAGGGTTCGCACTCAGCGCCTTGCGCTTCACATTGCCTGGTATCTGTGATGTCCATTGCTTTGACCGTATTTCAGGCCCGCGCGGGTGATCGTAATGATCTCGCCATCCCGGGCGCCAAATCGATCGGCGAGGTATTGGCTACAGAACTCGGCATCC
Source organism: Salinisphaera sp. T5B8 (assembly GCF_040361255.1). NCBI lineage: Bacteria > Pseudomonadati > Pseudomonadota > Gammaproteobacteria > Salinisphaerales > Salinisphaeraceae > Salinisphaera > Salinisphaera sp. T5B8. The sequence goes on along the minus strand of NZ_APNG01000006.1, from coordinate 112,833 downwards.
GTGCGTCCCCCATCGGAACGCCGGAGAAAGCGCTCGATGCCCACTGGCGTATCGAGCTTGACCAGGCGATGGCGGCCTTGCGAGGCATCCAGACTCATTTCGAGCGGGTGATGGCCGAAGGTCATAGGCCCTTGTCTGCCACAAGTCGTTGCGCGGTGTCGCTGGCGACTATTCCGGTTATTGCAAAGCATCGACCGGACGCCTGCATTGTCTGGTTCGACGCGCATGGCGATCTGAATACGCCGGATACGTCCGACAGCGGCTATTTAGGTGGCCTGGCCTTGGCAGGGCCCGCCGGTTTATGGGATTCGGGCCTCGGTGCGGGGCTGGCGCTTCACAACATCATCCTCGTGGGACAACGAGACCTCGATCCCTATGAGATCGAGTTGATCGATACGGGGCGTGTCACGCATATCAAACCCGGGGCCGCGTTTGTCGCGCAACTCGAAGCCGCAGTCGCCGGACGCCCGGTTTATATTCATCTGGATTGCGATGTGCTTGAGCCAGGCATTGTTCCAACGGACTATGTGTGTCCGGAAGGGCTATCCCTGCAAGATATTCACGAGGCCTGTGTTGCCTTGGCGCGCAGCGAGGTGATTGGCGTCGAGATCGCGGAATTTCAGAATGCGTGGCGCCCCGAGCAAAGCCCCGTCTCGCCAGCGCCGTTAATCGAAGCACTCGAGCCCGTGATCGATGCGCTCAAAAGCGAGCCGACGCAGACTCGCTAGCCATTCGTTAATGCCAGCGCTGCTGCGTGACGTGGCCGACTCGGGCGTTCGGCGAATCAGGCAGTGCCTGGCGCTTGGCGCGTGATGCGGCGAAGATCGGGCTGCCATACGCGGCCGCGCAATGGGGTATCTTTGCTATTCGAGCGGGCGGATGTTGGGGGCGGGGATGGTTGGACGCGTGCAATGGGCGGTGGCATTTGCGGTATGGGCGATCGGTAGCTGGATGCCGCTTGGCGCGCAGCAAACGGATGCAGAATTCGAAAGCCGTCTCGACGGGGTGATTCGCAGCGCCTGCCATGGCTACATGATCGACGCGTTGCCGGATATGCTTTCGGGCGCACGGGATTGGCTCGACGAGAATTCGCCGTTTTGTCGAGAGGTACGCAGCTTGCCTGACGACCAGCCGCTGGTACCGACGATCGAGGCATACGATGCCCTGGACGATCGGTCTATCAGCGCGCTGCGTCGTTATATGAGTGCGGATAACGAGATCGTGGTCGAATGCGGGGACTGGATGTGTCAACACGTGCGTATCGAGGCGCGTGATGCCGGCCATCCCGTCGATCAGGCTGCCTATCGCCGGGTGGCAGCGTATTGCGATGAAAACTACGAGTGCATCGAGCGCTGGTTCGACAGCTGGCCGCGGGCGTTGCCGGCGCCACAGGATTCGACCCAGGCGCAGGCGCCGATGAGCCTGGAACAGGCACGCGCGGTGGCGCAGGAACAATATATCGTGATCGATATGGCCTGCCAGTGTTCACTCGAGGCCTGGGGCTGTTATGTCGCGCCGGCAGGGCAAGCGTCGCGTATTGCATCCGAAGTGGAAGCAGCCCGCCGTCGCACCTGTATCACGTGGCATAACGAAGAAATGATGGCTGCGGAACCGACCACCGCCGCCCAGGCGCAGGCGAGCGCACAAGGGTACGCACACGCGCTGGCGGCCGTTCGACAACACGACGCGCGTGCGCTGGCCCACGGCGCCTCGATGGCCGGGCAGGGTGGTACACGACGTGGGGCCGCGACGACACAGTCGGCGCCTCAATCGGCCCAGCGCGGCGGCGCCAGCGACCATTCGCTGAGCTGTTACGACCCGCGTGCCGAAGTCTGTGTCGACTACCGTCTTGCCGGCAGTCAGGATGTGGCGCGCTTTCGCGACCAGTGCGTACGCGGCGGCAACCGGGTTCTGCCCGGCGGCTGCGATCAAAGCGGGCCCAGCTGCAGCATGCGCAGTGGCGCGCGTAGCCAAACCACCTACACGTACGCAACAGACCCCGCGCTCGTCCAGCGGGCGTGTATCGCAAACGGTGGCCGGTTTTCGCGATAGCGTGTGAACAAACGGCGGGCGGTTTTGACGCGTTCGCAGAGATTCGTGCACTGACGCCGGACGGGATCGGTCGCGTTTCGATTGCGACTTAGTGATCGGCGGCCGACTGCGCCAGCCGGAAGTGATCGAAAATCCAGTGTTTGACCGTTGTGGCGGCAGCACTTAACGGCGACTGGCGGTTGTGCACCAGAAACAGGTGGCGTCTGGCCGGCAGGGTGGTTTCGAATACCCGGCAAAGACGCCCGGCCGCCAGCGCCGGCCCGCCCAGGACCGGGTCGGTAAGCCAGATGCCCAGATCGCTTTCGGCGGCCTGCATGGCGAGCATGGAATGGTCCGAGTAAAGATTGTCCGTCGGCTGACCGGTCAGCCCGGCCTGCTGGATCATCCGCTGCCAGTCCGGGTGCAGGTGGTCGTGCAAGAGCGTCGTGCCGGTGAGGTCTGCTTGCGCAAGCCGGGGGAAGCGCTGCCGATACGCGGGGCTGCATACGGCCATGACCTGCAGTGTTGCCAGACAGCTGCTGTGGAAAATCGGATCGGCTTCGGGCAGGTAGCGGATGGCCAGATCATGGTCCGTGCCGTCGAGCGTGGACAGCAGCGATGAGGCATGCAGTTGCAGTTCGATGTCGGGGTGGTCCTGGCGAAAGGCGGCCAGTTTGGGCCCGAACCGGATCATGGCGAAGCTCGGCGGCAGGGTGAGCCGGACGGTCCGGCTGCGATTGATGCGCTGCATGGACACCGTCACCCCGAGCACCTCCGACAACGGCGGGTAAATACGTCGGTAGAACGAGTTGCCGGCTTCCGTAAGCGTGACCTGACGTGCGCTACGCACAAACAGCGGCAAGCCGAGCCACTCTTCCAGCGTCTTGATCTGTTGGCTGACGGCCCCCGGCGTGACGGACAATTCGTCGGCCGCCTGCTTGAAGCTCAGCGAGCGGCGGCGACGCAGAAGTAATACAGGGCTTTCAGGGGCGGCTGGCTCATGGCTTAGAAAACCTTATTCAAGCGGGTAAAAAATATCGTTTGCCCGTCGATTCGGGCCTGTTGAGAATAGATCAATTGATTCTGGAACGGACAGGAGCCTGGCATGCGTTTCCCCCGCCTGAGCGCATCTGCATGGATCACCCTGGGCGCGGCCTCGCTGCTGCTGATGTTTGCCTTTGGTTTTCGTGCCAGCTTCGGTCTGTTCGTCGAGCCGATCGCGGACGCCAACCAGTGGGGTCGGGATGTGATCAGCCTGGCGCTGGCCATCCAGAACCTCGCCTGGGGCGTGATCGCCGTGCTAGCCGGTGGCCTGGCGGATCGTTTCGGGAATACGAAGGTGCTGGTCAGCGGCGCGCTGCTCTATGCCCTGGGGCTCTGGTTGACCGCGGGCGTGGACTCGGTCTGGACCCTGCAGATGGGGGCGGGCGTACTCGTGGGCGCGGGTATCGCCGGGACCGGTTTCGGCATCGTGCTGCCGTTGATGGCCAAGGCGGTGAGCGAGGACGATCGGCAGTGGGTTCTGGGTGTCGGCACGGCGGCAGGTTCCATGGGGCAGTTTCTGATCGTGCCCATGGCCCAGCAGCTGATCGATCTGTTCGGCTGGATCGGGGCGCTGAATGCCATGTCGCTCATGGCCATGGGGATGGTCATCCTGATCATGCCGCTGGCCCGACGGGTACGGCCCGAGCCGACAGCACCGGTGAGTGCTGTCAGCGCACAGGATTCCTTCGCCGCCACCGTGGGCCTGGCTCGCGGGCATCTGTCCTACTGGTTGCTGACGCTGGGATTTTTCGTCTGCGGGTTCCATCTGGCTTTCATCACCGTGCATTTTCCGGGCTACCTCACGGACAACGGTTTCGATCCGGATGTGGCGGCCTGGGCGATCGGGCTGATCGGGCTGTGTAACGTGGCCGGGGCGATGGTGTCGGGTTACATCTCCGGTCGGGTGTCGATGAAACGCCTGCTGATGTTCATCTATATCGCCCGCGGCATCGTGACCGTGGCCCTGCTGGTGTTGCCGCTATCGCTGACCTCCGTGCTCACCTTCAGTTGTCTGACCGGCTTTCTCTGGCTGGCGACCGTGCCACCCACGACCGGACTGGTGGCGACCATGTTCGGCACCCGCTACATGGCCACGTTGTACGGCGTGGTGTTCCTCGGCCACCAGCTGGGCAGCTTTACCGGCGTCTGGCTGGGCGGCTGGATCTACGAACGCACCGGCCATTACGACGCCATCTGGTGGACCAGCGTCGTGCTGAGCCTGGTCGCGGTGGCGATGCATTGGCCGATCCGCGAGCACCGGGTGGCCAACCTGGCCCCGACCGCGGCCTGAGGTCTAGCCCGGGCGGCGTATCCGGTCGCCGTGTTCGGCCGGTCGCGGGCTTGCACGGTCGCTGACACGAGGGCGCGCATGCCGAGTTGCGCCCGGCCCGCCGTCGAGAACGGTCAATCGGATAACCGATGAGTACGCCGGTTCGTCTTGCCGGTCATGTTCGGCAACGGCCGTTCCACCTTGGTTAGCGAACGGCTCGGAGGCTGATCCAGGTCAATTCGATGGATAGCCAGACTTCATACGATAGTTAAGTCTGAGCCCTGGATCGTGCCGCCAAGACAGGAGTGTTCGCGCCATGCCGAAAAAGACAGTGCCCGGTTTCGATATCCCGACGACTGCGCCGGACGGTTTCGAGCACGAGCCGGATGCCACGGCGGGCTACTGGCATCATCGCCCCGACAATACCTTGCCGCCGCCCGATTTCATTGGGCCCTATGCACGACATCGCCCGTTGCCCACGCCGGGCGTCGAAGACAGAAAGGCGTGGATCATAGGCGGCGGGATTGGTGGCCTCGCGGCAGCCTTCTATCTGATCCGCGACGGCCACATGCCGGCTTCCAACATCACGGTGCTGGAAGAGATGGATATCGAAGGCGGCTCGATGGACGGCGCCGGCGATGCGCGGCACGGCTACATCATCCGCGGCGGGCGTGAAATGAACTGGAACTACGACACGCTGTGGGACGTGTTCCAGGACGTGCCGGCTGCGGAACTGCCGGCAGGCTATTCGGTGCTCGATGAGTACCGGCTCGTCAACGACAACGATCCGAACTACTCGAAGGCGCGGCTCATGCGCAATCGGGGCGAGATTCTGGACTTTACCGATTTCGGTCTGTCCACCGCGCAGCAGTGGGAAATGATTCGCCTGATGCTCAAGCGCAAGGAAGACCTCGATGACATCACCATCGAGGACTACTTCAGCGCCGGTTTTCTAAAGAGCAATTTCTGGGCGCTCTTTCGCACCATGTTCGCCTTCAAGAACTGCCACAGCCTGCTCGAAGTCAAACTCTACATGCACCGGTTCCTGGATTCGGTGGACGGTTTTGGTGATATGTCGGTTCTGGTGTTTCCCAAGTACAACCAGTACGACACCTTCATCAAACCGCTGGCCGATATGCTGCGTGAGAAGGGCGTGCAATTTCAGTTCTCAACGCGCGTGCACGATCTGGAACTCGACATGGCCGGCACGTGCAAGACCGTGACCGGCATCGATTGCCGCGTTGCCGGCGAGCCGCGCCGGATTGATATCGGCGCAAACGATCTCGTTTTCGCCTTGACCGGGTCGATGACCGAAAACACGGCCTATGGCGCGCTCGATACGGTGCCGCAGCTGGATGTCGGCCGACACGAGCCGGGCGAGCACAGCGGCTGGGCGCTGTGGCGTAAGCTGGCCAAGAAATCACCGGTTTTCGGTTGTCCCGAGAAATTCTATGGCGACACCGACCGCTCCATCTGGGAATCGGCCACGCTGACCTGCAAGCCCTCGCCGCTGGTCGATAAAATCAAGACGCTTTGTGTCAACGACCCGTATACGGGGCGCACGGCGACAGGCGGCATCATCACCTTCACGGATTCGAACTGGCTGCTGAGCGTTACCTGTAATCGGCAGCCGCATTTTCCGGATCAGCCCAAGAACACGCTCGTGCTGTGGGTATACGGCCTGTTGATGGACCAGCCCGGCAACTACGTCGAAAAGACCATGCCGCAATGCACCGGCCGAGAGATTCTCGCCGAGCTGTGCTACCACTTGGGTATCGAAACGCAGCTCGAGGAAATCGTGGCCCACACGAAAGTGCGCACCGCCTTGATGCCCTATATCACCGCGCAGTTCATGCCGCGCGCCGCAGGCGACCGGCCGGCAGTGGTACCGCAGGGCTGCACGAACCTGGGCCTGATCGGGCAATTCGTCGAAACCCGGAACGACATCATCTTCACCATGGAGGCGTCGGTACGCACGGCCAGAATTGGCGTCTACAAGCTGCTCAACATCCCCAAACAGGCGCCGGACATCAGCCCCACCCAGTACGACATCCGCAACCTGATCAAGGGCGCGCGTGCCTTGAACAGTGGTCAGCCATTTCCCGGCGAGCGGCTGTTGCATCGGTTACTCGAGCGGACCTACTACGCCCATATTCTGCCGCCACTTCCCGAGAAGAATGCATCCAAATACGATGCGGTCGAAGGCGAAATCGACGCGCTGACAGCCAAGGCCGGCGACGCACTCAAGGGCGTGGCGTCGTGGGTGACGAGCTTCCGAAAGCACTTCGACAAAAAACGGGAATGAGCTTGGGGGGCGCGTTGAATTGAAACGCACACGAGGCTGCTCTTGGGCGATGCACTCAAGCGCGATCGCGTGGATAAGGCAATCGAAGACGCTGCCAGCGCCGCCGTGGCGGCGTTGCGGCCCCACGGGCGGCCACTGAATTGCGTGAGTACGAGGCGGGCATCGCCACGCACATCCCGCCGCGCGCCGAGCCGTAGACGCGACAGGACACCAACGTCAGTCCGACGGCGGCCGGGACGTTCGCTGCACCGCCCGGGTGCGTGACGCATAATTCGCGGCTTTGCTGTGCGTGCGTTGGTCCGTGCCTCGCGTATGGAATCGCGCACTGCAGGGCGGGGATATCGGTTTCAGGTCGGCACACCGGGCCGGCGTGTCGCTCCCGGTATCGATATTGGCCTCGCAATGCCCAACAACTACCGCGGAGAGTCGCTCGTGTCTGCTTCACGTATTCGTCTGCTGTGCTTCGTACTGCTGGCCATCGGTCTGGCGTATTGGTTGCTGCCGATGCTGAGTGCCTCGGCTGCCTCGCCAGATATTAAATCGCTGTCCGAAGTGCCCGATGGCAAGCGCCATCCGCAGTGTCTGCCGTTTAAGGACCAGGAGCGTCTGGGCGGGCGGTGTTACAACCTGCACGATGTCGGCGCTCCCACGCGCCAGCAGGTCGAGCGCTTCGATATGCAACTGGACGAAGAGGGCAAGCACATCACTGCCTCCGGCTTTTCCGATATCACCGGTTACTTTCGCGATATTCAGGTGATGCCGTCCGGCGAACTGGTCGCCGTCGGCGGGCGTGGCCTGAAACTGGCCCATAGCGATGCCGAGGCACGCCATTGGACCGTGGATTCGTTTTCGGGCTTTGCCGACGGCGTGCTCGGTCTGGCGATGCGCCCGGATGGCCAGGGCTATGCCGTCGGCCAGAATGGGGGACTGATTTTCGAAACCCGTAACGGCGGTCGCGACTGGGAGCCGTTCAACCGTGTGTTCGACGATCCGCGCGCGCCCGAGATTGAACAGCTGAACGTGCCGATGGGGCTGTTCGACGTCGCCTACGCTGACGATACCACCGTGGTTGCGGTCGGCTACGAAAGCCTGTTGCGCACCACCGACGACGGCCAAGACTGGCAGCGTGTCGAGCTACCCGTGCCGATGGACGACGTCAATCTGCAGGAAGTCTTGTTCACCGGCCCCGAGTTGGGCTGGACCGTCGGCAGCGGCGGTACCGTGTTGCGCAGCGACGATGCCGGCGCGAGCTGGCAGGCCGTGGATATCGGCGCCGAGGACGCCCACCTGACCACGGTCGACTTCGTCGATGCCCAGCACGGCTGTATCGGCGGCGGAATGAGCGTGTGGTGTACGCGCGACGAGGGCAAGACCTGGCAGGCCACCAAACTCGAGTTGCCCCGGCCGGTCATGTACGAGCCCGAGGTTGGTGTCTTTCGCCTGCGTTTTCGCGATGCGAAGCGGGGCTGGCTGATTACCAACGATGGGCTGGTCTATCGCAGCGACGACGGCGGCCAGAACTGGACGCTATGGCTGGATCTGACCCGGCCGGGGCGCACCGATACCGGCAGCGTCAAGCTCGCGGGCCTGGCCCTGGGCAAGAAACGCGTCTGGGTGGTGGGCTCGGGCACCCTCAAGCCCGGGCCGGACGCCGATCCGCGATGGGATACGCAACGCTCGCCGATTCTGCTGTCGTGGCCGCTGGATCCCTGAGCTCAGCTTGGGCGTAGCGCCGAGGTGATCAGCCGGCTGGCGATCCGTATGGGCGGATCAGCGATCGGCTAGCCTTGCGCGCCCGGCAGCGGCAGCTCGGCGATGTGTCGGGCCTGCTCGTCGGGTACGCCCAGCGCCTGTAGCACCATCTTTGCGGCGATACGGTCGGCGTGTTCCACCGGGCCTTGTTCGACCAGCAGGTTCATCGCGCCCAGGGTGGCGGAGATGACGATGCTCATGGCCATTTCCTCGTTGGCGTAGTGGAAATCGCCCTGTCGATGGCCGGCCTGGAGGTCGGCGCGCAGATAGCTGCCCAGCGCCGAGCGCATGCCTTCGGCGTAGCGCACCACGCTGATGAGCGCGCGCGTCCAGTCCGGGTCGCTGAGTGCTTTGTTCATGAAGGTGCGTACGGCGATGCACAGGCGTTCGGCGCCGCTGTCCACGGCTTCGCTGGCGACCAGGACCTGTTCCGATAGCTGGATCGCCAGCTCCAGGCCGACCGCTTCGAGCACCTGCTCGCGCGAGCGGAAGTAGTTGTAGATGGTGCCGTTGGACACCCCGGCTTCTTCGGCCAGGGCGTTGAGTGCCAGACCGCCCACGCCGGCCCGGGCATAGATGCGCAGGGCCGCATCGAGCAGTTGTTGCCGGGTGCGGGCTTTTTTCTTGTGGCCGCGGGTCAGCTGCGACTTTTTGCGCGTATTGGAATGGGCGTTAGTGGCCATGAAACGGTTCGGTGAACGGCTCGGAAAACGCCATGATACTGGGAACGTTTCAATATTGAGTAGCCGTCAGCGTCAGCGCTTGCAGGCACTGCTCCACGATACGGTTAGCCTGCGTTGCCGGGCCGTCATGCAGGATGACGCGATCAGGGCGGCAGACGAGCACATGGCCGCGGGCACTGCCCTGGACCAGGCAGTCGGAGAGGTCTTCGGCAAAGGCGATGTCGCTTGTCGCGTGCTGGCCGCGCAGGCCCACATGCACAAAGGCGCCGCCGTGGGCTTGCCAGCGGGCCTGGGTGGCAGCGTCGAGCCCGGCACGGGGGTCGATGCCGAGGCCGATGAGGGTGAGATGGTCGCCGAGCACGTCGTCGCTGAGCCGAATGTTGCCCTCGTGGCGCACCAGCCCCTGGGCCAGGGTGGCGCCCCGGGTGATGTCTTTGTGGCCGCGGCCCTTGACCAGAAAGCCGTGTCGGACACGGTTGGCTGGCTTGATTTCCAGTTCTTCGAGCTGGCGGCGCAGCCGGGGCACCAGGCGGCCCAGACGCATGGCGCCGTGCACGGTAATGGCCGTGAAACGGCTGCGGGGCATGACCAGGCCGCCCATGAGCTTGGCCAGGCGGATCATCTTCCTGGCGTGGGGGCGGCGCTCCGTGTCGTAGCTGTCGAGCAGGCTCGGCGCGGCCCGGTCCTTGACCACCCAGGCCAGCTTCCAGCCAAGGTTGGCCACGTCCCGCAGCCCGGCCACCAGGCCCTGACCGACGAAGGGCGGCGTGATATGGGCGGCGTCGCCGGCGAGAAACACCCGGCCCTGCTGGAAGGCGGTGCAGCAGCGTGCGTGAAAGCGATACACCGCCTTGCGTTCCACTACCAGGTCTTGCGGGGCGACCCAGGGGGCCAGCAGTTCGGCGACTTTTTCGGGGCGTTCCATTTCTTTATGGGTTTCGCCGGGCTGCAGCATGAATTCCCAGCGTTCGCGGCCACCGGGGGCGGGCATGTGCGGGGTCGGCCGCGCGGTGTCGCAGAGGAATTCCACGTGGTCGATGGCTTTGCCCTCGCGGGCCTTGGCGTCGACGATCAGCCAGTCTTCCGGGTAAGTCTCACCTTGAAAGGCCTGTCCGATCAGAGCGCGCACTGTCGAACTGGCGCCGTCCGCGCCGACCAGATAGCGGGCGCTGATCTCATGGGGGTGGCCGTGCCGGTCCGTCAGATGAGCGGTCACGCCGGTATCGGACTGGCGCAGGTCCACTAGCGTATAGCCATCGCGAAAGCGCACGCAGGGGTAGGCGGCGACTTGCCGTCGCAGGGCGCGCTCGAGGTCCGGCTGGTAGAAGGTCACCAGTTTGGGGTGGCCGTCGATGGTGCCGGCAGTGTTCGCATGGCCGAACTCGCCAAGGTAGGGGCAATGCATCTTGACTTGCGGAATCGCGATGCGCTCGAAGGCGTCTTCGCCCAATCCGATCATTTGCAGAATACGCAGCGCCTCGTTATCCAGCGCAATGGCTCGGGGTGATAGCCACACCTGCGCCACCGGGTCCACCGCCAGCGTGTTCACGCCGTAACGGCCGAGCAGGACGCACAGCGCCGCGCCCACCGGCCCGTATCCAATCACCAGCACATCCGTGGTGCCGGGCAGCGCGTCGTGGTCGGCCATCGCGATCTCACCTATTCCGAGAAGACAGGCACGGCCGGCCGATGAGGGTGGCCGGCGTCGAGTACAGCGATGGTTTTATCCGTTATTGACATTTATTTCAATATTGAATTTACTGTCACTTATTCGCCAGGTGCCAGCCGTTCGGTGCCGCGCGCGTCGATGCACTGAAACAAACCCGGACGAGGTAAGCGGCATGGTCGAACTGACGACGCCCCAACCAGCACGGCATCCCGCGCCGACCGCCAAGGCTCAGAAACTGGCTTATCTGCGCCTCGAGCGCCCCGATCTGGACAAGGCCGAGCGTTTTCTCAACGATTTCGGCCTGCGTACGGCATCGCGCTCATCCCGAGCGCTGTACTTGCGGGGCACCGGGGCGGAGCCGTTCTGTTATCAGGTGACCCGGGCCGACAAGGCGCGCTTTGTCGGTATCGGTTTCGAGGTTGACTCGCGCGAGGCGCTGACGCGGCTGAGCCAGCTGCCCGAAGCGTCGGCGATCCAGCCGGTGGACTATCCGGGCGGCGGTGAGGTGGTTCGCCTGACCGATCCATCCGGCTTTAGCGTGGAAGCGATTCACGGCCAGACCCCGGTCGAGGTCCTGCCGCACCGGCCAGCGCTGTCGTTCAACTCGCCCGTGCAGCCGTGCCGTATAAACGACACCCAGCGCCCGCCGCTGGCGCCGCCGGACATAATCCGCCTCGGCAACGTGGTGCTCGAAGTGGCGGACTTCCAGGCCACCTGCGGCTGGTATACCCAGCATTTCGGCCTGATCCCCAGCGATGTTCAGGTGTTTGCCGACGGCTCGCCCGCAGTGGTGTTCATGCGTCTGGATCTGGGCGATATCCCCGCAGATCACCATACGCTGGCCATGGCGCAGGGCTTTATGCCGGCCTACAGCCACAGCGCCTATGAAGTGATCGATACCGATGCCGTGGGCATGGGCCAGCGCCTGCTCAAGGCACAGGGCTGGCAACACGCCTGGGGTATTGGCCGGCATCTGCTGGGCAGTCAGATTTTCGATTACTGGGAAGACCCGTGGGCGGCCAAGCACGAACACTACTGCGACGGTGATGTATTCACTGCCGATCAGCCCATGGGCGTGCATCCGGTCAGCCGCGAAGGCATGTCGCAGTGGGGCCAACCCATGCCCGCCAGCTTCACCAAACCCAAGCTGACACAGGCTGCGTTACGGGCGCTGGCGCACAATCTGCGCCGCAGCCCGGATCTGACGGTGAAAAAGCTGATGACGCTCGCCAAACTGTTTGGCTGACGGGAGACAAGATCATGGCGCTTCATCTTGTACGCTTTCATCAGCAGGGCGAGCCCCGCTGGGGCCTGCTGGAAGGCGCGCGTATTACGCCGCTGGAGCTGCCCTGTACCACCACTGCCGCACTCATGGAACAGGGCCATGACGCGATCCGGGCAGCGCGGGGCGGCGACGGGCGCGCGTTGGAGGACGCTGACCTGTTGTCACCGATCACCGGCGAGGCCAAGGTGCTGTGCCAGGGGGCCAATTATCGCCAGCACATGATCGACTCCGGCATGAACCCGGACGACAAACGCTTCAACATGTTCTTCACCAAATCCTCGGCGTCGATCACCGGCCCGCGTGGCGAGATCGTCAAGCCGGCCCATGTGCAACTGCTGGATTACGAGATCGAGCTGACCCTGGTGCTGGGTAAGCAAACGCACGGGCCGGTGGACGTCACCGCCGACAACCTGCATGAATTCGTGGCGGGCATCTGCATCGGCAACGACGTGTCCGCACGCGACGTGCAGATTCCCCAGATGCAGTTCCACAAGAGCAAGAGTTATCGCAGCTTCTGCCCGTTGGGGCCGGTGCTGTGCCTGCTGGACGAAGCCGACATGCACTATCTGGATGAAATGCAGCTGCACCTGACGGTCAACGGTAAAACCCGTCAACAGGACAGCACCGCCAACCTGGTGTTCAAGCCTGCCGAAACCCTCACCGAGTATTCGCGTATCCACGATTTCGCCCCGGGCGACGTCTTGATGACAGGCACGCCGGCCGGCTGCGCCCTGGGGCTGCCCAGCCCGGCCCTAACGAAAGTGGTGGGGCTGTTGCCGGAAGCGAAAAAATGGCAGCTTTTCACAAAGTCGCAAAAACGCCGCCGCCAGTATCTTCAGGCCGGGGATGTGGTGGAATCCACGATCATCAGCCGTGATCAAACCCTGAACCTCGGCCGGCAACGTCATAGCGTCAAGGACGGCGGCTGACCGAGTCCTGTTCCGGCCACGGCAAGGAGAACAACGATGAAAGCTTTCACGATCGGCGACGCGAGCGCCGGCACCCTGCGCCCGGCCGAGCTTCCGGCCCCGCCAGCGCCTGCCGATGATCAAATCCAGCTCGAATTGCTCGGCACGTCCATCAATCCGATCGATCCGCTGGTTGCCCGGGGCTACGGTGCGCGGCTGCTCAATCGCAAGGGCGATGGGCCGCTCATGCCCGGGCGGGACGGGGTCGCCCGGGTGGTCCAGGTCGGGTCGGGCGTTACCGATCTGGAACCCGGCCAGCGTGTGGTGCTCGCCGTCTCGCCGCGCACCGGGGGCACCTATAGCGAGCGCCTCAACCTGCCGCGTGGCTGCGTGGCGCCGATTGGCGACCAACTCGACGACGCGACCGCCGCCGGTCTGGGCTATGCCGGGCTGACGGCCCTGCAGTCGCTGGGCGCGGCCGGCCTATCTGCCGACAAAGCCCGCGGCAAACGGCTGTGCATCAACGGGGCCAGCGGTGGCGTGGGCTCTATTGCCCTGATATTGGCCCGGCGCTGGGGCGCTGCGATTACCGCCGTGGCCTCGCAGCGCAATCACGATTGGCTGCAACGCCTGGGGGCCGACGAGATCGTGGATTACCGCGACTCGGCGGCCATGGCCGCCATTCGCGCCGATATCGTGCTCAACTTCGCCCCAGCGGCGGACAGCACGCGCCAGCACGATCCGTTGCTCGGAGAACTGTGCCAGCGCGACACCCCCGGGCGTGCCTATGTCACCACCAACACACCGGTGCTCGGCGCCGTGACCGATCGTGGCATCGTTCGCGGCCTGGCCGGCAGCGGCAAGACCTATCTGAAAAAACGCCTCCAGGCACGCCGCTCGGGCGTGCGTTACCGCTGGGTGCTGTTCAAGGAAGACGCCGACCAACTGGCCACCCTGGCGAACCTGTTCGCGGAGGGCGATACGCCGTCGATCGTCAGCGAGTCGCGCGCACTCGATGCGCTGCCGGATGCGTTCAACGATCAGCAGGCCGCATCGTCGCCGGGCAAAGTCGTATTTATGGCCGCAGACGACCGAGCGTAAGCGACGTTTCCAGACGTGCTGCCGCGGCACGCCTGTCGCTCGCTGGGCGAGGTCGGATAACGGCCTCGCCCGATGCACTGCGTCGTGTTGGACGCGTGTTGGCGTGTTCGCTAACAAAAGTCGACCGCAGATTCACACCCACGCAGGTGCGCACTCGCGAATACGCGGCACAAAGCGGGTCATCTCACCGACGGTGCCACGTCATACGCGGGTTGCGTTCGGCGACGATGCGGTCGATGAACGCCGCTTTCGCTGGCGCCGAACGAACCCGCTTTAACAGCCGGGCGCCTGTCTACCGGCGCCCTTCACCTTCGATGACATGCTGCTGGCGGCCGAGGTCGATCTGGCCGTCGGCGCTGGCGATCGTCGCGTCCATGTGATCGCCGATTTGCAGATACTGCGGGCGACGCTGCTGCATCCTGACGAATATTGCCCACTTCCTGGCTTCCGGCAGTAACGCCGAGAGCTTGACCACGGCCGGCGCCGGCACGCCCAGGGCACAGCCGCTGGGTGTGCCGGTCATCAGTACATCGCCCGGGGCGAAGTCGACAATTTGCGAGTATTCGCTGAGCGTTTCGGGGGCCTTGAAGACCTGTGCCGAGGTATTGTCGTTCTGGCGGGTTTCGCCGTTGACTTTGAGGGTCAGTTGCATCTGGTCGAGATAATGCATCTCGTGTTTATCCAGCAGACACAACACCGGGCCCAGCGGACAGAAGGTGCGATAGCTCTTGCCCTTGTGAAACTGCATTTGGGGCAGCTGGATATCGCGGGCCGAGACATCGTTACCGATACAGATCCCGGCCACGTACTCGTGCAGATTGGCGGCCGTGATTTCGACCGGCCCGTGTGTTTGCTTGCCCAGCACCAGGGTGAGTTCTATTTCGTAGTCCAGCAGTTTGACGTGGTCGGGCTTGACGATGCCGCCGGTCGGGCCCGTGATCGAGGCGCTGGATTTGGTGAAGAACAGATTGAAGGACTTGGCGTCCGGGTCCATGCCCGAATCGCGCATATGTTCACGAAAGTTGGCGCCCTGGCACAGCACCTTGGCGGACTCGGTAATCGGTGACAGAAGGTCGACGTCATCGAGGGCCAGACGCTCGTGGTCGACGAGGTCGGCATTTTTGACGCCGTGATAGCCGTGCGCAAGCAGTTCCCCCGTGCTGGTACAGGCCAGCTCGAGCGGTGCGATAGCGCCCTGCTCCAGCGATCCCCAGCGTGGCGGGGCGTCATCCTGATCTTTAAAGCGAACGATGTGTAGGGCCATTAAACGCTCCAGTTGCGTCCAGTCGGGGGACGAGTGTCTTGGGCATCGGCAACGGGATGCCGAGGCCGGTCCATGTCATGCGCGGTGATCCATCCATGCCGCGCGCGCTCAGTGCTGGCGACCCCGGCCGCGGTGCGGGCTGCACGACGCGGGGGCGTCGCTGCGGCGTGGTCGTGCGTGTGCTGTCTATACGGCGCAAAGAGGGCATTGGCCACCTCGACCAGCGTCTGGGCCGCGCGGCTGGCAGGCTCGGTCGTGCGCCAGGCTACGTGCTGATCGGGACGTACGAGCACGGCGCCTTGTGTACCCACTTCGTAGCGCTCGATGGCGGCCTGATAACGCACGGGATCACCAATCGACAGGCTGACGATTGCAAGGCCCATGTCGATGTCGTCGGGTAATGCGTCGATGGCCTCTTGCCATGCGTTCGCATCCGCACTGATCAGGGTGAAGCGTCGCTTGTCGATCAGATCATGGATGGGCGTGGGCTCGCCGTCGTGGTCGACGAGCACATGTGGCAGGCGGCTGCCCGGCCAGGTGGTGGGCCGATAGTCGGCCACGCCGTCGTCGATCAGCGGCTGCGGCGTATCTTCGGGCTGGATGAAGCCGTCGACATAGGCAAAACCGTATTCCAGACCCGTGGAAATGAAGTGGGCCATTTGGCCGGGGATCTCCCGGCCCACCCGGGCGCGTAGCCGGCGCCCGCCCCGGCTGTGACGGGCGAGCTGGCCGGTGCGCCGCAATGCCAGCTGCATGAGCGTGTCGGCCAGACGCCCGTGTACGGCTTTCGGCAAGCGCCGCAGGGGCGCGCTGGCGAAGTACCGGGTCATCTGCATCAGGTTGGCGTTACGCAGACCGACATGGCGTGTCACCTCGTCCAGCTTGAAGTGATTGGCGACACTCTGGTCGGCAAAACGCTGAACCACGGGTTTGCGCTCGGTTTCGTAGGTGTTCAGCAGCGCCGGCCGCGCCCGGTCTTCCAGCACCGCGGCCAATTTCCAGGCCAGGTTATGCGCATCCTGAACGCCACTGTTGAGACCGAAGCCGCCGGTGTGCGGGAAACGATGCGCCGCATCGCCGATAAGCAGGGTTCGGCCCTGCCCGAAGGTCGCGGCCAGCTGGGCGGTCATGGCCCACTGGCCGTTGGTGTGTATCTCGAACGGCACGCGGTCGCTACCGATGGCCTTGGGAATGATCTTTTTCCAGTATTCGGTGCCGCCCTTGACGATCGCCTGTTCGGGGCTGATGACCGGAGTCATCAACACATAGTCGTCGTCGGCGTGCTTGATCAGCACTCCACAGAAGTGCGGGTTGTAGATCCAGGTGATTAGCGGGCGCGGCGGCGGGTATACATCGTCGAGTTTCATTCTGAAGAAGATGCTGGCCATCTTGGCGAGCACCGGGCCCTGCATTTCGATGCCCAGTTGTTTGCGTACCGCGCTGTTGGCCCCGTCCGCGCCAATCAGCCACCGGCAGTCGATCGATGTCGTGTGCCCCTGCGGGTTGCCGATGTCGACGGTGACGCCTTGGCCGTGATCGTTGAAGCGCTCGAGTGTGGCGCCTTTGTAGAACGTGATCAGCGGCTCGTCGGCCACCGTGCGCCAGAGGATGGGCATCAGCAGATGCTGGCCGACATGGGCGATACGATAGGGGCTGAATCCTTTGATCTGTTCGACCCGATTGGTGTTCGCCAGCAGATTGATGCGCCCCAGCTGCTCGCCCAGCAGGCTGCTACACCAGTGGATATCGCCGATTTCCGTTTCGCTCGGGCACAGGGCGAGGATTTCGTCGGCCAGCGCCGGCGTGTACTGCGACCAGATTTCGAACGAGCGGCCGTTGAGTACATGTGCGGCCGGATGCCGCAGCGGTTTCGTACGGCGTTCGACCAGAATGCTGGGAATATCGTAGCGGGCCAACAACAGCGCCAGCGTGCAGCCCGCGCCACCGGCGCCGACGATCACCACGGGAGCGCTGTCCTGACCCGCCATTACAGCGTTCTCCAGGTGAGGGTTTTCTTGTTCTCCGGCTGGCGGGTGCCCGGCCGGGTACCGGCACCGCGCTTGAGCAGCTCTTTCTCCGGTGTGCCCTGCTTGAGCCGCTCGAGCAGATAATCCGGGTCGAAGTTCACACCGATCGGGTTATCGGCAAACTCCTGGCTATCGAAGTACTTTTTGGTTTCTGCCAGGGTCGGGAAGTTGTCCACCTGGAATTCGTGCCGGTTGCCGTCCGGGTCTTCGTAATAGATCGACGTGGTCGGGCCGTGGTTGATGCACCAGACCGGCTTGATGCCCTGCTGCTTGATACGGGCATAACTGGACAGCAGCGCCTCCAGCGAGCCGAAGCTGTGCGCGATATGGTCGATGCCGAAAATCTTGCGGCGCAGCCGGGAGCCGAACGGAAACACAAAGCGCAGTGCCCGCGGCAAACTGACCAGGGCCAGCCGATGGCTTTCCTCGTCCCAGCTCAGGAAGGTGATCATGTCGTCGGAATGCACGACCTCGGCACCGAAGACTTTCTTGTACCAGTCCACGAGCTTGTCGCGCCGCGGTGTCTTGAGCACCCAGTGGGCAATGTATTTCGGCCCGCTGTGGGGCTGTTTTTCCTGAATGGGGGTCGCGGTTTCTGCATTCATGGTGCAAGTCCTCATTACGGTGTTGGGGCGTGGGGAAACATCTAGCGGGTCCACGGCGCCGGCGCGTCGCGTGCGTGGTCGTAACAGTCGAGCGCCTGCTGGACCGTGGCCTGCGGCACCCGGTCGTCTTCGGCCAGGGCGTGCAGGGTGGCGATCACCACGCTATGGCGATCGATTTCGAAGAATTCGCGCAGGCGGGTGCGGGTGTCGCTGCGACCGAAGCCGTCCGTGCCGAGCACCCGATAGCGACCGCTCAGGTAAGGCGCGATCAGACCGGGATAGGCCCGCACGTAATCGCTGGCGGCGACTGTGAGATCGGTGCCGGGCAGCAGGCTTTGCACATGGCTGACACGGGCGGGCGCATCCGGATGCCGGATGTTCCAGCGCTCGACCTCGGCGGCCTCGCGAGCCAGCTCGGTAAAGCTGGTGGCACTGAATACCGTGCAATCGATACCCCACTGTTCGGCCAGAATCTGCGCGGCGGCATCGACTTCGTGCAGGATCGGCCCCGATCCCAGCAGCCGGGCCGAAGCCGCTGCGTTATCGCAGCGGTGGTGCGCGTACGGGTAGAGCCCCTTGACGATGTCGCCGGCGTGGCGTTCGTCGACGGGCGCCTGCGGGTACTTTTCGTTGTTGACGGTGATGTAATAGAACTCGTCGGCCTGGTCTTGCATCATTCGGCGCATGCCGTGATCCAGGATGACCGCCAGTTCGCCGGCAAAAGCCGGGTCATAGGCCCGACAATTCGGCACCGTCGCCGCCACCAGTTGGCTGGCGCCGTCTTGGTGTTGCAGGCCTTCGCCGCCCAGGGTTGTGCGCCCGGCCGTGGCGCCGATCAGAAAACCGCGGGCGCGCTGGTCGCCGGCCGCCCAGATCAGATCGCCCACGCGCTGGAAGCCGAACATCGAATAGAAGATATAGATCGGCAGCATGGCGATGTTCGACACGCTGTAGGCGGTACCGGCCGCCACCCATGACGAGATCGCGCCGGCCTCGTTGATGCCTTCCTCCAGCAGCTGGCCGTCGCGGGCTTCGCGATAGGACAGCAACGAACCGGCGTCTTCCGGTGCATACCGTTGCCCGACCGGCGAATAGATGCCGATCTGATGGAAGAGCGTGGCCATGCCGAAGGTGCGCGCTTCATCGGCCACGATGGGCACGATGCGCGGGCCCAGGGTTGGGTCCCTGAGCAGCGCCGACATCATGCGCACCATCGCCATGGTGGTCGATCGCTCGCGCGACGAGGTCTTCATCGCAAAGTCGGCATAGGCCGACATGGGCGGTATCGCCACCGGCGTGCTCGCCCGGCGCCGGCGTGTCGGCAGACTGCCGCCCAGTGCTAGGCGGCGCTGGGCCAGATACTGCATCTCCGGACTGTCGGCGGCGGGTCGGCAGAAGTTGTGGTCGGCCAGGTCGTCGTCGCTCAGCGGCAGCTTGAAACGATCACGAAACGCCTTGAGCGCCGGCATATCCATGGACTTCTGCTGGTGGGCGGTCATGCGCGACTCGCCGGCCGCGCCCATGCCATAGCCCTTTTTCGTCTTGGCCAGAATCACGGTGGGCTCTTCATGCCGGGTCGCTGCTGCATAGGCGGCATGCAGTTTGCGCAGATCGTGTCCGCCGCGCTTGAGTGCGTCGATTTCGGCGTCGCTCATGTGCGAAACCAGCGCCTGAACCGCCGGGTCCTGCTGGAAGAAATGCTCGATGTTGTAGCTGCCATCGTTGGCGCCCAGCGTCTGGTAGTCCCCGTCCACGGTCTGGGCAAGACGGCGCAAGAGCGTGTGCTGGGTATCGCGGGCGAACAGCGCATCCCATTCCGAGCCCCACAGCACCTTGATTACGTGCCAGCCGGCGCCGACGAACAGGGCTTCCAGCTCCTGAATGACCTGGCCATTGCCCCGCACGGGACCATCCAGGCGCTGCAGGTTGCAGTTGATGATGAAGGTCAGGTTATCCAGCCTCTCGCGCGCGGCCAGGGACAGACCGGCCAGCGATTCCGGCTCGTCCATTTCGCCATCGCCAAATACGCCCCAAACGCGCCGGCCCTCGGTTTCGGCCAGCCCGCGATGGGACAGATAGCGCAGAAAACGCGCCTGATAGACCGCGTTGATGGGTCCGATCCCCATCGAGCCGGTCGGGAACTGCCAGAAATCCGGCATTAGCCACGGGTGCGGATACGAACACAGACCGTCGCCCCCGACTTCCTGACGATAGCGGGCGAGCTGCGCCTCGCTCAGGCGACCTTCCAGATAGGCGCGGGCATAAACACCCGGGGCGGAATGGGGCTGGAAGTAAACCAGATCGCCGCCGTTTTCAGCGTCGGGCGCCTTGAAGAAATGATTGAAGCCCACCTCGAAAATCTCGGCCACCGAGGCATAGCTGGCGATATGTCCGCCCAGATCGCCAAAGGCCTTGTTGGCCCGCACCACCATCGACAACGCATTCCAGCGCGATAGCGCGACCAGGCGCTGCTCGATCTCGATATCCCCCGGATACGCCGGCTGCTGGGCCAGATCGATGCTGTTCCGATACGACGAATAGGGCACCGAACTGCCCAGCAGACCGCACTCCCGGGCGCACTGCGACAGCCGATCGAGCAAATACAGCGCCCGCTCGGGTTCGCGTGTGCGCACGGCCTCGAATGCGTCCAGCCACTCCTGTGTTTCGACCGGGTCGAGATCGCGCTCCGAGGACGGCGAGGGCGTCGTCATGCTCAAGCTTCCTGCAGGCTCACATGAAGTGATACTTAATCATAACTGATGATCAATCACAAACGATCGCAAATTGTTGCTTGTCTGCTTTGATGCTAGATTCCGCCGATATTCGTCTTTGCCGACCCCGGATACGCCTGCCGTGCCCTCATCGTCCGAGTCCGATCCTGCGGCTGAAAAAGCGCCGCGCAGCGTTCGCCGCAAGCGCGAGAAACGTCATAACCTGATGCGGGCCGCCTTCGAGTTGATGTCCGAGCGACGCAAGGAAGACGTCACGATTCAGCAGATCACCGAGGCCGCGGATGTGGGCTTCGGCACCTTCTACAACTACTTCGAGTCCAAGGACGCCATCTACGACGCGCTCGTCGTGGAGGTGCTCGAAAATTCCGGACGGGTCGTGGACGCAGCCTCCCGACACGTATCGGACCCGGCCGAAAAGTTGAGCGTGGGTATTCGCTATACGCTGCTACAGGCACAGGCGGACCCGCTCTGGGGACGCTTTCTGGCGCATACGCCCTTCAGCCCACAACTGCTCTCGCAGGGGCTCGGCCAGTTCCTGTTGCGCGATGTAGAACACGGCATCACCGCCGAACGCTTTACGGTCGACGATCTGGCCATGACCCTGCTTGCCATTGGCAGCACGGTGCTGGGTGTACTCACGACCGAAATCGAACGCGCCGGCGATCCGCACGCAGCACAGGCCCTGTCCGAGCTGGATCTCGACGCAGACCAACTGCCCGAACGCACCGCCGCCATGGTGCTGGGCATCCTCGGCATGGACCCCGAAGAAGCGCGACGCCTGTCCCAGCGGCCGCTGCCGCCCATCGACGGCTTTCTCAAGCCTTTTTCCAGCCGCTGATTCGCCGCCGCATCGTGTCTCGCGAGGGCCGCCGCCTCGAAGACGCTGCCGAGCTCGGTACCGGCCTCGCCAACGTCGATGTGCCTGTTGGGTGGGGCGAGCGTGGCAGCGGGGCCGCTGCATCGCTATCGCGTCAACTCGGGTGATTTATGCCCACGGGCGGCTTGCACGAGATCGCAAGTCGACCGGCACGCCTGGACACGAACTCGGATCGGCGCACGCCCGGATGCGCGTGCTCTTACGCGTGGCTAATCAGTCGCGGGTGAGAATCTTTTCTGCCGGCCGGGACATGAGCTCGTTGAGTAGCGGGTTCTGGAAGCGTCGGTCGGCAGTGATGATGTAGAAATCCTCGTAGAGGCCGGGCAGGGCGTAGTATTCCTGCAGGGTTTCGTTCTTGAGCTCGTCGCGGACTACCACCGGTGGTAGCAGGGCGATCGCGCCGGTATCGCGGGCGAGCAGGCGCATCATCGCCATATCGTCGACTTCGGCGATGATGTCCGGGCGGCGCTGCAGCTGTTCACAGAGCAGATCGAAGCCGGTGCGAATACTGCTGCTGGGCCCGGGCACGACCAGCGGGCAGTGATCCAGGTCGGCAGGGAAATCGAATTGCTTGCCATCTCCCAGCGGCGGGCCGACGAGGCTGATCGGCTGACGGGCGATCCGTCGGCAGCGTACCGGGTTGCGGGTATCGCCCTGAATCGCCTGATTGGAAAGAATGGCATCCAGGTCGTGCACATAGAGCCGGCGGGTGAGTTCGTCGAGCGTGCCCGATTGCAGCACCAACTCGACGTCCGCGTTGCCCATCAATGGCTGAATCAGGTTTTCCTGAAAGTTGCGCGACAGGGTGGCGACGCTGCCCAGACGCAGGGCTTGCCGATGGCTGGTCTGGCCGTCGCGCAGCATGGCCTGCATTTCGCTGCCGGTGCGAAAGATGGTTTCTGCATAGTTCATGGCCACGTGGCCGGCCTCGGTGAGTACCAGCTTTCGGCCTTCCCGGGTAAACAGCGGCTGACCGAGCTGTTCTTCCAGTTGTTTGATCTGCGCGGACAGCGACGACTGCGATACATGCAGACGCTCGGCGGCTCGGGTCAGATGCTGTTCGCGGGCCACGGCCCAGAAGTAGTACAGGTGGTTATAGTTGAGCCGCGACATGACTGTTCGTTTTAAGGGAACGGTTTGTTATCTATTTTGTATTTTACCGAACATCGTCCCGGCGGCAAGATAGCCTGTATTACCGCACAGGAGGATTCATGGACGCGTTCACCGGCTTGTTCGGGCCCGGGCTCGAATGGAGCATTCCGGGCCTCTATGTGCTCGCCGCGCTGATGACCCGCGTTGTGTCTGCGCCGGAACCGGCCTGGCGAATGGCACGTGTGGCGTCGCTTGCGGCCATGCTGATCGCCCTGGTCGCGGCGATCATGGCTGTATTTACGGCGTCTGCGTCGGCCCCGGTGCAGCTCGCCGGTACGGCCGGTCTGGTGCTGGTGACCTTTCTGGGTTGGGTGATCGTGCGCTTCGCCGCGCCGTATCTGGCCGGCGAGCCCTGTCAGACACGTTTTCTGTGCGGGGTATCGATCACGCTGGCCAGTGCCGCGCTGGTCAGCACCACCGACAATCTGGCCGTGCTCGCCCTGGCCTGGAGTGCGACCAGCCTCGGCCTGCAGCCGTTATTGACGCTCTATCCGCACCGCCCCCGGGCCGAACGCGCAGCCCACAAGCACTTCATGAGCGCCCGACTGGCCGATATCACCATGCTGGGGGCGGTGGTCTTGATCGCCTGGCAAAGCGGGTCGCTATCGCTGACCGCGCTGTCGGCCACGCCCTCGCTTACGCCGTTACCGACGGGTCTGACGATCGCGGCCATGCTGCTGGCGATCACGGCGATCGTACGATGCGCGATGTTGCCCTTGCACGGCTGGGTGCTGCAGGTCATGGAGGCCCCGACGCCGGTATCGGCATTGCTGCACGCGGGCGTGGTCAATCTCGGCGGCCTGGTGTTGATCAAGATGGCCTGGCTGATTAATGAATCGTGGGCCGCCCAGTGGCTGTTGCTGCTCGCCGGCGGGCTGTCCACGGCGATTGCCGCGGTGGCGATGATCGCGCAGTCGAACATCAAGGTTCGGCTGGCCTGGTCCACCTGTGCCCAGATGGGCTTCATGCTGGTCGAATGTGCCCTGGGCGCCTGGCATCTGGCCCTGCTGCATCTGCTCGGCCACTCGCTCTACAAGGCCTTTGCCTTTCTCAATGCCGGTGATCGCGTGGTGCGTGCCCGCCGGGCTCGGCTGTGCCCGAATGTGTCGGGGGCGATGTCGCCCTGGCTGGTCGCGCCGCTGGTGGCCGCTGCATTGCTGGTGCCGATACTGCACGGGTTGAACCGACTGGAGGGCAGCTGGGCGGTGTTTGCCCTGATCAGCCTGATTGCTCTGGCGCCCTTGCTGACCGGCATGCGCCCGCAGCATGGTGGGGCCGCGCTGCGCAGCGGCCTGACCGCGGCCGCGATCGTCGCGCTCGGCCTGTTATGGCATCTGCTGTTCGACTCCTTCATGGCGCCGCTGCTGCACAGCGAGCGCACCACGGGCCAGATTCTGTGGGTCAGCGGCCTGTTTACGCTTCTGCTGCTGTTCCAGGGTTGGCTGCGCGCGGGCCGGCGTAGCCGCTGGCTGCACCAGGCGCTGGCCAATGGGCTCTATCTCGATGATCTGATCAACCGGCTGCCCGGCCTGCGCCGGCCGCGATTCGGCGAACACCGGCCGGTCGGGCCCGCGTTGCAGGAACAGGAACGCACATCATGAACACGCCCGCCGATTACGCCGAGGACCGGCTGCTGCCGATCGCCGAGGCGGCCTGCGATGCCATCGCTCCGATCTGGCCGCTGGACAGCTTCATCGCGGTCAATCCGTACTGGAGTCATCGCGACCGACCGATCGCCGACGTTGCCGCGCGGCTGGCTGCGCTGAGTGGCACCTCGTTGCTGATGCGCCCGGATTACTACCGCCAGGCCTGGCAGGCGGGGCGTATCGGCCGGTCCGAGCTGGCGCGCGCCATCGACGCCACCGGTTACAGCGGCGACGCGGATTCACTGCTTGCCGCGCTGGATGCGCCGGACGCACAACCGGCATCGCTGCCCACGCTGGCACGTATGGCGTCGATGCGCGGCGAGCCGCTGCCGGCC
Organism: Salinisphaera sp. T5B8; assembly: GCF_040361255.1. Lineage (NCBI taxonomy): Bacteria > Pseudomonadati > Pseudomonadota > Gammaproteobacteria > Salinisphaerales > Salinisphaeraceae > Salinisphaera > Salinisphaera sp. T5B8. The sequence continues at coordinate 88,147 of NZ_APNG01000006.1, read as the reverse complement.
CGCAGCTGGGAAGCGCATGTGCGCGATCAGATCAGTCTGTTTTGTGCTGCATTCTTCGATGATGCCGAGGCCGAGTGGGGTGTCGACCAGGACGGCGGCCTGTTTGCCCAATGGCGGGCCGGCTTTCTCACCCATCCGGGTACCGGCCCATTCGGGCATGCGGCGCTGGGCGAGCGCGCCCACGCCCTGCCCGAGCAGGCGGCCGCGGTGTTCACGCAAATGCTCGCCGAGCTCGATCTACCCGAAGATCGCGTACCCGCCTATCTGCTGACGTTGTTGCTGGACATCAACGGCTGGGCATCCTGGTGTGCCGGCGAGCGCTGGCGTGCCCGCCAGGCCGGGGATGACGACGCGCGTATCGTCGATCTGCTGGCTATCCGGCTCGCCTGGGACTGGTTGCTGGATGACGGCCAGCGCGGCCCGGGCAGCTGGCATGAACAATGGTTGCAACAGTGGCAGGCGCTGCCCGAACGCGAGCAGCAGCTACAGGCGCATTTCGACGCACTGTGGACCTGGCAATACGCCAGCGAACTCGCCTATCAGACGCATCTGGAAGCGGTATTGCGCGAACCCGGCGCGGGCCCGACCGCGCCCACGGTCCAGGCGATTTTCTGTATCGATGTGCGCTCCGAGGTCATCCGGCGGGCGCTGGAAAGCACCGACCCGGATTTCGAAACCCGCGGCTTTGCCGGCTTTTTCGGCCTGCCGATCCAGTATCGGCCGGTCGGTACCGATGCGGCGCGCGCGCAGCTGCCGGGGTTGCTGGCGCCGGCGCTGGAAGTCTCCGATGCGGGCAGCAATGCGGCGAGTGTGGGCGAGCAGCGGCGCGAGCGTCTGACCGCCGCGGTGCATTGGAAACAATTCGAATATGCGCCCACCTCGATCTTCACGCTGGTGGAAACGCTGGGGTTTTTCTACGCCGGCAAACTGATACGCCGCACCCTCGGCCTGGCCGCTGCAGAACAGCCGGACAAGGCCGGTCTGGCCCAGGCCGAGCGCGCCCGCCTGCATCCGGCGCTGACCAACCTGTCGGCCGAACAAGGCGCCGAACTGGCCGCCGGTATCCTCACCGCCATGGGCCTGACCGACAACTTCGCCTCGCTGGTACTGCTCACCGGCCACGGCAGTCAGAGCGCCAATAATCCGCACGCGGCCGGGCTCGATTGCGGCGCCTGCTGCGGCCAGACCGGCGAGGTCAACGCCCGCGCGCTGGCCAGCCTGCTCAACGATGACGCGGTGCGCGACGGGCTACGCGCGCACGATATCCATGTGCCGCAGGGCACCTGGTTCATGGCTGCGTTGCACAACACCACCACCGAAGAGATCGAGCTGTTTGATGCCGATCAGGTGCCCGATGCCTTGCAACCGGTGCTCAAAGATCTCTACGTCACGCTGGCGAGCGCCGGTGAGCGCGCCCGGGCCGAGCGGGCACCGGCACTCGGCTTGAATGCATTGACACAAAAGCCCACTGCGCTGCACAAGGCCATGCGCCGGCGCGCCCGCGACTGGGGCCAGGTACGTCCGGAATGGGGGCTGGCCAACAACGCCGCCTTCATTGCCGCGCCCGGCCACTGGACCCGAGGCCGCGACCTGGCCGGCCGGGTGTTTCTGCACAACTACGACTGGCAGCAGGACGACGACTTCCAGACCCTGCGCCAGATCATGGCCGCCCCGATGGTCGTCGCGCACTGGATCAACATGCAGTACTACGCCTCGGTGGTGGACAACCAGCGCTACGGCAGCGGCAACAAGGTGCTGCACAATGTGGTCGGCGGGCATGTGGGCGTGCTCGAAGGCAATGCCGGCGATCTGCGGATCGGCCTGCCCTGGCAATCCGTGCACGATGGCGAAAAACTCATGCACGAACCGCTGCGCCTGAGCGTATGTCTGGCCGCGCCGGCACACGCCATCGATCGGGTACTGGAAACCGAAGCCACCGTGCGCGATCTGGTGGTCAATGGCTGGCTGCATCTGTTTCGCATCGACGACGACTCACGCACGCTGATCCGGCGTGATGGCCAGGGTTGGCACGCCCGTTAGCGACCAGTGGTCGCCGCGATGCGCCCGGGCCGCGTGTCAGGACGCCGCGTCCGTGGCCGGGGCGACGAGCGCTTGCAACAGTATGCGACGCGTGATCGGTATTTCGATTTCCACGCGCTGATGGCGGCCGTCCGCGTCGAGCATGGAGTGGTAGCCGATGTCGTGTTCCAGCCGATCGCCGTCGACTTCGATGCCGGCCAGCGCGAGCTGTTCGCTCAGCGGCCCGAGTCGTGCGAGCCGGTCCTGGGGCCAGCGCGACGAGATATAGGCACGACAGACGTACGTTTCGGGCGCGTCTTCGCCCGGCTCGTTCATCTGTTCGATTCGACTGAGCCGAACGCCGCTGATATCCACCGATTGCGCATTAATGCCGTTGAGGGTGGCCTGCAGATCGGGGCTGCGCTGTTTGCGATACTGGCCGAGCATACGGTCCATATCGCTTTGCGGGGTAGCGCTTTCCTCGAGCTTGAGCGTATAGAGGCGCTTGACCAGGTCCTGTGTCTGCGAGGCGTCACAACTATAGTCGGCACTGCTGCAGCCGGCCAGCAACAAAAGCGCGAGCGACCCGACGATCTGTCTCATGGAAACCCTGTCCCTGATTGAGAGCGCGGTAATATAGCAGGGAGCTTGCCGATAAAAATCCTTTCAAGGCATACAGTTGTGCCCAATTGAATGGCTTGGAAAACACCTGCCGGCGCCAGCGCCCCGTGGGGGCGCTGGCATTGGGGCGCATGGATCAGGCAGCCGCGCGTATCAGCGGCGCGGGGGTGGCCTCGTAGCTATCCACGAGTGCCTGCCAGCGCTGTCGTTCGGCGGCCAGGTCGCAGTCGCCCGTGGCGATGACTGTGTCGACGATCTGACGAAACAGATCGGCAAATGCGGGCAGGCCGGCCGCCATTTCGGGGGTGTAGGGATGCATGAAGTTCAGATTGGTGCCATGGCCCACCCGGTTGACCCAGTAATGTACCGACTTGGCGTTACGCCGGGTACCGATCACGGTATAGGCATGGGCGGACAGATCGCGAAAGGTCGGGATCAGGCGCGTATCGATGAACGACAGGCTGGTCATCTCCGGGGGCATGCTCGATAGCGTGGGATCGATGACCTTCTGTGCCGGATAGATCGGTACACCCACCATGAAACGCACCGCCTTGTTGGCCTGCCGTGCGGCGGCGACGGTATCGGCAAAGCGATCCGCGATCGGAAACTCGAGCGGCACCGGGTGGGCGAACCAGCCCATTGTGTAGTGTTCGGCCGGCGTGCTGCGGGTGGAGCGCGGGGTGCAGATCGTGAATGTGTCCGAGCCCCGCACGAGACGGTCGATGAGGGCCGCCACGGCCATGAAGCCGGCGCTGAGCGATCCATTGGCCTGCTTGCAGACCTGTTCGAACGCCTCGGATTCGGCCACCGACAGAAAATCCGGAATGCTGGTCATGCACCCCGGCGCGAAGTCGCTGGAATCGGACAGGCCGGTTGCGAACGGGAAGTCGGGCAGTGCGCCGTCGTGCAAGGCCTTGAAGCGCTCCCATTCCTGTACCTGGGGCGAATCGGCACTCAGCTGGGCGCAATAGGCCGCGTCGCGCCGGGCGTAATCGGCATGCAAGGCCTGTAACGGCAGTTCTTCCACGCGATCCGCGCCGGCCCGAAATGCTTCGTAGAACATCATGATCTCTTCGAAAATCATGAAGATGGAAAAGCCATCGGTGAGCAGGTGGTCCAGGCAGACTGCGACCGTGAACTCGGGGTTCTCGGCCTCGGCACTGGCGTTTTCGATGCCCAGCGCGCTGAACGAGAACAAATCCCAGTCGGGGATGCGCGGCTGACGCGCATCGATGAGTGCAGCGAAACTCTGGTCGGATGCCTCGGGGTCGACGGTGACCGATTCGCCGGCCAGCTCGATATCGGCCGGGGCCACGGTCCGGCTGGCCCAGTCGCCATTACGATAGTGAAAACCCGTGTGGTAGACGTCGTGGCGGCGAAGATGGGTTTCACAGGCCTTGCAAAAGGCCGCGTCGTCGTAGTGGTCGAACACCTTGAACGCCACGCCGAGTATGCGTACCGCGTTGCCGCGCATATAGGCCGATTGGTCGAGACTGGAATCCAGCGCCGCACGCTGGATTTCCGAGGGCGGAATGCCGAGATCCGGGGCGCTGGCATGGGCGCGGCGCGCACTATCGCTGGCATAGAACAGCCGGGCCGGACCCTTTGGGGCGTTGAAATCATTGAGCAGCTTCATTTCCATGACGACTTGCCTCCTGTACGCCGGCTGTCCGGCTCTGCCATAAGATTCATGTCACATGAAACTTGTATGCGAGCATCGTGCCAGCCGCTACTGGCACAGTTGTCACGGTTGCTCCTGAGGCTCGTGTTGATGGCGTCGAGACGGCGTAGACGTCGCAAGCATTTGTTTGCGAAAGACTAGTTCGCGGCTTCGGCGCGCCTTGCCGAGCGTCGAGGTCGACAAAAGGGCCGATCGGCGCAGGATGTGCGGCGTTGGTAGGCAGCTGAGCCGGTATCGAAGTGCACGTGAATTGTGCGCTGCGTCATTTGCGGTGCGTCGCTTGTTCTGGCGTTTTCTGTGCTGGGGCGTGCCTGGATCGGCCCCGGGCGCCGCGTATCCAGGCGCAGTGGGCGGGTGGTCACGGTTGGCCGTATCTGCATGAACGCGCGCGCCGGCCCAACGTTGCCGGCGCGCGCGTTCATAACAGGGTGCATCGTGTTTACACGCTGTATGCCGGCGTATGGTGGCCGTGCCCGGCCTCGGACGACCGGGTCGCACCCGTGGCCTGGCTGCTGGCCTGCCATTCGGCCGTGGTCACGTGGGCATGGGCATTACGGTCGCTGAGCTTGAACACGCTGATGATGCGGGCCAGGCGTGTGGCTTCCTGACTGAGCGAGTCGGAGGCGGCCGCGGATTCTTCCACGAGTGCGGCATTCTGCTGGGTCATTTCGTCGAGCTGCGATACCGCCTGATTGACCTCGAGAATAGCGGTGTTCTGCTCGTCGGCCGCGGTGGTGATTTCGCCGATGAGGCTGTTCACGATTGACCTGTTCGACGATGGCGTGAATCCGCTCGCCGGTCTGTTGGACCAGCGCTTCGCCGCTGGCGGTCTTTTCCACCGACGTGTCGATGAGGGTCTTGATCTCACGCGCGGCCTTGGTGCTGCGGTTGGCCAGGCTGCGTACCTCGTCGGCCACCACGGCGAAGCCACGCCCCTGTTCACCCGCACGCGCGGCTTCGACCGAGGCGTTGAGCGCGAGCAGGTTGGTCTGGAAGGCAATCGAGTCGATCACCGTGATGATGTTTTCGATTTCCTTCGCGGAATCGCTGATCTCGCGCATCGTGCGCACGACATCGCTCATCGATTCGCCGCCTTCCTGGGCCGCACGGGCCGCATCGGCGGACAGCGTTGCTGCATGGCGCGAGGTGTCGGCGGAGTTGGCCACCGTGCTAGTGAGTTCTTCCATGGCCGCCGCGGACTGTTGCAGGTTGGCCGCCGCGGTTTCGGTGCGCCGGGACAGATCCAGGCTGCCCGTGGACACTTCCCCGGAGGCGAGCTTCACGTTTTCGCCGCTGTCGCGGATATCGATCATCACGTTGTCGATCTTGTCGACAAAGGCGTTGAACTGGGTGGCCACGGTGGCCAGTTCGTTACGCCCGGATACCGGCAGTCGCTTGGTCAGGTCGCCGTCGCCGCTGGCGATTTCGCGCATGCGTTCGGCCAGCTGGCTGAGCGGGCCGGCGATACTGCGACCGACCATCCAGATCAGCGCCAGCCCGAGCAGGGCCACCAGCGCACTCACCAGAAGCATGCCGAAGGTATCGGTGGTGCGCTGATCGGCGAGATCGGCATTCAGGGTATTCAGATCGGCCATGACCGCAGCCACCGGCAGCTGCATGACCAGCGTCCACACCATGTCGGTGTTACCGATACGAATCGGGTGATAGAACTCGATCGTCTGGCCGTCGCTAGAGGTCGCACTCACTGTGGTGGTGTTGTCGTGCGCCTGGCTGAGACGTTCGAGCCCGTTGTCGTCCAGTACGTCGTTGGCGGGCGCCCCCAGTTTGGCTGCGTCACCGGTGTAGGCCACAAGCCGGCCGAGCGGGGCGACCAGGGCCATGCGGCCGGCGCCGTCGTAAAGCCCCTGATTGGACTGGGTGAGCAGGGTCTGGATGAAATCCACCGACACATCCGTACCGGCCACGCCCTTGAAGCGGCCATCGACCATGATCGGCACGCTGAATGTGGCGACCATGACGTCGGTGCCGCTGTAGTCGTAGATCGCCGGATCCACCACGCAGGTCTGGCCGGTTTCCTTCGAGCACAGATAGTACTCGCCGCGCCGGATGCCGGAGTCCAGCATCTTCTCGTTTTCCATGCCGGTAATATCGAGCGCGAGCACCTCGGCCACGCCCTGGTCATTCTTGAACGCCCAGGGCCGGAAACGGCCGCTGCCGTCGTAGCTCATGCTGTTGTTCTCGGGTACGACATAGGCAGCGTCGTCGCCGAAGGCGTTGGGTTCCCAGCCGATGAAGGCATCCAGCAGAAAGGCGTTCTTGGCCACGGCCTGGCGCACCAGGGCCGCCAGTTCGGGCCGGCCGAAGGCGAATGCCGTGGTCTGGCGGCCCGGGGCGACGGCAAGTTCGCTTGCGGCGGCCAGATCGCGGGCGATGCCGAGCGCCTGTTCGAGCTTGCGGTTGATCTGTTCGCCCTGGGCCTCGGCCATCGAGGCCAGACGCTCGTCGATGGCGCCCTCGAGTAGCGAACTGGTGCGCTGCTGTACGAACGTGCCGGTGCGTTCGGTGGCGACATAGTTATAGATCAGAAGCGCGGCGACCACACTCACCATGCAGGCGCCTGCGGCCAATACGACGAAATGCTTTATCGAGGAAAAATGCTTCATGCCCGGCCCGGTCGTTGAATATTGCGATGTGGCATAGCGCCAGGAGGCTTGGGTAAACATCCGATTCGACCCGGCGTATATCCTCAGCTAACGACAGGCGTTGGAATAACTTTAAAAATATCCGTCGGTAAAAATTCGCGGACGATCTGTCTTCTCATTGCAACAATTTGGTGCAGTGAGATGGCGTGGCTCAATACGGTTATTGCGTGTTTGTTGGCAGAGGTCGGCGTCCGCGTGGCGGGGCAGATGCCCGCGTTGGACAGGGCGCTTGCGCGCGGCCCGTTTTGTGCGGGGGCGCGATTCCAGGCGTTTTTGCACACGTATTAAACAGCACAGAGGCTGCACTTCGCGTGCTGGCGGCTGCGGTGCATCGGCGGCTAAAGCGTAGTGTTCGACTGCCTCTGCGCGGCCGGCGCTGGCAGGGGTGGAAATCGCGATTGTCAGGTCGCGGCCTGCGGTTTCGCGGCTGATGCTATCGGGCCGGGCTCACCCACCGGTCATCGCACAGGGTTTGTGCCAGCCAGTCGGCGACCACGCGCACGCGTGGCAGATAGGCCATGTCCTGATGAAGCACGAGCCAGAGCTCGCGGGTGGCGGTCTGGCCGCCCAGACAGACGAGTCCGGGCACGCTATCGCCCACGCAACGTGGCATTAGACAGCAGGCGTCGGTTGCTCGGGTGAGTTGCGCGAGAATGCCGTTGCGGTTGGCACGGGCGATGGTGTGGCGGTCGGGAAAATGCGTGGCGAGCCAGCGCTGTTCGGGCTTGTCGATGAATTCCTCGTTCAGATCGACCCAGGGCGCGGTATACGGGTCGGCATCGGCCGGTGTGGCATAGATGCCATAGGTGAGATCGCCCAGCCGGCGGGCATCGAAGGCACCGCCGGTAGGGCAGGCCAGACGCAGGGCGATATCGGCTTCGCGTTGGGCCACGCGCAGGTTGCGATTGCCGCCGATCAGATCCAGTCGCAGGCCGGGATGCTGGGCCAGCAGGTCGGGAACACGCGGTGCCACGGCATGTTCGAGCACGCCGTGCACGCCGGTTAGTCGCACCACGCCCGAGACTTCGCGCCGACCCGGCGGGCGCTGGGCATCGACCAGTGCGCCAGCGAGTTGATCTTCCATGGCGCGGGCAGTTGCTAGCAAAGGCGCGGCGCCGGCCGTGGCCTGCAGCGTCTGGCCGTCGCGGCGCAGCAGGGGATAGCCCAGATAGTCTTCGAGCCGCTGCAGCCGCCGCGCCACGGTGGTCTGATTGACGCCGAGTTCGCGTGCCGCGGCACTCATGGTCCCGCCTCTGCAGACCAGCGCGAATGTTTTCAGGCCTTCCCAGTCGAGTGTGCTCATGGGCATCTTGGTTGGTCTGGTTCTGCGTTTATGCAGAATATGCCTGCAAACTAACCGATTTTAATTGCGAATTGGCAGGCTCATGCTGTGCGCACACTTTCCAAGGAGCGCCGAAATGACCGCCCAGACCATGTTGCAAATTGCCGAGGCCAACCTCCCCACGGGCACGCCCAGGGATGCGGCGCTGATCGTGATCGATGCCCAGGAGGAATATCGCGAGGGTGCCTTGAAGCTGTCGGGGCTTGCGCCCGCACTCGCCAACGTTGCCCGCCTGATCGCCCACTGGCGCGAACAAAACGGCACGATCATTCATATTCGCCATCACGGTGAGCCGGGGGCTGCGATGTTCGATCCAGATGGCCCGTATGTATCGATCATGCCGGAAGTCGCGCCAGGCGAGGGCGAGCCGGTACTGGTAAAACATGTGCCCAGCGCCTTCGGCGGAACCGATCTGCAGGCCCGGCTCGAGGCACAGGGCATCGACCATGTGGTGCTCAGCGGCTTCATGAGCCATGTCTGTGTGTCGACCACTGCCCGCGTGGGTAACGAGCTGGGCTATCGGGTCACGATCGCCGATGACGCGGTCACCACCCGCGATCTGCCCGCCGCCGATGGGCAGGGCGTGCTCAAGGCTGCGGATCTGCATCGCGCAGAGATGACCATGCTCTCCGACATCTTCGCCCGGATCTTGCGCACCGAGACCATCCTCGCGGGCTGAGTCGGTGCGCGCTGCGCAACACGCCCCGTGCAAGTATGGCTCGTGTGCGGGGTGTTTCGACGCGATAGTGGCCGCGCCGGTAAACGGGCTATGCTCGCTCGACCGGCGCGCCGCGCCGGGCCAAACACGCGGGGTGGGCTATGCCATATCTGAGTTTTCATGTGTCCCAGGATGTGTCGCCGTCACAGGCCCAGGCGGTTGCCGACACGCTCACCGAGCTGACCGCCACGCTGCTCGGCAAAAAGCGTGAGCTGACCGCGGTCGAAATCACCTGTGCGACAGCCGGGCGCTGGTATGTGGGTGCACAGGATGTGGTCAGCCAGTCGCAGGTGGGCTTTTATCTGGAGATAAAAGTTACCGAAGGCACCAATACCAAGGGCGAAAAAGCGCAGTACATCGACGCGGTGTTTTCTGCCATGGCCGAGATCTTCGGCGACGTGGCCCCGGCCAGCTATATCGTCATCCACGAAGTGCATGCCGATGCCTGGGGTTATGCCGGCCAGACCCAGGAGTATCGCTATATCCGCGGTAAATCGCTATGAATCCTGCCTTCGTATAGGCGACCGGCCGGCCACGCTCAGCCGCGTTCGCGCCAGCGGCGCGGGTCCAGCCGGCCCTCGTACATAGGCAGCTCCAGGGCCGGGTCGTCTTCGCGCGACTGCGACCACAGCCGGTTGAGTCCGGCGGTGCCGAAGCGACGAACGCGGCTGACCTCGTCGAGGTTGAGCACGTCGGTGAGCGTGCCGGCCGTGGCCCCGGGCAGCTGTGCGCGCACACGGCCTTCCGGGTCGATGATGGCGCTTTCGCCCACACCGGCCGGCGTGCTCGCGTTCACGCTCACCATGAACACCTGATTGAAGATCGCATTCGCGCGAATGAGTACCTGCTCCTGGGCCCGGTCGCTGGTGGTGGTGGCCACCGGGTTGATGATCACCTCGGCGCCCAGCCAGGCCAGCTGACGACAGACTTCGGGAAACCAGATGTCGTAACAGATCGCCAGGCCGATACGCCCGACGCCCGGTATTTCGAACACGCTGAATTGCGAGCCGGGGCGATAGGGCTCGAACGGTCGCCAGGGGAAACACTTGCGATACGCGGCCACACATTCGCCCGCGGGCGAGAACACGGGCGCAGTGTTGTAGAGATGACCGTCCGCGCCACGCTCGCACAGGCTGCCCGGCTGCAACCAGATGCCCTGGCGACGCGCGATATCGCCAAGCGCGCGCATACGCGGGCCGTCGATGGGTTCGGCGGCGGCTTCGAGCTGGGCCTGGCGCTGTTCGGGCGTGCCCGCGCTCGGGCAGCAATGCATTTCCGGGTAGACCACCAGGCGCGGCGTGTCCTTATCCTCGGGCCCGAAATTGGGGCCGAAGTCGCTCAGATGCACCTGCAGCTGTTGCTCGAAACGGGCGGTATCGTCGGCATCGCGCATCGACTGCGCAGGCGCCTGGATCGCCAGTACGGGAAGAAAACGCGTCATGGATTGCTCCACTGCGGGCTCATTCAGCCTCGCTGAATTGCACTTGCGGCGGTTGCCGGGTAAAGCCGCGGGTGAGATAGGCCAGTTGCGCGACGCCCAGCGCCAGCCAGATCAGGCCCAAAACCACCGCATGGCTGTCGAGCTGGGTCAGCAGGGCGAGATTGACCAGCGCGCCGATGCCGGGAATCACAAGCCCGCCGATCACGCCGTAACGATCGCGTGTCGGCCGGTCGCGACGGTACATGAACAGCACCGATACGTTGACCATGGTAAAGGCGATGAACGCACCGAAGTTGATGAACGAGGCCGCCGAAAGCACGTCCAGGAATACGGCCACGATGCCGATTGCCCCGGTCAGCACGATATTGAATACCGGCGTATGAAAGTTCGGATGCAAGGCGCCGAACAGCCGCCGCGGCAGCACGGCGTCGCGACCCATGGCATAGAGCAGGCGCGAGGCGCTGGCCTGGGCAGCGATGCCCGAGGTGAACTGGGCCAGGACCATGCCGGCCAGAAAGATCGCCCCGAACAGGTCGGCGCCGATGGTGCGCGCGATCTCGAAGGCGGCGGAGTCGGTATCGTTGAAATTCGCGCCCGGGTGGACCAGCTGGGTGGTATAGCCGACGGCCACATAGATACCGCCGCCGATGAGCGCGGTCAGCAGGATCGCGCGCGGGATATTGCGGCGCGGCTCGATGGTTTCCTCGGTGAGCGTGGTGACCGCATCAAAGCCCAGAAAGGAATAGGCCGCGATGGCCGCGCCCGCGGCGATGCTCGACATGCTCGACTGGTCGTTGAAAAACGGCGTGGTGCTCAACAGCGCATCGGCACCGTCGACGGCGAATACATGGCGCAGCGACAGCAGCACGAAAAATGCGATGACCAGCACCTGAAACACCATCAGCAGCGAGTTCACCCGCGCGGCGAGCTTGATCCCGTAGGCATTGAGCGCGGTGGTCAGACCGATGAAGCCCAGCAGGAACACCCAGCTCGGCACCTCCGGGAAGCGCGCGTTCAGATAGGCGGCGCCGATGAGCCAGATCACCATCGGCAGGAAGAAATAATCCAGCAGTACGCCCCAGCCGACCATGAAGCCCACGCGGTCGTCGATAGCGTTGCGCACGTAGGTGTAGGCCGATCCGGACGCCGGAAAGCGCCGCGACATGATGCCGTAGCTGTAGGCCGTAAACAGCATGGCCAGCGTGGTCAGCAGATAGGCCGTGGGCACCGCGCCGTGGGTGGCATCGGCGACCACACCGAAGGTGCCGAGCACGATCAGCGGTGTCATGTAGGCCAGGCCGAACAGGACGACGGCCTTGAGCGTCAGGGTGCGTTCGAGTTGTGTATCGGTTTGTGACATGTCAGTTGGTATGCGTGATTGTCCGGCGCGGCAACGAAGCGTTAACCTCGCGCGCCGGCGGGTCTGCGGTTGGCAGAACCCGTCCAAACCATGCCCGAGGCGCGATACACCGCTTTTGCAGATGGTCGGCGACGATCGATCCCAGGCCCCCTAAGATTCCTCAATGACCATAGCCACGGGACGCGGTAATCGTATATAACCCCTCGGGGGTACGTGATCGCGGCGCAGAGAGTGTTCAGGCATGCGTGATACGCACAGGCGGGCGGCTATCGCCACGGCGATACGCGCGCTGACAACGCCGCAGTTCATGCCGCGGTTTACGGCGCTTCTGCGCTGCGTGGCCGCATTCGACAACCTCATCGTCATCGCCTACTGCGGCGAGCAACGCCCGGAGGCGCTCTATCGCGAATATGTCGATCCGGTGGTCTATCTGCCGATGGATAGCGAATATTTGCAGGGCGCCTATCTGCTCGACCCGTTCTATCTGCAACACCGTGCGGGCCGCGATACGGGCGTGGAACGACTGGCCGATATTGCCCCGGATCGGTTTCGGCGCAGCGAGTACTACCGCAGCTACTATCGCCAGACCACGCTGATCGATGAAGTCGCTGTGTTTGCGCGGGTTTCGCCGGGGGTGACGCTCACGGCCTGCCTGGGCAAGGATCGATCGAGCGGTACCCGTTTTCTGCCACGCGAAATCAATGCGCTCAAGCGCTACGAAGCCACGCTCAGCGCGCTCATGGAAACCCACTGGCGCGACTACCAGCCAGCACCGGGCCAGCCGAAACAGGTGCTGCCGCTGAGTCGTCGCCTGCAACATGTGCTCTGGCGTGAGCACGGTATCCAGTTGAGTCCACGCCAGGCCGAAGTCGCGCTGTATATCCTGCGTGGGCATTCCTCGCGCTCCATCGCTCGGGCGCTGAATATCAGTGCCCAGACGGTGAAGGTGTTTCGACGCCAGCTCTATAGCCGATGTGCCGTGTCTTCCCAGGCGCAGTTGTTTGCCCTGTTGTTGCCTTTGTTGACGCGTCTGACCGACGCCCAGTGAGCGCGTCATCAACGAATGTCCTGGCGTCTGGTATAAAAAACGGGTCGCGATGGTTTCGGGCGGGGGATTACAGCCAGCGGCTAGCCAAAGGGGGAAGGACAATGGTCGACGAGGCGTCGCTCGAACCCGTATGCCGGGTCGGGCAAGCACAGCGCGTGAGCGCGGGCCAGGGCGGGGTCTGGTGGCGTGAGGCCATCGAGCTGTTGTCGGCTGATACCGAGCACTGGATCGTGGCAACGCTGATTCTGCTGGCCTGTGGCCTGCTGGTTGGTTTGGCGTGTGCCTTCGTGCCTTATATCGGCGACTTGCTGACCGGGCTGTTCGTGCCGGTATTTTCGGTCGGGCTGCTGTATCTGGCCTACCGGGTGACCTATGGCCATGCCCTGGTGTATCGCGATGTGCTCATCGGACTGCGCCAGCGCACCAAGGCACTCCTTCTGGCAGGCGCGGCCCAGGTCTCATTGCAGGTGATCGGGTCGCTGGCGCTGTTGATCGTGATCGGGATGTCGCAATCGAGCGTCACCATGGCCGATTTTCGAATGCCCGCCGAACAGGTCGATATTTCCGGATCGCTGGGGGTGATCTTGTTCTTGGTCATGCTGCTGGCCATGTTTTTCTATGTCGCGGCGACCTGGTTTCAGCCGGCGCTGGTGTTTTTCGGCGAGCGCGGACCGGTACAGGCACTCAAGCAGAGCCTGCATGCGGTTTTGATCAACTGGCGGGCATTCACGCTCTACGGCCTGGTCAGTGTTGGCCTGAGCATCGTGCTTGTTGCCGTCTTCGCGGTCCTGTTCTCGCTCATTAACCTGTGGCTGGGCGGGATGCTCGGTGTGCTGGCGCATATCCTGGTCGGCATTGCCGCGCTCGCCACCTCGCTGTTTTTCATCGCCTTGATGTCGTTGACGATCTATACCTCGTTTCGCGATATCTTCGGCCTGGAAGCCGATACGGGTTACGTGCTCTAGGCAAGTTGGGCGGCGCGGTAGTGCCCCTGGGCATCGCGGGCTAAAGTTTTTCCGTATCGCGGCCGATTGATCGTCATGGCGTATCAGTACCGTCGAGTGGTCGGATGTCGGAAATAACCCCCAGTGCAGCGAGTGGGGCGTTGTCGCATGCGGCGTCTCAGCCCCCAGTTGCGCCCTCGTCGCGTGGCGAAGAATCCACGACCGGCGCCACGCCGGCCCCCGTGCGGGTTGAACCCGTGGCCAAGACCGAGGCTTCGGCCGAGCAGGATTCGAAAGTCGGGCGGGTGCGTTCGCAGATCGAGGCGCTCGAACAACGACTGCGCTGGGAAATGCAGGCGCTCGAGGCCGCGCACACGGCTGAAGCGCGCGCGGCCAATGCGGTACTGGCCGGGGAAACCACGGACAAGCACAGCAGTTTGACCGCCGCCGTGCAATCGGCGCGCTCGCGTATCGCCGGCACCGAGGGTGAGCTGCAGGTCGCAAAAACCGAGTTGACCCAGTTGTTGATTGATTCGGGCCGGGATCTCGCCGGCAGTGCGGTCGACGTGCGGGTATAGACCGCCGGCGACCCCAAGTAGGCCCAGGGTTTTCGACAGCTGACGTGCTTAGGCGTCCAGCAGTTCGGGCAGCAAGCGCAGCACCTGCTTGGAAAAGCCCAGGCCGACATGGCTGCCCGTCACCCGGATATGCTCCACGTTGTCGCTGAAGCGATCAATACAGGCCTGCCAGGCCACCACGCCATCGGCTTCGCTATAGATGGCATGGACCGGGCGTTCGATGGGGCGGGTATAGCGTTCGAGGGTCGCGGCTTCGAGCGTATCCATCGACAGGCCGCGGCGTTCGTAGACATGGCTGACCGCGGTGTACTTGGGCCCGCCGACGACCGGACTGCCGAGCGTGACGACGCGGCTGACCAGCTCCGGATGCTCGCGGGCGATTTCGCGTGCGATATAGCCGCCCAGACTCCAGCCGACCAGGGCGATGGGCGTGTCCAGGCGGTCGACCAGCGACTGCAGACGCTCGATCACCCCTGGGGTCAGTTGCTCGACATCGCCGTGATTCTTGCCCTGGCCCCAATCCCAGGTACGAAAGCCGCAGCGGCGCAGGTAGCGGCGGATGAACCACATCGACGCCGGGCCGGCGCCCAGGCCGGGCAGCAGCATGACCGGCCGGCCCTGGCCGTCGATATCGCGCGGCAGGCGTTTGTACTGGGCCGGGTCGAGCGCGAGCCGAAGCGGCGTCAACAGCTCGCCCGCGAGCAGACGCCGGCTGGGCGGCATCATGCCGGTGCCGTAGCGACGCTGGAATTCGGTGGTGTTCATGCCTGCGAAGGACAATTGTTCGGCTGGATCATGGTCGGAGTGTAACCGCTGCACGGAACCACCGTGTCGGCTGCGCCCGCCGGGGTTTTGGCTATCGCCAGCCGGTCTGCCAGTGCTCGTCATCGTTCAGATCACGCCACGCGAGCGTAATCCGTCGTCGGGTCAGCACGGCTTCGAGCACGGCCTGGACCACGTGCTCGTGCTCGTCGCGCAGCAACTCGACGACGATGAAGTGTTTTTCTTTCGCCGTCGGCCGGGTCGCCGTCCACTTGCTGTGGTGCAGCTTGTCGGGATTGATACGATTCATGACGCTGTTCTACGCAGCCGCGCCGCTCGCCGACGCGTTCACGGTCCCGCGGCAGAGAAGCGGCGCAAACGCGATGTGCGTCTGAGCCGCCGGGCCAGCAGGACAGCGGCGACGCTCAGCCCCGCGATCAGGCCGATCCAGTAGCCATAGACGCCCAGGCCGGCAAACACGCCGTTCACGCCGCGCCCGAGCAGATTGCCCAGCCCCACGCCGACGCCCCAGTAGGAGACAAGCGTCACCGTCATGATGATGCGGGTGTCCTTGTAGCCGCGCAGTGCACCGGCCAAGCTCACCTGCAAGGCATCGGAAAACTGATAGAGCGTGGCGATGAGCAGCAGTTCGATGGCCAGACGCTGGACGGCGGCATTGCCCGTATACAGCGACACGGCGAACGGTCCGGCAAAGACCAGAATCAGGTCGATCACGAATGCGGCAATCAGCGCACAGGCCACGCCGTTGAAGGCCACGAAACGCGCGTGGCGCAGCTTGCCGCGCCCCAGCGCCTGGCCTACGCGCACGGTCAGGGCCATGCCCAGCGACAGCGGCAGCATGAACAGCACCGAGCTGAAATTCAGCGCCACGGTATGTGCAGCGATCACGATTTCGCCGTAGCCGGCCAGAAACAGCGCGATCAGCGTGAACAACGACACCTCGGCAAAGATCGCCACCCCCACCGGCAGGCCCACGCGCAGCAGTTCGCCGATCGGTGCCAGTGCCGGCCAGGAAAAAGCCTGGCCAAAGCGTGCGCGCCGATACGCCGGTGCAAGTTTGGTATAGACAAGCATGGCCAGAAACATCGACCACATGGAAATCGCGGTCGCGATACCGCAGCCGGCGGCCCCGCGTGCCGGTATGGCCTGAAGCGCCGCGGGCAGCCCGCTACCGAACAGGGCGGTCAGCCCATCGCCGCCGAAGATCAGTACATAGTTGGCTACGATGTTGACCGCCAGCCCCAGCAATGCGAACTGGAGCGAGGCACGGGTGTGGCCCAGCCCGTCGGAATAGAAACGCAGCGTTTCATACAGCGCGATCGCGGGCAGGCCGAACGCCACGCCCGCCAGATAACGCATGGCCAGCGGCAATACGTCGGCCGGTACCGACATCCAACCGAACACGGGCGCAGCGAGCGCGCGAATACCCAATGCACAGCACAGCCCGAGTGCGCCCGCCACCCACAGCGCCTGATGCACGGCCGGGCGGATATGCGCGAAACGGCGCGCGCCGACATGCTGGGCCACGATCGGCGTCAGCCCCATGAGCGTGCCGATCATGAACAGCACCAGCGGCAGCCATACGCTCGAGCCGAGTGACGCCGCCGCCAGGTCGGTCGCGCTGGCGTGGCCGGTCATGGCCACATCGACCGCGCCCATGCCCACCTGGGCGAGCTGGGCGCCCACGATCGGCAGCGCCAGCCGGATCAGGCGCGCGCTTTCGATACGGCGCAGTCTGGCGTGTCGAATCCTGAACAAAACAGCCTACCCCGGCGATACGAACCTGGGCCCGGTATCGGCAGATACCGGCCACGGCCGGCGATTCTAGCCTATCGCCTGCATCGGCCGGTGCTTACGTACGCGCCGATACCGCCGCCGCGTTTTTATTCGGATACAACACGGTTACGTCCTTCGCTTTTACCCCGGTAAAGGCGTTCATCGGCGCGGGCAAGCAGGCTGGACAGGTCGTCGCAAGCGGGGTCGAGTTCGGCAACGCCGAGCGTCACCGTGATCGCAATTTCCTGCCCGTTGTGTTCGCAGCGGGACTCGGCGGCCGCAGCGCGGACACGTTCGGCGGTACGGGTGGCTTCCGCAATATCGGTATGCGGCAGTAACAGCGCGAATTCTTCGCCGCCAAGCCGACAGGCCAGATCGCACTCCCGCAGCCCGTTATTCAGGCATTGGGCGAACGACACCAGCACCGCGTCGCCGGTTTCGTGGCCGTACTGGTCGTTGACGTGCTTGAAATGGTCGATGTCGATCAGCACCGCCGATAACGGCTTGCCATAACGTTTGGCCTGGGCCAGCTGGCGGGGGAATATTTCCGCCAGGCCGGCGCGATTGCACAGGTCGGTCAGCGGGTCGCGCAGCGCGAGCGCGCGCAGGCGCGCTTCGGCCTGCTCGCGGGTGACTTCGTAGGCATGCGACAAGCCGAAGATACACGCGGCACACAGCGCCACGTTGGCGATCCCGGCCACGGAATAGACGTTTTCGGTTTCCGCGAACTTGAAACCGAATATCACCAAAGCGATGGTCAGAAACGCGCCGGTGAACCAGAAACCGGCGCGACGGCCGAGCAACAGATAGGAAATCACCGGTATCAGAATCGGCCAGACGAATACTGTCGCCTGGGCGCGCCGGTACCAGCAGGCAAACATCATGGTGGTACAGAATGGCAGCAGATAGGCCAGTATCCAGCGCTGCAGATGCACCGTAGACGAACGTCTCACCAGCAGCAAAATGCCGGCGTAGGCAGCCATTGCAAGCTCCGCTACCGCCACCGGAAAGCTGCCGACGGTGATATTCACGCTGGCGAAGAAGATGCCGCAGCTGATGGTCAGCCAGAGCAGCGCTCGCAGTACCGCTTTTCGGTGCGGTGCATCCGTGGCCGGGCGCAAGGCGTTGCCGGGCTCGATCGGCGCCGGTTGAAATCGTTCGTTGTCTGCCGCTCGTTCTGCCATCGTGCTGCGTGTTCTCGGTCCCGGTCCCCGGGGCCGAGTTATAGCGCAAGCGGGCGACCCCCGCATCGAAAAGGGCCATGGTCGCTGCTCTGCTCAGGCGGGGCGAAAGCAAAACCCGCTGTCTTTATTGCTTTTGCTTTCAATCGATTGGTGGCGGCTGGTCGTGATGGTCAGTCCGGCTCAGCGCACATGGCGTAATAGGTCCGCGATCACGCCTTCGAGCTGGGCCAGCGAGCCACATTCGTTGACCTGATGGCAATGGGCCCGGTAGCGGCCCATGACCGAATCGCCCGTATCCCAGGCAACACGTGGCTCGGGGTTGAGCCAGATTACCCGCTGCGCGCGATCGTAGATCTGGCGCAGCAGATCGGTACGTGCCTCGCCTTCGTTGTTGCGGGCGTCGCCGAGGATGAGCACGGTCGAGCGCCGGTCTACGTCGGCGAGTGCAAGGCGCTGGAAATCGGCCCATGCCTGGCCGTAGTCGGTGCTGCCCTGGCCGTGTTCGGCGAGCGTGCGCGCCATGGCCTCGTCCAGATCATATTGCTTGAACAGCTCCGTGACCTCGGCCAGTTCCGAGCAGAAGGCAAAGGCCCGTACCTTTGGGAGTACATCGCCCAGGCTGTAGAGAAACATCAGCATGAAGCGCGCATACAGCGCGACCGAGCCGGAGACATCGCAGATCGCGAACACGCGTGGGCGTTCGATACGTTTTGTGCGCCAGGCCAGTTCGATGAGCGTGCCGTCGTGGCGCATGTTGCGGCGCACGGTACGCGCGACATCGAGCGTGCCGCGTTGTTTTACACGACGTTTACGTGAATGCGCAGCGGTGAGCTGACGGGCCATGCGCTCGATCGCACGGCGCATGAGCGCATCGTCGCGGCGCGAAATCGCCGCCAGGCGGGCGCGATAGAGCAGGCGTTCGCGCAGGCGCTCGCCCTGGGCATCGGCATGCAGCACGAACTGGTCTTCCACATGATCGCGAACCTGGGCACGCAGTTGCGCGTAGCGACGGCGTAATTCGGCAGCAAGCGCGCGCTCGTTATGCGCCTGTGCGGCCTCACCCGCGAGAACTTCGTCCATCAACGGCCCGCGGCCCATGCTGTCGAGAATGCGACGTGTGTAGAGACCCTGCTGGGTGAATACCTTGATATCTTCCAGCGCATGCCTGCGTGCGGCCTGCGCAATCGCCAGGGCCAGGGCGTTGCGGTCGTCGGCCATGAGCTGCTGGCCCAGCGGTGAGCGTGCGGGGGCGAATGACGGGTTGGGCGTGTTCGTGTGCGACTCGGATGACGCCGCGCCGTTGGCCGCGTCGTGCGCATCTTCGACGGGCTCGCCGCCGTTGCCACCGCCGCCGCCTGTGCCCGCTTGGCGGCCCTCGCTCGGGTTGTCGCCCGGCGCGATCTGCTGTTCGGGTTCGCTCGTATTGTCCGGCGCTTGATCGGTTGTCGCTGCGTGTGGGTCGGTGCTGCCGAAGTCGTCGAAGCGAAAGAAGCGCTCGAAACAGGTATCGAAGGCCTCGGCCTCGTCGGCGCTTTTTGCCAGCACCGCAGCCAGGGCGTGTTTGAGCCGCGCGCGCTCGTGCCAGCCAACGATTTCGGCGGCCCGGAATGCATCCAGGGTTTCGGCCGGCGACACACGCACATCGGCGGCACGCAGGGCGCGCACGAAATCGGTGAGCGTGCGCTGCACGGCTAGTCGACCACGGCTTGACGCATGAGCGTGGGCAGCTGCGATTGCACGGCCTCGACATCATCCTCGAACTTGAGCAGCACGTTCAGGGTGTCGCGGACCCAGGCCTCATCAAGCGAGTCGACATTGAGCAGCAGCAGCGTGCGTGCCCAGTCGATGGTTTCGCTGATCGCCGGGGTCTTGCGCAGCTCCAGCGCGCGCAGGCCCTGCACGAAGGCGACCAGCTGGCGGCGCAGCGCGGCGCTGACCTCGGGTACCCGGGTTGCGACGATCTGTTGTTCCAGCGCCGGTTCGGGGAAGGGGATATACAGATGCAGACAGCGGCGCTTGAGCGCGTCCGATACATCGCGGGTGTTGTTGGAGGTCAGAAACACGATCGGCGGCGTGCCGGCGGCGTGGATCGTGCCGATCTCGGGCACGGTAACCTGATAGTCCGAGAGCATTTCCAGCAGCAGGGCTTCGAATTCCTCGTCGGACTTGTCGATTTCGTCGAGCAGCAGCACGCTGCCTTCGGGCTCGCGCAGGGCCTTGAGCAGCGGCCGGGCTTCCAGGAAGTCTTCGGAGAAAAAGATGTCGTCGTAGCGATGCAGCTGGGCCACCGACTCGCGCAGTCCGCGCGCGCCGCCCAGCGCATCGTCGATCTTGTCCTTGAGCACCTGGATATAGAGCAGCTGCTTGCCGTATTTCCATTCGTAGAGCGCCTTGGCCTCGTCCAGGCCTTCGTAGCACTGCAGACGAATCAACGGCAGTTCGAGCATGGCGGCCACGGTCTTGGCCAGCTCGGTCTTGCCCACGCCGGGCGGGCCTTCCACGAGTACCGGTTTTTGCAGTTGCGCGGCGAGATAGACCACGGTCGCGATCCGGCTCGAGCCGATATAGCCGTGCGCGGCGAGCGCATCGCGGACGGCATCGACGCCGGTCAGGCTGTCGGCAGGCGAAAAAACAGGCGAGTCGGCCACGATGGCTCCGAGAGAAAACACAGGCAGGGCGTCATCATAGCGATGTGGCGCGTGCCGATCAGCGGCGACTGTCCAACGACGCTGCGGCGGGTAGCCTCCAGTGCTTGTCGATGGTGATGTCGCCGGCTTCGACGACTTCGACGGTGGTCGGGCGTCCGGCAATGCGCAGATAGCGCCCGTCGACGAGAAACGGGCCAAGCCGTGCGTTGGCCGGCTGATAATCCCAGAAGTGGTCGAATTCGGCGGGCAGCACGCTCAATGGCTGGTTATCCGCATCCAGTAAACGATAACGGCCGAGCAGCACACCGAGCGGCATCGCGGGGTCCGGCTGTTCGCCGGTCAGGCGTTGCAGGTCGATCAGCCACGGGCGTTTGCCCAGATCGTAGTCGGCTGTGTGCCACTGGCGAGCGCGACAACGCAGCCCCAGTTCGACCGCGCCCTCGGTATTGGCGGGGCCGCCGTCGTCGGCGATCAGGCGCCAGCGCAGGGTGGCCAGCATCTGGCGGTCGGCGCCATCCCCGAACGTCGGATATTCCTGGCGTATCACCTGCCAGCGTGCGCCCACCGGTTTGCCGTTCGGCGTGGTGGCCGAGAGGGTGCACAGCGCGCTTTGTTCGGGCGAGAGCGCGAATATCGGCGCACCGCTGTCTATGGCACGCGGCTTGAGTTTGTCGTCGGCAACGGCAGGCACCTGCTGCGCGCCATGGAGTTCAGTCGAAAGCCGCGACGGCACGAAATACAGGGGAACATGCACGCCCGGGCCGATATCCAGCGCGTTGTAGCGCGCCTTGTAGGGGATGAAGCGCACGGGCTTGGTCAAGGCCGGCTGGTCGGCCAGCACCCGGACGGCGACCGTTACGGCACCGGCCTTGGGGTCGATATGCAGGGGCAGCAAACGGGCACTGCCGTTGCCGAGGATCGTGGTGAACAGATCGCGTTCGCCGGGTCGTACCCAGTCGGGCCACAGGTCGTTGTTGCGCTCGGCGGCAAACGCGGGCGGTTCGCGTTCGAGCATCAGCGCGCTGAGGTAGTCGCGACGTCCGGAAAGTGTCAGCAGGTAGTTGTGCTCGCCTTGCGGGGTGAGCGTCGCGGTTATGCCGCTTTCGCCGTCGATGCGGATTGGGCCGTGATCGTCGGCTTGCAGGTCCAGGGTTAGGGTGTCGGTTGCGTCGATCGGATAATAGTCGGCCTTTGCGCTGATGGCGGCGATACGCTCGACGCGCTCGGCGACCTGCTCGAAACCCAGCGGCAGACGGCGGTTGCTCGTGTGCAGGTTGCCCGTATGGGTATCGGACCCGGTGCGCATATAACCGCCGGCCAGATCCAGGTCGATGGCCTGGTCGTTGTCATCGAGCGGGGTCAGGTCGCGGTATGCCAGTCGTCCAAAGCGGGGCTGCTTATCGCGCCATAGGGCATGGTCGAAATCCAGCTCGACACCCCAGGACCGATTGGCCTTGAAGCCGCCGACCGCGGTGGGGAAAACCTCGGCTTCGGTGAGCGCCGCGGGGGCGCTCGGGTCGTCCTCGTCGAGGGCGACGGCCGTGGTCGGGCGCGTATTGAACGTGATGTAAACCTGGCCCTGCGAAGACGAATCGTAGCGCGGCGCCTCGTAGTGGTGGCGCAGCGACTGTTCGGACCAGTCGGCCGGCGCCAGGGCGATGAGTTGGCGCACCGGTTCTTGTCGGCCGCCCATGGATGCGCTGCTTTCGTAGACAGCGGCCATGCGCTCGATCCAGCCGCTGCGGCGATCGATGACCAGATGTCCGGCCAGATGATCGCCGTCGACCGCGGGGGCGAGCGATACGAAGACATGCTCCGGGGTAACCGTCATTACGGTGAGTACAGCCGGCGGCAGCCCGGCGATGCTATCCAGGGTTAGTGTGCTGCCGGGCGTGGCCTCCAGTCCGGAAAACACGCCGGGTGCAACGAATTGACGCGGCAGCAGGCGGGCGAGGTCCGGGGCCTCGTCGGCCAGGGCCGAGGCCGCGGCGGTATCGCTCGCACGCGGCCAGTGTGCGCCAGCGCCCGTGGTCGGTAGCTGGAAACCGCTACGGAGCACGGCCAGAAGTTTTGGTGCCCGCGCATCGCTCCAGGCGCTGCAGTAGGCCCGGGTTCGTTTCTGGCCGCTCACGCACAGATTCAATGGCGTGATCGACATCGGCTGATCGGCGCCACCGGCGCGATAGCGCATCAGGCCTTCGGTTTCGAGCACCACATCGTTGGCGGTGGTTGCGCCGCGCATCTGGAATTCGGCGCGCGAGAACAGGCGGTAGGTGCGCGCATCGCCTTTCTCGGGAATAAAGGAAAGCTGTGTTTGTGACGTGCCGCAGCCCGCCATCAGCCATATCGACAGCGCAAGCAACGCCAGGAAACCGTATCGACGCATGGGGCGGGCACTCGTGAAGGGCAACGGGCGGCAAAGAATAACCATCCGCACGCGAATCGCAAGTGTATGTATTTGAAGGTTAGATATGATTTTTCGTGGCAGGTTTGGTCGTTTTTTCCGCCCACGGGCCAGGCGCCTGGCTCGCGGCCAGGGTTGGCCCGCTCGTGCCGATGCACAGGGCTTTAAGGCGATCGGTTCTTGGCCCGGCGTCAGCGCGCAAAGAGTGCTTTACGGCGCTATGAACTGTGGATACAGTCCACGACGGGGGTTTGACTAGCCAAAAGTCAAAAAAGAGGGTTTTACAATGAAATGGACTGGTCTTTTTGTCGCCGTCATGGCGCTGGGGGTTTCCGCTTCGTTTTCGTCGCCGGTACAGGCACGGGAATTCGCGGATATCTATACCGATTGTGGTTTGGGCGCGATGATCGCGCCGCGTAATGACGCGGTCGCGGCGGTCACCAACGTCACCTGGGATTCTGGTACCACGGCAATCTCTTCGAATATTTCGTCACCGGATACGTGTCGGGGCGGCCAGGAGCAGACCGCTTCGCTGATCTATAACACCTATCCGAGCCTGGAGCGTGAAATCGCCGCCGGTCAGGGCGACAATCTCGACGCGCTGATGACGCTCGCGGGTTGTCCGGCCGCCGACCGCGGCGGGCTGGTACAAGCGCTGCGCCAGCGTTTCGCCACGGAAGTCGGCGCCGAGGCCTATGGCCAGCGCAGCCGTGTGGAAAAATCCGGTCGTCTGTACAGCGTGTTTCATGACACGTTGTCGAATCAGCCTGCCGGCCAGAGCTGCGCCGTCGTCGGCTAACGCTCGCAACCGGTCGAACCCCCGCCCGAATCGCCCGGCTCGCGCCGGGCGTTTTTATGTCTATGTCGTGTTTTTCATCGCCTTGGCCGTTGCTCGGCCTGATTCTTTCGCTGGTTTTTTCGACTGCGTTGCACGCCCAACCGCAAGCGCCTGGCGGGGAGCGCGAGCGGGCGATAGACGCCGCGCTGGCCGCCAATCTCGATCGCCGGCCCACTTGGCGACGCTTGCTTCATATCCCGCCGGGGCGTGAAGAAAGCGAGATCCAGTCACCGGCGTTCTTTCTTTCGCCGGACGGCGCCCACGATGCGCGCGCCGAGCTCAGGGCAACGGTGGCGGGTTGGTTCGACACATCCGCGGCGATCGACGCGCGGCCGCGCTGTCGCTTTCCGGCGCGCTATCACTGGTTACAGTCGCAGCTGGCATTGCCCCCGGCGCCGGGCGGTGATGCGGTGTGCCCGCGTTTCGAGCGGTGGGCGCAGCTGACGGATTTCACCTCGGTGAGCGTGCTCATGGTCAGCGGCTATCTGGGCAATCCGGCGTCGTCGTTCGGCCATAGCCTGATGACGTTCGATCATGGTGATACGGCCGATCGCAATGCATTGCTGGACAAGAGCTTCAGTTTCGGCGCACTGGTGCCCGAACAGGAAAACATGCTCGCCTACATGATTCGCGGGTTTGGCGGCGGCTACGAAGCCGGTTTTTCCGACAAGCTCTACTACGCCGAAGACCAGGTCTACTCGCACACCGAATTTCGGGATATCTGGCGGTATCGCCTCGATCTCACAGCGGAGCAGCGTTATATGGTCGCTGCCCATATGTACGAGATCGCGGCGAAGAAATTTCGTTATTTCTTTCTGACCAAGAACTGCACCTACCGTATGGCCGAGCTGCTGACACTGGCGACCGGTCACGATTTCACGCCTGAAGCACGGCTTTGGTACGTGCCGATCGAGCTGTTCTATACGCTCGCCGATACCCGACTCGACGGGCGCAGGCTCGTCGACAAGATCGACTATATCCCGTCCAGTCAGCGACGCCTTTATGCGCAGTTCGCCGCACTCGACGAAGACGAAGCCCAGGCGGTCAACGCCGTGATCGTCGCCCCGGATACAGCGCTTGCCGATGCCTTCGGCGGGTGGCCCGAGGCGCGCCAGCAGGCCATGGTGGATACGCTGCTAGCTTATTACGAATACCGCGAAGCGCCAGCGAAGGATGAATCGCCGACCGGCCTGGAACAGGCCAAGCGGCGGGCGCTGGCGTATCGCTTGCGCCTACCGGTGCGTGAGCGCGACGTGCCCGCGCCGCCCACCGTAGCGGCGCCGACGCGCGCCCATCGCCCACTGCGTACCGGCGTCGGCGTGGCCATCAGCGATACCGCGGCTCACCCGACTTTGCATTGGGCGCCGTACTATCGCGATGATCTGTCGAGCCTGTCGCCCAGTGTGAAGGCGCTGGTGGCGGGCGATATGCAGATGAGCCTGCGCAATGGCGATGATCTGCGCCTCGACCGGCTCGATTTCGTAAGGCTGCGCCAGCTGCGTATCAATACGGCCGATATCGCGGGCGAAAGCAGCCTCTCGTGGCAACTCCAGGCGAGTATCGATCGCGACCCGCTGGCGGGTGATCGATTGGGGCCGCATGTCGCCGGTGGTATCGGGCGCGCCTGGGCTGTCGGTGGGCACAGCGTTGGCTATGCCCTGCTGAGCAGTAGTGCTCGCGCGAACGATACGGCGTGGGTCACGGGGCCGGAGGCCGGGCTCGTGTGGCGGGGCACCCGGGTCAAAGCCGCGGCGCGGCTTCACTACGGCTATGACCCGATCGCCGACGAAACACATACGACACTGGGGACGCGGGCGGCGTTGCCGATCACGCGCGATCTGGATATGCGGTTCGACCTGAGCAGCAATTTCGATGCCTATCGCGCCGCGGTGAATATCAATCGCTACTGGTGAGGCAACAGGCTGTTCAGTCGGGATAGGGCGAGTCGATCGCCTGGGCGCTGCGCCCGGTCAGGGTGGTGCCCACCGACGCGACAACGACGGCGCCGATCGCCAGCCATTGCAGCAGCCCGAGCGCCTGGCCGAGGAACAGCAGGCCGGACAGTGCGCCAAACGCGGGCTCCAGGCTCATGAGCGTGCCGAAGGTCTGGGTCGGCAGGCGCGGCAGAGCCACCATCTCGAGCGTGTAGGGCAGCGCGGTGGATAGAATCGCCACACCAAGCGCGATGAGCAGCAGGCGCTCATCGAAGGCATCGACGGCGATATCGGCGAAACCGATCGGTGCGATCACCACGGCCGCGATGGTAATACCCCAGACCGCGCTCTGAATGCCGTTGACCGCGCCGGCCTTCTGGCCGAACAGGATATAGGCGGCCCAGCAGCCGCCCGCGCCCAGCGCACATAGCACGCCGTAGAGGTCGAGCCCGCCGCGTGCGTTGTCGTGATCCAGGCCCAGCAACACCGCCAGGCCGCTCATCGCGATACCCACCCAGAGCAGATCGAGCCGGCTTTTCGACGACCACAGCGCCACGCCTAGCGGGCCGGTGAATTCCAGGGCGACCGCGATGCCCAGCGGGATATGGTCGATGGCCTGATAGAGCAGGAAGTTCATCGTGCCGAGTGCGACGCCATAGATGGCGAGATTGGGCCAGTCGCGGCGGGCGACGCGCCAACGCCAGGGCCGAAACAGTAGCCAGAGCAGTACGGCGGCCATCGACAGGCGCAAGGAGGTCGCGGTAGCCGGCCCCACCGCGGGGAAGAGCACGGTGGCGAGCGACGCGCCTGCCTGGATACAGGCCATGGCAACCAGCAGCAGCCCGATGGGCAGCAGGCGGGACAGGGCAAACGAACGGCTCAACAGCATCGACGACTCGCAATGAGCGCCCTTTGGGCAGCCGTTTGGCGGCCACGAGCGCGCAGGTCAGCCGCCCAGTTTGACGTTTCGTCGATAGCTTGTCAGGTACGCTGGCAAGGGCGCGGCCGGGCACGGCCGCGCCTGTCGAGCGATGGAATCGAGTCGGCGACTCAGGCCATGGCCGGCGTGGCCGGCTCGGGCGCGTGCGCCCGATGCCCAGACATGGATGACGTGAAGCGTGTGCGCGTCTCGCCGGCCGGGCTGGCCGCCATCGGGCCCTCGTCGATACGGAAGATATCGACACTGCGACCGAGTTGGTTGGCCTGGGTGCTCACCGATTGCGCAGAGGCCGCCGACTCTTCGACCAGGGCCGCGTTCTGCTGGGTCATTTCATCCATGCGCGACACCGCCACGCCGATTTCCTCGATACCGGTACGCTGTTCTTCGGCGGACAGTGCGACCTGTTCCATCATCGTGCTGACTTCGCGAATCGAATCCACGATGCCCTGCATGGTTTCACGGGTCCGTCCGACCTGGGCACTGCCGGCATGGACGCGTTCGTTCGAGGCCTCGATGAGGTTCTTGATCTCGCCGGCGGACTTGGCCGTACGGCTGGAGAGCGTGCGGACTTCGTCGGCGACCACGGCAAAGCCGCGGCCATGTTCGCCGGCCCGCGCGGCTTCCACGGCCGCGTTGAGCGCGAGCAGATTGGTCTGGAAGGCGATATCGTCGATCATGCCGACGATGGCGTTGATCTGGGTCGACGAATCGGTGATCCGGGTCATGGTTTCGACCACGTCGTCGATTTCCTCGCCGCCACGCTGTGCGCTGTTGGCCGCCTGGCGCGCCAGGTCCGTGGCCGATTGCGCGCTTTGTGCGCTCTGGCTGACATTGGCGGTGATCTGTTCCATGCTGCTGGCCGTCTGTTCGAGCGCGGCGGCCTGTTGCTCGGTACGGTTGGACAGATCCGAGTTGCCGGCCGCGATTTCCGCCGTCGCCGGTGCCACGATTCCGATGCCGTTCTTAACGTCCTGTACGATCTTGATCAGGCTACAGCGCATGACGTTGAGCGAGGTCATCAGGCGGCCGACTTCGTCTTGTCGGCTGGTATCGATTTCGGCGGTGAGATTGCCTGCGGCGATCTGGCGACTGAGGGCCAATGCGTCGTTGAGCGGACGTACGATGCGGCGGCCGAGCACGATCCCCCAGCCCAGCAGCAGCACGCCAAACACAACAGCCACTGCGAGCGTGGTCTGCATCATGCGCCCGAACATCGTCTCGGTACGGTTTTCCAGCTCGGTGATGGTGTCCGGTATGGGCGCGCCGGCTGCGGTCAGGGCCGCCTCGCTTTGGGCGCCCAGTTGCTGGATGAGCGTATGCATGGTCTGTAGTTCCTGGGCACAAAGCGCGGCCATGCTTGCGATACCGGCCACGGCCAGCAAGGTCATCAGCCCCAGGCGGAACGTGAAAGAGACATGGCGCCAGCGTGCCAGGCGGGCCTTGAGCGCATGTTCGTGAATGACGCCGTTCACCAGATGGGCACGCGGCTTTTCGCCGGCCCGTAGGCGAGTATAGACACGCGTGGCCTGGTCTTTTTCGGCCTGTGTGGCACCGCGACGCACCGACGCATAACCGACCGCCCGGCCCTGCTGGATGATGGGCATGACGGTGGCGTGCACCCAGTAGAAGTCGCCGTTCTTGCGGCGGTTCTTGACGATGCCGGTCCAGGTCTTGCCGGCGCGGATGGTCTCCCAGAAATTCGCGAAAGCCTCGGGCGGCATGTCGGGGTGCCGAATGAGGTTATGCGGTTCGCCGACGAGTTCGTCCCATTCGAACCCGCTGGCCTCGATAAAGGCAGGATTGGCAAACACGATATGGCTATCCAGATCCGTTTGCGAGATCAGATATTGCTGCTCGCCAATCACGTACTCGTTTGATGTTACCGGCGCGTTGTGGCGCATATGGACCCCTGCTTCGTTGTGTTTTTTATATGACGGGGCGCGGCCCCCGTGAACACTGCTTACGGGAAGTAATACGGCCGACAGCACATCCGCTTTAATGCAGAATGCGAATCGATGTGCGCAATATGCGAGTGGCGGCTTTCGCGGCTGCTTTGGCTATCTTTTTGAAGATATGTCGCTTTTTATTTTCCAGTCGGGGCGGTTTGCGGTCTGGGAATGATTAGCTGCCGAAATTGCAATGTTCTTTTGTCTTTGCGTGTTGCGATGTGCGACACCGCGACTCAGGTTCGCGGCGATCGGCGGGCACGGCAAACGCCGGCTGGCGCGTTATCGATCCGATGGAAAAACAGCGAAGATCGTCAGCCGTTTTCAATGGCGTCGCGCGCGCTTGTCGCCGCGCGTATGCGTTCGCATATGCGCCTTGATCAACCCGAAAAAATCATCGACGTTCATGCCCGGCTAATCGTCGGGTCGATAAACCGCTGACACCGGCCAGCGTGGCGCCGCTTGATCATTGCTAGCGCAAAAGCTGACCGCCATCCACGGTGATTGTCTGGCCGGTGATCCATGACGCGCGGGGGCTGGCAAGAAAGACCGCCGTATCGGCGATTTCCTCGGGCTTGCCGAAACGCCCGAAGGCGATGGTCGCCCGCGTACCTTCGTACAGGTCGGGGTTGTCACGGCGGCGCTTGTCCCACAGCCCGCCGGGGAAATCGATGGAGCCGGGGGCGATTGCATTCACGCGAATCTCCGCGGCGGCCATTTCCGAGGCCTGAGACTGGGTGTACTGGATCAAGGCAGCCTTGATCGCGCCATAGGCCGCGGTACGTGCGGAGGCCGCCTGACCGGCGATCGAGGCGATATGAATCACGCTGGGTTGTTCACTCGCCTCCAGCCAGGGCCGTGCGGCGCGGGTGGCACGTACCGTACCCAGCAAATCGATATCGATGGCCGCCGCCCAGCCGGCTTCGCTATCGCCCGCGCCAAAGCCGGAGGCGTTGTTGATGAGGATATCGATACCGCCGAGTGCTGCGGCTGCGTCCTGGATATAGCCTTCGATCGCGGCCGGGTCGCCGACATCGCAGACGGCCGTGTGCACGCGTACGCCATGTTCGGTCAGCGCGGCACGCGCGTTTTCCAGGGCCCGGGCGCTGCGTGCACAGATCGAGATATCCACGCCTTCGCGTGCCAGTGCCGTGGCGATCGCCAGGCCGATACCGCGGCTGGCGCCGGTGATCACCGCGCGCCGGTTTGCCAGTTGCATATCCAAGACAGCTTCTCCATTACGAGGCCAGCGGCGAGCATAACGCGCAATGGCCGCCGGGCGTGGTGGTCAGCGCAGGGAGGCGGGCAGCGGATAACGACGCTGGGCGGTGCCGGCCTTGACCACCTGGCCGGGCACGTCGTGACCGACAATCGCCGGCAGGCCTTCGGCGACGCCAAGCAGGCGATCGAGATCGACACCGGTATGAACGCCCATCTGTTCGAACATATGCACCAGATCTTCGCTGCAGACATTGCCGCTCGCTCCGGGCGCGAAGGGGCAGCCGCCGAGACCGCCCAGCGCCGCATCAAAACGCATCACGCCCGCCTGGTAACCGGCCAGGGCATTGGCCAGGCCCATGCCGCGGGTGTTGTGCAGGTGCAGGGTGAGCGCCATGTCGGGGTGGCGTTTGAGCACGTCGGCACACAGGTCGGCGACCTGGCGCGGATTGGCCATGCCGGTGGTATCGCACAGGGTCACGCCCTGAAGACCGCGGGCCCCCAGGCGGGCGACGATTTCGAGCACGCGCTCGGCGCGGACGACGCCTTCGAACGGGCAGCCGAAGGCGGTGGATATCGACGCGTTGAGGAACACGTCGTGGCCGTCGGCGAGCGCGACCATGGCTTCGAAACGGGCCAACGACTGGTCCGCGGTCATGCGCAGATTGGCACGGCCATGACTGTCGCTGGCCGACATCACGAAATTGAGCTCGTCGACGCCACAGGCCAGGGCGCGTTCCACACCTTTTTCGTTGGGAATGAGGGCGACGTAATCCACGCCGGGCTGGCGGCGAATACCGTGGAATACATCGGCCGCGTCAGCGAGATTGGGAATCGCCTTCGGCGAGGTGAACGAGCTCGCCTCGATTTTGGCGAAGCCCAGCGGCGAGAGGGCATCAATGAGCGCGATCTTGTCGGCCGTGGGTATGAAATCCCGCTCGATCTGAAAACCGTCGCGCGGGGCGACCTCGTTGATAAAAACCCGTGCGCTCATGTGTCTGCCCCGGTCTGATTATCGTCATAGAGTACGCCCGCGGCCCGCAGTCTGGCCTGGGTGTCGCGGTCGATGCCCAGCTCGTCGAGCACATCCTGGGTATGCGCGCCCAGCCGTGGCCCGCCACCGCCGACACGCCCGGGCGTGCGCGACAGCCGTGGCAGCACCCCCGGCACCTTGAGTTCATAGCCGTCGTCGATGGTGATGGTTTCGAGCATGCGCCGGGCGGCGTAATGCGGGTCTTCGACGATGTCCTTAGCGTTGTAGGGCCGCCCGCACGGTACGCGCGCGGCCTCCAGCGTTTCCAGTACGGCTTCGCGGTCGCGCTCGCCGGTCCAGGCATTGATCGCGCCGTCGATACGCGCGGCCTGGCGGCTGCGACCATCGTTGTGTTCCAGATCGGGATCGGCAGCGAGATCGTCACGCCCGATCGCCTGCATGAGCCGTTTGAAGATGGAATCGCCATTGCCGGCGATGAGCACTTCGCGGCCGTCTGCACAGCGATAGGCGTTGGAGGGCGTGATGCCGGGCAGGGCACTGCCACTGGGTTCGCGGATCACGCCGGCGCCGTCGTATTCAGGGATCAGCGATTCCATCATCGCGAAAACCGATTCGTAGAGCGCGACATCGATGTACTGGCCCTGACCGGAGCGATGGCGTTCCTGCAGGGCCAGCAGGGCACCGATCACCCCGTACAGGGCAGACAGCGAATCGCCGATGGAAACGCCCACCCGTACGGAGGATTCGCCCGGATGCCCGGACAGATAGCGCAGTCCGCCCATCGCCTCGCCGATCACGCCGAAGCCGGGCAGATCGCGATAGGGCCCGGTCTGGCCATAGCCGGAGATACGCACCATGATCAGTGCCGGGTTGATCGCCGACAGCGTTTCCCAGCCCAGACCCCATTTCTCCAGCCGGCCGGGGCTGAAGTTCTCGACCACGATATCCGCCTCGGCGACCAGACGCTTGACGATGTCCTGACCGTCCTCGGATTTCAGATCCAGCGATAGCGAGCGCTTGTTACGGGTCTGGACATGCCACCACAGCGAGGTATCGCCGCGCATCACCCGCCAGCGGCGCAGCGGATCGCCCGTGCCGGGCGGCTCGATCTTGATCACGTCGGCGCCGAATTCGCCCAGTAGCTTGGTTGCGAAAGGCCCGGCGATCAGTTGGCCGAGTTCGAGTACCTTCAGGCCTTCCAGGGCCATGGGCGGGGTGTCGGCAGGCGATTGGGCATGTTTCATGGCTGTGTTCTCGTTGCACGGTCGTCGGGCAATGCCATCGAGGCTAGTCAGCGCTGGCTGGCGCGACAATCAATCGATTGTGCATCGAGGTTTCGTGTATGACGTAGGCCCGTTTCAAAGTGGCGGTACTCAGCCGTGTTTGCGAATCAGGTGGTCGACCATCTGGCGGGCGGTCACCGAGAGCGTGTCGTAGTCACGTACGCCCAGATAGAGGCCGCGCCGGGCCCAGCGATCGTCGAGCTCCACCACGCGTAAGGGCAGGCCGCGCAGGTGGGTCACGGCATTGACCGGCAGAATGCCCACGCCCATGCCGCGGGCGATCATGCGGCAGATGCCTTCGAAACTGCGCACCTGAATACGCATGCGCAGCGCCACGCCGCTCGCGCGGGCGGCCCGCGCGATCAGCCCGTGCAGCGAGGCATCGTGCTGCAGCCCGATGAAGTCGTAGGCCAGGGCATCGGCCAGCGTAACGCGCACGCCGTGGGCCAGTGCATGGCCGTCGGGCACCACCAGCACCAAACGGTCTTCGCGGTAGTCGAAGACCTGCAGGCCATCGATGGCGGTGGTGTTGGCGAACAGCCCGATATCGCTCAGCCCTTCGCGCACCGCATGTACGACTTCGCTGCTCACGCGTTCCTGCAGATCGATCTTTATTTCCGGGTGGCGGTGGGTGAACGAGGCCAGGTCCTCCGGCAGGAATTCGATAATCGCCGAGGTATTGGCATGGATACGCACATGCCCGCGTACGCCGCGGCTGTATTCGCTGAGCTCGGCATGCAGGCTGTCCATATCGGCCAGCACGGTACGGGCGTGGTGCAGCAGGGCATCGCCAGCCGGGGTGAGCTCGACCCCGCGCGGGCGCCGATAGAGCAGGGCCGTATCCAGCCGGGCTTCCAGATCGCGCACGCGCTTGCTCACCGCGGCCAGGGCCATATGCTCGCGCTCGGCCGCGCCGGTCAGGCTGCGGGCGTCAGCGATCGAGACGAACAGCCGCAGGCTGACCAGATCGATACGCTTCATCGCGCCCCGCCATGGGCCGAGGTTTCGTGGATCACGAAGTCACCCTTTCGTATTGCTTGATTGTCGCCGTAGGCGCCGGCCGGTCATGCTGCGGCGCGGGCCATGGCATAAGCATGACAGCGCGACCGCTTCGACAGGTCAAGCCGTGCGCCCGGACAGCGCTGGGCTGTCGCCGCGAAGCAGGAGAAACAAAATGCAACGCAAGCGCAAGGAGCCGGTGAAAAGCCCGCTCGTGTGGATCGTGTTCGTCGTCGTGTTTGCCGCGATCAACCCCTGGTATTTTCCGGCCGGTTCTTTCGAACCACTGATCTGGGGCGTGCCCTACTGGGCATGGATCATTCTCGGCGCGTCGCTGGCGCTGTCGGTGTTCGTGACCTGGGTGGTGTGCTGCCAGTGGGACATGGGCAGCGACGACGACAACGACAGCGAGGTCTAAACCATGGATCTCGCATTCGGCGGTATTTCCGGCATCGTGGTGCTGCTGGCCTATGGCGCGCTCATGCTGGCGGTGGGCCTGATCACCTATCTGCGCAACCGCGGCATTCACGAAAGCCTGGACGAATATTATCTGGGCGGGCGCGGACTGGGCGTGATGGTGTTGTTCTTCACCTTTTTCGCCACCCAGTATTCGGGCAATACAGTGGTGGGGTATCCGCCGACCGCCTATCGCATCGGCTATCAGTATCTGGTGTCGGTGCCGTTTTTCATCATGATCATCGCGGTGTATCTGTTTTTCGCCCCCCGTCTGTATGCCCTGGGGCGGCGGTTTTCGCTACTCACGCCGGTGGACTGGATCGATATCCGCTTCAAGTCGAAAGCGGTGACCATTCTGGCCGCCACGCTCATGCTCTATGCGCTGGGCAACTACCTGCTCGAACAGTTCGTGGCCATCGGCCAGGGCGTGTCCGGGCTGACTGGCGGCACCATTCCGTATCAAGTCGGTGTGGTGTTCTTTATCGTGATCATGGTCGCCTACAGCTGGCTGGGTGGCATGCGGTCGGTGGCCTATACCGACACCATCCAGGGTATTGCGCTGTTGTTCGGTGTGTTCATGCTGCTGATCGGCTCGTTGATCTATTTCGGCGGCCCCTCGGCCGCGGCCGAGGTCATGCGTGATCAGACCCCGGAAAAACTCGGTGCACCGGATGCCGGCGGCATTGCCAACTGGTTCAGCCTGCTGGCGATCGTGGGCATTGGCGCGGCGGTGTATCCGCATGCCGTGCAACGCATCTTTTCGGCGCGTAGCGAGGCCACGCTCAAGCGCTCGTTCATCCGTATGGCCTATATGCCGTTCATCACCGCGGGCGTGGTGTTTCTGGTCGGCATTATCGGCATCGCCGCTTTTCCGGGCTTGAGCACGGCCGAATCCGAGCAGCTGGTCGGGCGTATCGCCAATGCGCTGGCACTCGAGCATCCGCTGTTCTACTGGGCGATGATCCTGCTGTTCGGCGGTGTGATCGCGGCGATCGTGTCCACGGCGGATTCGGTGCTGCTGACGTTTTCCTCGATCGTGTCCAACGATCTGTACGGGCGCTATATCGACCCGCACGCCGACGAGCACCGCAAGATTCTCATCGGCAAACTTGTGGGTCTGGTCGCGGTCATCGTGCTGGTGATCGTGGCCTGGTATCCGCCGTCCACGCTCTATCAGATCTTCGTGCTCAAGTTCGAGTTGCTCATTCAGGCCGCGCCGGCGCTGATGCTGGGCCTGTACTGGACCCGGCTGAACACCCGTGCGGTGTTCATCGGCATGCTTGCCGGTACCTTGCTGGCCTCGACGATGACCTTTTCCGGCCTGCGCCCGCTGGGCGTGTTCAGCGGTCTATGGGGTTTGTTGTTGAATACCGCGATCTGCGTGCTGGGCAGCCTGGTTGTCGGCGCCAGTACCGCCGAGCGCAAGCACGCGCGTTCGGTGATTGGCAGCTAACGGCTATCGCGCCAGGGCGGCGCGGCCGGGGCGCGGTTGGCCGGGGCCTCAGCGCGTCGGCGATGCCGGCCGGCCGTGCAGACCCTGCGTGTGCGAAGCATCGCTTTCAGCCGCGCTATCGGCACAGACCACGCGATTGCGCCCGTTCTGCTTGGCCTTGTAGAGCGATTGATCGGCAGCGCGCATGAGTTGATCGGGTGTGTCGATGTCGTTGCCCGGGAAGGTGGCGATTCCGGCCGACAGTGTGACCGTGAGTACTTCGCCGTCATCGAGCCGATGCTGCAGTCGGGCAACGCCCTTGCAGATACGCAACAGAATCTTGTGTGCGCTCGCCTTGTCGATACCCGGTAGCAAGAGCACGAATTCCTCGCCGCCATAGCGCGCGAACAGATCGTCCTGGCGCAGCTGGTCGTGAATACTCTTGGCGATCGCGGACAGGATGTTGTCGCCGCAGGGATGGCCATGGCGGTCGTTGATGGCCTTGAAATGGTCGAGATCGAGATAGGCCAGGCTCAACGGATAGGCCTCGACCCGGGCGCGCTCGAAATGGTCCTTGAAGGCTTCGTCGAAATGACGCCGGTTGGAAATACCGGTGAGCGCGTCTTGGCGGGCGATGTATTCCAGGCGGTTGGCCTGTTGCCTGAACTCCTGCTCGCGTTGTTGTAATTCCGTAGCACTGTGCAGCAGTTGCAGGTTGCGGGTGGCCAGCAGTTCGTGGGCCTGGTCGGTCAGCCCCATGGCCTGCGGCGCGGTGAGCACGGTCATGTCGAATAGGGATTCGACCTCGGGCAGGGCTTCGGCCATGCGGCCAAGCACCGCGCCAAGGTCGTCGGGGCCCATGTTCAAGCAGGTACGCGCGCTTTGCGCGGCCGCGGCGGTCGCGGTCTGGGTGTCTTCGGCGAGATAGATTTCGGCGATCCGGCCGGATACCGCGACACAACCCGCGAAGCGTTCCAGATCGTCCGGGATATCCGCCTGTGCTAGGTCGTCACTGGCGTGGGTGGCCAGCACCAGATAATCCGGCAGGCCCCATTCGCGCATCAGCCACGCGCCTGCTTCGCAATGATCGGTGCCCACCAGCTCGCGTTCGTAGGCGGCCAGGGTGTCGTGGTTGTGTGCGATATGCTTGAGCTGGCCGTAGGTTTCCGGCATGGCCGCATCCAGCGCGATCATGCCCAGATCCTGTAGCAGTCCGGCCAGGAACAACTCCTCGGGGCCCTGCACATGTTGGTGCTCGCCAAGCAATCGTGCGGCCAGTGCCGACAACAATGCCCGCCGCCAGTAACGATCCAGATCGATGCCCGGCGTGCGTGCGTCGCGCAGCCAGGCGCTCAACGAAAAGCTCAAGGCCGCGCTCACCGTAGCGTTGAGCCCAAGCACCGTGACCGCCTGATGCAGATTGCGTGCCTGTCGGCCGCGCGTATAAAGCGGCGAGTTGGCCATGCGCAGGGTCTTGGATGCCAGCGCCGGGTCGTTGGACAACAGGCTCGCGACCTCTTGCAGGTCGATATCCGGGTGGCGGCCGATCTCGATGATGCGCAGGGCGACGCTGGAAATCGTCGGCAGCGTCGGGCACAGGCGCAGCTGGTTTTCGATCGATTTGTCCATATGCGTTCAACGCGATCCCGGTTATCCAGTATCGGCCGCCCGCGCCAAGTCTTTATCCCGGCGCGGTCGCCGGCGTGGCTGCGTGAACGCGTTCGACGAGTGCCTGGTTGACCGGCATGTCCATTCCGAGTTGCGCGCCCTGTTCGAGCAGCCAGCCGTTGATGGCATCGATTTCAGTGCGTGCGCCGCGCTGCATATCGGCGCGCATGGAGGAGCAGTTGTCGGCGCTTGCACGCGCCAGGGCAGCGACCGCGCCCAGCGAATCGCCTGGCCAGCCCGGGTCCAGGCGTTTTAGCAGGGCATCGGCCTCGGCCACGATCGCGCCCATTGCTGTATAAAGTTCCGGCTCGTCCACGAGTCGGCCGTTGGGCACATCGTAAAGCGCGGTCAGCGGGTTGATCGCCGCATTGGCAACGAGCTTGCGCCACTGGGGACGGCGAATATCGTGCGCCCAGTGCAGGCCCGGCCAGCAGCGGGCCAGGCTTTCGAACCAGGCCGGCGCGGCGCCGCCATCGCCCATCCAGCTTTGGTTTTCGGCCACCACCCGATGAACGCCTGCATCGCCCGTCACGGCGTTGGTGGTCACCGCTTCGATAAGCCGTGCGTCGGCGGGCAAGTGTCCGTCGAGGCTGCCCATGCCGTTTTGCAGCCGTACGACCGTCGCCCTCGGCGCAAGGACCATATTGGCCAGCGCGGCGGCGGTATAGGGCGTCTTGCAGGCCACGATCAGATGGCTGATGGGTGGGCCGTCGGCCGAGGGTGTCTGCACCGGCAGCCTCATGCGCTGTTCGCGACCATCGCCTGCGAACGCGATGCGGGCCTCGCGCACCGGTGCTGCGTTTGGCTTGAGCACGGTCACGCCGTGGCCGGCGCGCTGGAGATACCAGGCGGCGAGCGTGCCGATATGGCCGGCGCCGGTCAGGAACCAGTGGGGTGTGTCCATATCGATGTGGGGCACGGCGTCTGCGTGTTGGCGGATCGGGTAGGCGGGATGGCCATTATCGCGGCATCGGCGGGCTGGCATGAAACCACGGCGTGGTCGTTTGCCCGATGTGGCTGAGCGTAAAAGACTTTTGCGAAAAAAGCAGTAATGAATGGCAAGCCAATTGCTGTATCCCCAGCGCCTGTCCCTCGTTGCGCTCGGGGGCGTGAAAAACCGTTTCACGCAGCGCATCGCGCGGGTGCAGGCCCAACTTTTTGTACCTTTTTGGGGACCCAAACATGAAAAACATCTGGCCGCATGCGGCCGGCCGTTGGTTCGGCTTGCTCTTGCTCGTTGTGCTGTTCGGTTTGACCGGTTGCAACGATTCCTCGGACGACGACAGCGTGGGCGACGCGCCCGCCGCCGAACGTACCATGCCCGATGCCGTGCCCACGCAAGTCGCGGCCGATCCCGCGGACGAGGGGCCATACACCGTGGCCGAAAACGAATACAACTTCGGCCGTATGACGGTCATGGACTGGAAGAACGGCGACTCCTACGGTTCCGATATCCATGGCTATATCCAGTACCCGCAGGATGCCGAGGGGCCATTTCCGGTGCTGCTGTTCCTGCACGGGCGCCACGGCACCTGTTACGACGGACGTGGTATCGATGACGACGACTGCGAAAATCCCATTCCCAGCTTTCGTGGCTATGAATATATTTCGCGCAATCTGGCATCGCACGGTTATGCGGTGATCTCGGTCGACGCCAACGATATCAACGATAACGACTCGGGCCCCAGCAACGGCGATACCGGCAGCTTGGCCCGCGCCCAGTTGGTGGTGCGTCATCTCGATGCGTTTCGGGATATCAACCAGGTCGGCGGGCAGGGGTTGTCGCAGCTGATGGGCAAGCTCGACATGAGCGAGATCGGCATCATGGGGCATTCGCGTGGCGGCGAAGGCGTGAACATGACCGTGCGCTACAACCGCGAACAGCTCAATCCGCACAACATCACGGCCGTCTATTCGCTGGCGCCTACCGATTACAACACCCAGGGCGTGAACAACGTCACCCTGGCATCGGTGGCCGGCTATTGCGATGGCGACGTGGAAGACATGATGGGCAATTTCGCCTACGACACCAGTCGCTATGCCCTGGCCAGCGATCCCTATCCGAAGTTCCAGCTGATCCCGATGGGCGCGAACCACAACTACTTCAATACGGTGTGGGCGAGCGATACACGGCCCGACGACTGGACCTATATCGATCCCGAAGGCGACGACCCCTGGTGCGGCGAGAACGCCGAAGGCAATGGTCGCGACACCCCGGCGCTACAGCAGGCCCACGGGTTGTTCTTCATCGCCTCGTTCTTTCGCTACTTCATCGGTCATGAGCAGGCATTCGGCCCGCTCTGGTCAGGCCAGGCGCCGGTGCCTTCGAGCATTTGCCCGAACGGTGAACAATCCTGCGACGATCGCTACCTGCTCAGCGTCATGGCGCCGGCCACGGACCGGCTGATCATCGACGACACGCTCGACCCGGCGAGTCTGACCATCAACAACCTGGGTGGTTCGAACTACTTCTACAACATGTCGACCTTCGGCACCTGTCAGACCAATGGCCGGCCCGGCGAAGGCTGTGCCGTGGCAGTACCGACGTTCAACATCGCCGAAATGCTCTATATGTCGTGGGATATCCCGGCCTTCTATCGCACCCAGCTGCTGGATACCGATGTCACCGCCTATCAGGTGGTGTCCATGCGCGTCGGTATTTCGCACGGCGATGCAGATAACGAAGGCGGCCAGGACTTCGATATCGTGCTCGAGGACATGGACGGCAACCGCGCAAGCGTGACCGCCAGTGACTATAGCGATGCGCTGTTCTGCCCGCCGGGTGGCGATTTCTACGACGACACCAACCGCGGTTCGCAAAAGACCACGCTCAACGCCGTGGATATCCCGCTGACCGCGTTCGAAGGCATCGACTTCCGGCATCTCAAGGCGCTGGAAATCGAGTTCAACCGGTCGCAGGCCGGCACGATCCAGCTCACCGATCTGGTCTTCCAGCGTGTCGACGCATAACGCACGCTAGCCTCACGACAAGGGCTTGCGCCTGCGTAAGCCCTTGTCATTGGTCGGCCGTAGCTGCCGATGCACGCTGCGGTTGGCCGATCTGCGACAATACGTTTTCTTGATTTACTGTGGCAGAACGCCTGTATGGCCGTGGATTGTTCGTCGACCGTCGCCGCCCTGCTCGAACGTCACGGGCAAACTTTTGCCGACGAGCTGGGCGTGAACATCACACGCAATACGCCCTCGCCGTTGTTCCGGCTTTTGTGTCTGGCCATGCTCACCAGCGCGCCGGTACAGGCCGATATCGCCATGCGTGCGGCCCAGGCCATGGCCCGGGCCGGCTGGACGACAGCCGACAAGCTGGCCAAAAGCCGCTGGTCGCAGCGTGTGGCGGTACTCAACGGCGCCGGCTATGCACGCGTGGACGAAAAGACCGCGACCCAGTTGCAGGACTTCAACGACACGCTGTTGCACGACTATCGCGGCGATCTACGCCGGCTGCGCGCGGCAGCTGACGGCGACACCGACCGCGCGTTGAAAAAGCTCAGGGTATTCAAGGGGATCGGCAAGGTGGGTGCAGCGATCTTTCTGCGCGAGGCCCAGGCTGCCTGGCCCGAGTTCTACCCGTTCGCCGACAAGGCGACATTGAAGGCAGCGAGCGCGCTTGAGCTGGGCGACGATGCAGGCACGCTGGCACAGCATGTGTCGCAGGCCGATTTCACACGGCTGGTTGCCGCACTCGTACGCACCCAGCTGAACAACGATTTCGACGACGTACGTGCCGCAGCCAGCGAAACGGGTTCGCGTTAAGGCGTGTGCTTAAGCGATCACCCGCTGTTTTACAGACGCGCGAGCAACTCCTGCTTCTTGGCAGCGAATTCTTCGTCGCTGAGCAGGCCCTTGGCCTTGAGATCGCCCAGACGTTCGATCGCGTCGAACACCTGGCTGTCGCGGGGGGCTGCGTCGGCGCTTTCGCGCGCGCAGGGCGCGCTTTGCCCGCCCGGTTGATCGCTGGCGGGGGCGCTGCGTTCAACCACCGGCAGGCTGGCAAGCGCCACCGGGCCATGCTGGCTGGTAAAACGCAGGCTCGCCAGATCGTTGCCCTGTTGTTGCGAGATACCGGTGATACGGTGCTCGCCGGTATCGTGGATGGTCAGCTGATTGCCCTTGCGCAGAGCCAGACGCCGGGGGCCGGCGAAATAGGCATAGTGCAGGTCGTTCTGTTGGCCGGTGGCATTCGGTGAGCCCAGCTCAGTCGGCCACCAGTCTGCGCTGTCGGCCCACGACGCGTAGGCGAAATCGTCGCCGCCCGTGTCATGACTGGACTGAAACTGGTGTTGGCTGGCGAATGCGCCGGCGGGAGCACGGACGTCGCGATGCTCGCCCAGGGCATGGCAAAGCGCATCGATACGGGCCTTGAGCTCGTGGTTGAAGGCGTCTTCGATCATCAACAGACCGCCACGCATCCATTGGCCTGCGCCACCGAGTTCGGGGTGGTTGAAACTGGCCATGCTGCCATGGCCTTGCGCCAAGGCCCGCTTGAGCACGCCGACGGCCTCGCGGCTGAAGCCATAGCGCTCGGCCAGTTCGTCCAGGCTCGGTTCGTTGTGGGTTTGTGTGGACATGACCTCGCTCCAACCAAGGGGAGATCGAGTCTATGCCCGGGCCAACGGGGCGCCTATCCGTAGCAGCGCGGAGCCCGAAACCGAACCCGAACCCGGTGTTCGGTGAGGATGTTCGGCATCGGCCATGCCGAGCCTGGTTCGGCCGCGTGTGTGACGCTAGTTGTCGTCCACGAAGTCGGCGATCAGCGCCGCCACCTCGCGTGGGCACTCTTCCTGGACGAAATGGGCCGCGTCGAGTGTTTCCCGGCGGATATCGTCGAACACGTCGTCCAGATGATGGGTAAAGGCGTCGATGATCACCGGGTCGTGGCGACCGTAGATATACAGCCCCGGCATGGCGAAGCGGGTTCCGGCGATTTCGGCCCAGCGCGCGGTATCGGGTTTATAGCAGCGATAGTAGGCTGCGCCCGTGGCCGGGGTATCGGCGATGGCATAGCAGCGCACATATTCGGCAAACGCATCGGCCGGGAATGGGCCGCGCGTCCAGGTCTTGAGGAAATGCCCGAGCCAGGCCGCCTCGTTGCCGGGGATCATCGCTTCGGCAAGATGCGGCTCGGTCTGGAAGAACTGGTACCAGAACGAGCGGCCACCCGACTTGCGCAGCCGGGCCTGGGCCTCGGCGTTGCCGCGGGCGTTGGTGAGCACATGGATATT
Source organism: Salinisphaera sp. T5B8 (assembly GCF_040361255.1). Lineage (NCBI taxonomy): Bacteria > Pseudomonadati > Pseudomonadota > Gammaproteobacteria > Salinisphaerales > Salinisphaeraceae > Salinisphaera > Salinisphaera sp. T5B8. The sequence goes on along the minus strand of NZ_APNG01000006.1, from coordinate 45,989 downwards.
GAGCAGCGTGAGTCGGCGTACCCGCGTAGGGGCTGCCAGTGCCATTTCCTGGGCCACGGCGCCGCCCCAGTCGTGGCCGACGAGATTGAATTGCTGAATATCGAGCACGTCCAGCAGGCCGAGCATATCCGCGGCCAGTGCCTGTTTGGTGTAGGCGCGCTCGTCGAGCGTGCGCTCGGAATCGCCCAGACCGCGCAGGTCCGGCATGATCAAACGGTAGTGCGTCGGTAGATGCGCGGCCACGCCCTGCCAGCAGTAGCTGCTTTGCGGCCAGCCGTGCAGCATGACGATCGCCGGCCCGTCGGGTGGGCCCGCGAAACGCACATGAAAACGTCCGCGTTCGGTTTCGATCATCCGGTTGTCGGCGCCAGCCATGCAAAAATCCTTGTTGTCGTGATCGGTCGACGCGCTTACGCGACGGCCGGTGTTGCGTTGTAGCCGTTTATTCGTAGCGCCGGCCGTCGTATTCCAGCCAGCCGCCAGCGTGCCGGCCCTGCGGATCGTGGTGGGTCCAGTGCACGACGCCGCCCTGGGGGTTGTATTCGTAAATGCCGTGAAAGCGTACGCGATCACCGGCGGCAAGGTGCGCGATCCGCGGGGCGATATCGATATTGTGGGCAATCAGTAGCGTCTGGCCACTGGCCAGTTCCAGGATGAAACGCTGGTGGCGACTGCCACGCTCGTCGTCGGCGAGCACGGTCTTGACCCGGCCTTCGCCGGTAACCGGCACGTCGCGGGCGTGCTGGGCAAAGGCACGCGCGATTGCATCCGAGCGGGTCTGCGCGCGCTCGGGCGTGGCCGTGGCCCCACGCGGGGCGTCGGGCAGCAGCTGTTCGCCGCCCGCAATCAGGGCAACCGCCACGGCGATCGTGAACAGGAGTCGTTTCATGGTCACACTCGGTGCCGGGTCAAGCAGGGCGTCGCGCGGTCGATAGCAATAGTAACGACGCCAGATATCGCAGCCATGGGATTATGCCGTGCGTCGTTTTCTGCCACCACGCGATTGCATGCCATGATCAAGCCTCGTCATCGCCGACCCGTGTCGAGCCCGTTGCGACTGGTGATACAGGTCATGGTCGCGGTTGTGTTGTGCGTCGGCATCACCGCGGCCAGCCATGCAGCGCAATACTATGTGTCCCCGCAGGGCGACGATGGCAACACCGGCAGCCGGCATTCGCCGTGGCGCAGTATCGCTGTTGCCCTGCGTCATGCCCGGGCGGGCGATACGGTCTATCTGCGTGCCGGGCGCTACCACGAAACCGTGCACATGCCGCGCTCCGGTTCGCGTCGCCACGGCATGATTACGCTGCGCAATTATCCATTCGAAACCGCCGTCATCGACGGCAGCCGCTCACGCGTGACCCACGGCGAACAGGGGTTGGTGAGCATTGCCGATCGCAGTTATATCCGTATTCAGGGGCTGCATCTCACTGCGTTTCATGCCGACGACGAATCCGTGCCGATGGGGGTGTTGGTGACCGGGGCGGGCGAACATATCGAACTCATCGACAATCACATCAGCGCGATCGAAACACGCCAGTCCGGCTGCGAGGGCAACGCGCTGGGCATTGCCATCTATGGGCGGCGCTCGGACGCGGCGCTGCGCCATATCCGTATCGCGGGCAACGAAGTCACCCAGCTCAAGACCGGTTGCAGCGAGTCGATCTCGGTCAACGGTAACGTGACCGATTTCGAAATCGTCGGCAACACGGTGCACGACAACAACAATATCGGCATCGATGTGATCGGCCACGAAGGCATGGCCGCCGACCCGGCGGTCGATATCGCCCGCAACGGTCTGATTGCCGATAACATCGTCTACAACATCAGCTCGCGTACGAACAGCGCCTATCCGGACGGCGAAATGGCCGCCGGCGGTATTTATGTCGATGGCGGGCGCGATATCGTGATTGAGCGCAACCGCGTATTCGCCAACGATATCGGCATCGAGCTGGCCAGCGAAAACGCCGGCCATGCCACGCGCGACGTACTGGTGCGCAATAACCTCATCTACCACAACCACCGCGTGGGGCTGTCGATCGGCGGTTATGATCCCGAGGTGGGCACGACCGCGGACTGCCGTATCGAATACAACACTTTCTACAAGAACGATACCGCCATGAGCTGGGGCGGCGAGGTGGTCATCCAGTACAACGCCCGCGACAATGTCTTCGAGAATAATATCGTCTACGCCAACGCCCAGGCGGTATTCATCAACTACTACGTCGACTCCAGCGCCAGCCCGCTGCAAAGCGATCACAACCTGTTCTATACCGAGGCCGGGCGCCGGGCCGGCCAGTGGCAATGGCGCGGCAAGCATTACGACGGTATGGGCGGTTATTCGCGCGCCTCGGGTAACGACCGCAACTCGTTGTTCGGTCATCCGCGTTTCGTATCCGCGCGCTATGTGCCGGATTTCGCCCAGCGCCTGCCGCGGTCCCCGGCCGTGGTGGCGCGAGCCGAGCCCGATCGCGCCGTCCGGCGTGAGGGTGAGCGCGCCCGCGTCGGTGGCGCCGATGTAGGTGCCTACGAATACTATTGAAGCGTTACCGACACGGCGTTTCGCGCCGACTGCCGATACGCAGCAAGGGCGAAGATCGCATAGCTGACGAACCAGCACAGGGCCAGACTCACCAGGTCGTGGGAGAGGAAATGCGCCCCGCGCAGCTGTTGGGTCAGGCCATAGACGGGGCCGATGATAGCGGCCGGCCACAGCCACAAGCTGGGCCGACGTAGACCCTGGTAACGGGCAAAGAAATACAGTGCGACCAGGCAATAGCCGCCAGCGGCATGGCCGGCCGGAAAACAGCCGCTGACTTCGCCCGGGTAGAGCGTGTAGGCACTGCCGGTCAGATCGCCGCCGTAGCGTTGCAGATCCCAGGGGCAGGGCAGCGCCAGCCAGTGCTTGCCCAGCGATACCAGCAGCAGGCTGGCGGTGACCGCCGTACACAGACACACCAGACCTCGGCGCAAGTGCCGCGTGCGTGCGGTGAAAAAGCAGCCGACGGTGAACGCGAGCAGGCCCACGCCCCAGGCAATCGAAAACTGTTGTCCGTATTTATGTAGCAGTTGCGATGTCAGCCAGGCATTGCGCCATGCCCAGTGATCGCCTTCCAGGTAATACAGCGCATCGGCCCAGAGCGTATCGAGGCCGAATATGCGAGTCAGCACAAGGCCGATGACGAGTCCGGCCAGGGGGTACAACAGTAACGGGGCGTCGCCAACGAAATCGCGGCGATAGAGGGTGGCCGAGCAGGGCGCAGTCATGGGCATACCTGACGAATATCCGCTTATGCGCAGCAGCCTGGCCGAGCGGGCGTTCGATGTATGTCGGCTCAATGTGCGTAATTCGTGTCCCAATAGGGACAAACGAAAAACTAACGGAAACTGAACGACGCGGTTATCAGGCGTATCGATAATGCGCGGATGCATACAGGCACCGCGATAGGCCCTTGCTAGCGGCCCGTGGTCTGTCTTTTCCCCCGGCGAGTAGACGAGTCTCATGATCGACGAACGCGCTGTAACCCGGCCCTCTCTTGCCGTGGTTATTCCCTTTTATAACGAACAGGACAACGTCGCCCATGTCATCGGCGAAGTACGCGATGCGTTGGGAACGAACGGCGATTATGAAGTGATCGCCGTCGATGATGGCTCCAGCGACGATACGGTCGCCATGCTCGAGCTGGTCGCCGCTCGTGCGCCGGCACTGCGTATCGTCACGCTCGCCCAGAATCGCGGCCAGAGCAGCGCGCTCGCCAATGGCGTACGCGCAGCCCGTGCCCCGCTGATTGCCACCCTCGATGGCGACGGTCAGAACCCGCCGAGGGATATCCCGCGTCTGGTACAGGCCTATCAAGACGAAGGCGCGGACGCCCCGGTACTGGTCATGGGCTGGCGTCAACAGCGTAACGACAACCTGCTGCGACGCTTGTCGTCGCGCTTTGCCAATCGTGTACGCAATGCCCTGCTCGGCGACGGCTGCCCGGATACCGGCTGCGGGCTCAAGGTGTTCGCGCGCGATGATTTTCTGCGCCTGCCGGCTTTCGATCATATGCATCGTTTTCTGCCGGCGTTGTTCGTGCGTGATGGCGGCCGGGTGATCAGTGTGGCCGTCACCCATCGGCCGCGTCGCAGCGGGCACTCCAAATACGGTGTGCATAACCGGCTGTGGGTCGGGCTGATCGATCTGGCCGGCGTGCTGTGGCTACAACGCCGCGCCTGTCGCGCCGAGCAGGAGAAATCCCGTGTTTGAAGCGTTGCAGACACAGGATTGGGCCTGGATCGCGCTCGGCTTGCTCGGCCAGGGGCTGTTTTCGGCGCGTTTTATCGTGCAGTGGATTGCCAGCGAGCGCCGGCGCACGAGCCATGTCCCGGTCGCCTTCTGGTATCTGAGTATTGCCGGCGGGCTGACCCTGCTCGGCTATGCCATTTATCGCGGCGATCCGGTATTCATTCTAGGGCAGAGCACCGGCGTGTTCATTTACGCGCGCAATCTGTATCTGATTCGCCACGGCCGCTCACGGTCGGCCTCGGCGTAAACGGTGCCGCCCATGCAATCACAATCGCTGCGCCAGCTTGCCATCCTGTGTCTGATCATCGTGCTGGGGCTGGCCGCGGCCGGTCGCGGCATGAGCGATATACCGCTCGACAGCCATGAAATCTATGTCGCCCAGACCGCCGAGAACATGCTTGCCAGCGGCGACTGGCTGGTGCCGCGGCTCAATGGCGAATACCGGCTGACCAAACCGCCGTTGAGCTACTGGCTGGTCGCCGGCGCCAGTGCCGTTGTCGGCCACAGCGAGGTCAGCCCCGCGATCGCGCGCCTGCCATCGGTGCTGGCCAGCGTCGGTATTGCGCTGCTGGCCGTGTGGCTGGGGACACGGCTGTTCGATCGGCGCGTGGGCCTGCTGGCCGGGCTTTTGTGTGTGGCCTCGTTTTCGGTGTTCAAATACGGACACAACGCGCGTCCGGACATGCTCTATGCCTTCTGGACCACGGCCGTGTTCGCCGCCTGGGTGGGGCTGTGCCAGGCCACACCGGCCCGCGAACGCCGGTGGGCATTCGGGCTGTGGACGCTGTTCGCCCTGGCCACCCTGACCAAGGGCCCGCAGGCGCCCGCGATCATGCTCGCCGGCGCGATCGTGTACGAGGGCTGCTTCGGTAGCGGTTGGCGTGCCCAGTGGCAGCGGCTGCACCCGATTGCGGGGGTCGCGATTCTGACCGTGTTGATTGTGCCCTGGTATCTGCTGCTGCGCGCGGCAATCGGGGCCGACACCCTCGGTAATTCACAGCTCTCCGGTAGTCTGCTGAGCGTGAGCCCGGGCCGGCTGCTGTCGCCGTTCTATTGGGTTCGCACGCCGATGTTATGGCTGCCCTGGGCGCTGTTGTTGCCGGCTGGCGCCATCCAGGTCTGGCGCGACCGGCGCGGGCCGTCCGGTCTGCTGGCCTTCGGCGTGCTGGTGGCCGTGGTGGTCTTTACGCTTGGCCCGCAATATCGCGAAATCTATATGCTGCCTTGGCTGGCGCCGGCGATGATCGTATTCGCAGCCGCGGTGGTGCATGTACCGATCGCCCGCGCCTGCCTGGTGGTGTTGTGCGCGCTGGTCGCCATTGCCCTGGGGTGGCTGCTCTACAAGGGCGGTTTGGCAGCGTTGGCCAGTGTCGTCGTCGCGGCCGGCGTGCTTGGCGCGGCTGCGTTTTCGCTGCGGCGTGGTCGGCTGCTGGGCTCGGCAGGGTTGATTGCGGCGGCGTTTGCCATCGGGCTGTTCCAGGCCGGGGCGATGCCCTCGCTGTGGAGCAGTTCGCGTTATGCGCAGCTGGCCTTCAGCAACCGCCTGGCCGCGACCATCGAGGCCGATACGCCGGTGGTGGTCTGGGATATCGATCCTGCGCACTATTCCTATTATCTGGATCGGCCCGCACGTGGTTACGAAGTTCTGGCGGCCGTCTGCGAATGGCTCGACAGGCCCCATCCCCGGAGCGTGCTCGTCTATCCACAAAAGCGGCGCGACGAGCTCACCGCGCGCCTGCGCCTGACCCCCGTGCTGGGTGCGCGCGATTCCGAATTCCAGGCCAGTTGGGTGCCAGCGAATCAAGGCTGTCACCCGCCCGATACAGGAGCGTAAGCGGTGTATCTGCTCATAGTCGAAGACAACGATGATCTCGCCGCGAATATCGGCGAATACTGCGAGGAACGCGGCGATACCGTCGACTACGCCGGCGACGGCCTGACCGGTCTGCACCTGGCCGCGGTCAATCGCTACGACGTGCTGGTGCTGGATCTGAGCCTGCCGGGCATGGACGGGTTGTCGCTATGCGAACGCCTGCGCCTGGATGCGGGCAACGACGTGCCGATTCTCATGCTCACTGCCCGGGATACCCTGCGCGACCGGCTCAGCGGCTTCGAAACCGGCGCCGACGACTATGTCACCAAGCCGTTTTCGTTGCCGGAGTTGTATATGCGTCTCAAGGCGCTGGTACGGCGTGCCTCCGGCGCCAGCGGTCATCTCACGGTGGCCGATCTGGTCTTCGATACGCGCAGTCTGATCGTGCGCCGCGGTGGCCGGCGTCTGGAACTCACGCCCACGGGCCTGCGTATTCTCGAATTGCTCATGCGTGCCTCGCCCGCGGTCGTGCGCACGGCCACGGTCGAGCGTGCGGTCTGGGGCGACGATCCGCCCGATAGCGAGGCCGCCTTGCGGGGCCATATCCATCAGCTGCGCAGCATCATCGACAAGCCGTTTCCCGAAAAACTGCTCAAGACCGTACACGGCATAGGCTATCGACTGGCCGACGATGACAAGCTTTAGTTTCCGTCTCGGACTGCGTCCGCGTTTTCTGCTGGCCACCCTGGTGCCGGTACTGGTGGTGCTCGGCGGCATGATCTATGCCGTATCGTCGTTTCTGGACGTACTCGAACACGACATGACGCATGGTCAGCTCGCACGCGAGCTCGATCGGGTCGATGCGCTGTACCGGCGCGACCCGCAGTTGCTGGATCTGCTCGGCCCGAACCTGCGGACTTATGTCACCCCCAAAGGGCAGACCGACGGTCTGCCGGAGAGTGTGAAATCGCTCGGCGACGGTCAGTCGCACGAGGTGTGGCTGCCCGGCGCGGCCTATGAATACCAGGCCACACGCCGCGATATCGGCGATCACAGCCTGTATGTGCTGCTGGATCTCACGCCGGAAGAACGCCTGGAAAAGGAATTGATCGGGGTCGCCTGGATTGCCGGGCTGGGCGCACTGTTTCTGGCCGTGCTCGTGGCGCTTTGGTTGTCGCAGGTGGTGATGCGTCCGGTGCGTCGGCTGGCTGCGCGCGCGGCGGCGATCGTGCCCGGCGAGCAACGCCCGGATCTGCGCCCGGCGACTGGCGATCGGTCGCTGGATATCATCGTCGAGGCATTTGATGGCGTGCTCGATCGCTTTGATGCCTTTGTTGCGCGTGAACAGGCTTTTACCGAAGACGCCAGCCACGAACTGCGCACGCCGCTGGCCACCGCGATCAGTTCGCTGGACCTGATCGCCGAGGATCGCCACCTGTCGGACAAGTCGCAGCTGCGCCTGGCCCGGGCACGCGCGGCCACCACGCGCATGCACGAGCTCATCGAGTCGCTTTTGCTATTCGCCCGCGAACAAACCGACGAAACCAGCAATACGCCGGTCAGCCCGGTGATGCGTGAAGCGATCGCCATGCAGGCGCATCTGTTTTCGGCCGCCCCGGCGCCGGATATCGCATTCGAGGCGGATGCCGAAGTCCATGTTGCTGCGCCGTCGAGCATGCTGTTGTCGGTGATCAACAATCTGTTGCGCAACGCCATCGAGCATGGCGGTGGTGCGCGTATCGACGTACGCCTGACGCCCGATGCGCTGCATATTCGCGATCACGGCCGCGGGATTGCGCCGGCGGCCTTGTCGCGGCTGTTCGACCGGCGCTTCAAGGGCGAGCACAGTCGCGGCCAGGGCCTGGGGCTGTATCTGGTCAAACGCATCAGCGAGCGCTTTGGCTGGCAGGTGAATGTGGCCAGCACGCCTGGCCAGGGCACCGAGTTCGTGCTGCGCTTCGATCACGAAGCCCGGGCCTGAAGCCGGCGTGCACGCCCACGAAATACCAACGCCAACGCGATAAATCCGCCACGCCGTAAACGCCATGCTCGCCCGACTGGATGATACGAGCGGGAGTGGATGTCATGGCGTCGAGAATCTTGCAGGGCGCAGCGCGCTTGCGTGCCGCGGTTCGTGCGTTGCAGCGCCCAACGAGTGGCGTGGCCGGGCTGACGCTGGTCGTGGCCCTGTTCATCAGCCTTTTTCTGAATACCGTGTTCTGGAAGGCGGTGATCGCCGAGGCGGATATCGGTGTGGCGCGCAACCTCGGGTTCGGTCTGGCGCTGGCCGCGGCCATGGTCGGTTTCTTCGTACTGCTGATTTCGCTGTTCGGCGTGCGCTATGTGTTCAAGCCGGCGATCGTGGCGCTGCTGTTGATCGGCTCGGTGGCCAGCTATTTCATGTCGACCTATGGCGTGGTCATCGACGACACGATGATCCACAACATGCTCGAAACCGATCGCGGCGAAGCGTCCGGGCTTTTCAGCTTTTCACTGGTTTGGCATCTGCTGCTTACCGGCGTGCTGCCGGCGCTGGTGGTGTGTGTCTGGCGCGTGCGCTATCGGCCCTTCTGGCGCGAAGCCGGCCTGCGTATGCTCACCGTGGCGCTGGCCGTGGCCGTGCTGGGGGTGAGTGTCTACAGCCACTACAAGGATTTCTCCCTCGTGCTGCGCCAGAACCGCGAACTGCGGTATCTGGTCAACCCGACCTATCCGATTTATGCCGCGCTCGAAACCCTGACCCAGACCGCCGAGGCGGCGGATCGCAGCATCACGTCGCTGGGTACGGATGCCCACCAGCAATTGCGCGCCGGCGCGCCGCGGCGGGTGGTGATCGTGGTGGTGGGCGAGACCGCGCGTGCCGCCAACTTTTCCCTCGATGGCTATGACCGCGATACCAATCCGCGCCTGAGTCAACGCGATCTGGTCAATTTCACCGACTTCAGTTCCTGCGGAACCTCCACGTCGGTGTCCGTGCCCTGCATGTTCTCGCGCCAGGATCGCCGCCATTACGACGGTACCGATGCTCGTTACAGTGAAGGTTTGCTCGATGTGCTCACGCATGCCGGGGTGAAGGTGCTCTGGCGCGACAACAATTCCGGTTGCAAGGGCGTATGCGACCGCGTGCCCAGCGAAGACCTCTCCCAGGCCGACGATCCCGAGCTATGCCGCGACGGCGAGTGTTTCGACGATATCCTCGCGCGCGGTCTGGCCAAACGCATTGCCGATACGCGTGGCGATCTGCTGGTGGTGTTGCATCAGAAAGGCAGTCACGGCCCGGAATACTACAAGCGTTATCCGGATGGTTTTGCCCGCTTTACGCCGGTGTGTGAAAGCAACCGGCCACAGGATTGCGATCGCCAGAGCATCATCAACGCCTACGACAACAGCATCGTCTATACCGATGCCGTGCTCGACAATCTGATCGCACTGCTCGCCCGTGATGCCAGGCAGCACGGCGACGCCACGGCGTTGTTCTATATGTCCGATCATGGCGAATCGCTGGGCGAGGACGGGCTGTATCTGCACGGTTTTCCCTATGCCCTGGCGCCGTCTTATCAGACCCACGTGCCGGCGCTGGCCTGGCTGTCGCCCGGCTTCGATATGGATCGCGCCTGCCTGGCGAGGCTGCAGGATAACGCCTATTCCCAGGACAACCTCTTCGATACCGTGCTCGGTCTGTTTGCCGTGAAGACCCGGGTCTATCAGCCCGATATGGATATCTTTCGCGCTTGTCGGCGTACCCCGGGCGCGAGCAAGGCGACCCAGACAGCGCTCACGGCCGGGCCAGCGTCGCCGGGATGAGGTTGGGTTTGGGCGCGGCACGCAGCACACCGGCCGGCACCGCGAAGCCGTTGTCTTCGATCGCCGCGCTCGATTCCAGGGTGCGTTCCCAGGTACGCAGAAAATGCTCGGCCGAGTCGAACAGGTTGCGCATCTGTTCGGCGTTGCCTTCCTGGCGGATCTCTTCGACCATGCCGCTTAGCATGCCGTAGTGGGCGCTGCCGTCGATATCCAGCGACCAGGTGCGCCCGCGCCCATCCGGCGCGCGGGTGCGCGGCTGTTCGAAGACCACGCCGGCGATCGTGTCGAAATCGTCGATCTCGTCGAAGATCTTGCCGTCGAACAGGGTGTAGGGGTAGCGTACTTCCTGGCCGGTGGCGATCGTGCTGCGCCGGGCGGCCTGTTTGGACAGGCCATTGGTATCGGTACCGAAACCAAAGCCGTAGAGCGGCTTGTCGGCGTCGGCCATGTCGGCGGTGGCAGCGTCGTAGATCAGGCGCAGTTCTTCCATCTTGTTGAGCATGTCGTGGCCATTGTCCATGCTCGGGTAGATGAAACCGCCGCCGCGCAGCACCCGCCGGGCCTGATCGTTGGTGATGCCGCCGAAGGTGCCGTGGGTGGAGACCAGCGGATAGACCGGCGTCTGGGCCTCGGCCAGTTCCAGCAACTGGTTTTTCATTTCCAGTTCCATGTGGTCGAAATCGAAGATCATGCCGGCGCGCATGATCTGTTCGAATGCGTACTGGCCGATCGGTGTCAGCCAGCGCGCGTTGCACTGGTAGGTATCCGGGTAGAAGGGCACCAGCCCGCCGGGGCGCCCGCCCTGACCGGTGAAACTCGTCAGCGGGCCGAGCCCGGGAATGGTCTGCAATACGATGCCGCCGTGGTCGCTGAACAGATAGCCACTGAAATCGGCCGTGTTTTCGGCGTCGGGGCAATCGTAGGTGGTCCAGAATTCGCCGGTGGGCAATTCCGGCGGATCGGAGAACAGGCGGCCGAGATAATCGCTCAGGCTGAGTTTGCCCAGCGGCTCGAGATTGATGAGGCCGTCCTGATTGTTGCTGCTCGGATCCTGCAGCTGGCTGATCGCGTCGCTGTTGATGAAGGCGGTAATCGCGGCCAGATCGTCCGAGGGCAGGCCGCCGCTGTTCTCGCGGTTGCCTACATTGAGGATGAAATCGTTGAACAGGCCGTTGCCGCCGAAGGCGTTGTCGAATTCGTGGACGGTGATGATCTGGCGTACGCCCAGATCCTTGAGCCGGGTCAGCTGGGTGAGGATTTCGTTGTCTGCCCCGGTTTCGGTCATGGCACAGTCGTAGCTGTTTTCCAGCCCGCCTTCGCCGGTTTCCTCGAATGGCTCCTGGGTACGCAGCGGGCTGTAATTGAGCTTGCAGTCGAACAGATTGGAAATCTCGATGCCGAGCACCACGGCGAGCTTGCCGTCTTCGATGACCGTACGGGCCTGTTGCGGGTCGAGCACGATCCGGAACCAGCCCTTGCCCGGGCCCCCGTACTGGGCGTCGATATAATCCTGCATCGCATACATGGTGCCGATTTCGCGCTTGGCGCTGATCATCGAGTTGCAGTTGCGTAGCGGATTGGCGCCGTTGAGGTTGCGCAACAGCTCGCAGAGCGTCTGGTTTTCCACCAGGTCGTTGACGGCGACCCGAAGGCCGGCCTTCCAGGCGCGTTCCAGCCATTTCCAGTAGATCGCTTCGTGGGTGAGCGAATCCGCGGCCGGCCAGTCGGGAAAGGTGGGCCAGCCGGCGGTTTGGTGGCCATCGAAGTCGCCGACATAGAAGGCGCCGAGCACGTCCAGGCTGCCGTTCGGCCCGTGCCGCTCTGCACCGTCGCCCAGGGCATCGGTCACACCGAACCGGCTGAACGGCGCGCCCCATTCGGCGCCGCCCAGAAATTCGGTCGCACTGATATGCACATGGACATCCGCCATGCCCAGCACGCGCCCGTCGGCGGTGGTGCCCTTGAAGGTTTCGCCGATCGTGTTCGACTGGGCTTCCGGGAATTCGGCGCAGTCGCCTGCGGCGCGCCGCGCGAAGGTGAAGCTTTGCGACGGCGCCGAGGCGCTGGCCGCGGCCGTGGTCAGCTGGCCGTCACTGTCGATGGCCAGATTCGTATCGGCGCCGTCGGCTGCCAGGGTAAACGCCGGGTAGGCGGTCTGCGCATCGGCGAAGTTGCGATACCGATCGAGTGCATCGACCTCGGGTTCGAACCAGGCCACGGGCGTGGCCGGATAGGTGGTGGTATCGCCCACGCCGAGCACGGTCCAGATATCGTCGTCGGTCGGCGCTTCCAGGGTATGCGTACCCACGGGCGCGGCTGCGGAGAGCAGCCGGCTCTGGCTGTCGAACAGCAGATATTGGCCCAGTGCGGCCGGCTTCATGAAAAAGGCTTCGCCGGCTTCGGCGGTCGCGGCCGTGGCGCGATAGCCGCCGGTATCGTTGCGTACGAGGTAGGTATTGCGTTGGTTGGCGCGAATGGCAAAACACTGGTTGTTCAGTGCGTAGCGGCTGCGTACCACCGGTTCACCAATATCGGCGTCGTCGCCGCCATTGCCGCCGTTGTCGGGATCGCCGCCGTCGCCCCCGTTGCCGCCCGGGCTGTTGCCGGTGGAGGTCGTCTCGAGGGTGATTGAATCATTGTCGTCCGGGCAGCCGGTGAGCATGAAAAGCGCCGTGATCAATACAACGATGAGCCCGATGTGCGTTCGCATGGCCTGTCCCCCGGCGCCTGGTGATACAGCCCGGCGCCCGGGCCGTGCTGTCGGGCCCGGCGTCTATACGCGCTTTCGGGCCGAATTTACCGTCATTCGAATCTAGCGCGCGGCCCGCGGGCGAGCTACGGTAAAAATCTACTGTTTCGCCTGGGCGCAGGGCGCAAAGGGGGCATCGATGCGGCGGTCCGTGATTTTCATTACTGCGAATGTCGTCGTGCTTGGCGGGCTTGCCTGGGTGCTCGCGCCCCGCTCGGCAAACGACGCGCCTGCGCCAGACAAAACGGTGCACGCGGCCTTTGTGGTGCGCCAGGCAAAGCGCGTATCCGGCCCGCCGGTCATCCGCACGCAAACCGGCGCGCATCTGCAAATCGAAGTCGAAAGCGATCGCGACGACGAGTTGCACCTGCATGGTTACGATCGCAGCTGGCCGCTATCGGCCGGTGAGCTGGCGAGTGCCTCGCTCGTGCTCGATCGGGCCGGGCGCTTTGCCCTGGAGCTGCACCACGCGGATATCGAGCTGACGACGCTGGAAGTTCAACCGCAGTGAGCCGCCGGCACGGCCTGGCCGGCTGGCGTACGGGCGTTGTCGCAAGCGCCGTTCTGCTGGTGGCGCAGCCGGCCTGCGCGCATTCCTTTGGTCAGGTGTATCGCCTGCCGGTGCCGGTCTGGCTGTATCTCTATGGGGCCTGTGCTGCGCTGGCGCTGTCGTTCGTGGTGATGGTGTTCTGCCTGACCGGCGAGCCCGCGCGTACGCCGGGCGGGCCCGCGCCCGGCCTCGAACTGAGCGGGCCGCGGTTGCCGCTCGGGCGCGGTGTGATCGGTCTGTGTGCCGGGGCGGTAGGCGTGGCCATGCTCGTGCTGTGTATCGCCAGTGGGCTGTTCGGCGTGCCCGGGGCCTATGCGAATTTCAGCATGACCGCATTCTGGATCGTGTTCCTGCTCGGTATTGGCTACGCGGTCGCCCTGGTGGGCGATATCTATCGTCTGTTCAATCCCTGGCTGGCGCTTGTCGAACTGATCGAGCGTATCTGGCCGGGTTTTGCGCGTGGTCGCTATACCTATCCGAGCGCGCTGGGTTATACGCCCGCGCTGGCGTTCTACATGGCGCTGGTATGGCTGGAACTCATGGGCGCCGGTACGCCGTTCTCGCTGGCGATCGCGCTGGCGCTCTACAGCGCTTTGAACCTCGCCGGCGTGGGCTTGATCGGCGCGCGCGACTGGTTTCGCTACGGCGAGCTGTTCAGCGTGCTATTTGGACTGCTCGCGCGCATGGCGCCACTCGCCGGCCCGGACGGGCGGCCGGGGTGGTCGCATGCGCCGTGGCTGGCCCTGCGGAGGGTGCGTATCGAGCGTGTCAGCCTGTTGCTGTTCGTCATGTTCATGCTTTCATCGACCGCATTCGACGGCCTGCACGAAACCGTGGTGTGGCGGCGGCTGTTCTGGGTCGACATGTATGCGAACGTGTTCTCGCTGTGGCTGGGAAGCAATCCCATTGCGGCATTCCCCGCGCTGCTGCGCCTGTATCAGCACTGGCAAACGCTCTGCCTGCTGGCCTCGCCGTTCGTCTATCTGGGCGTGTACCTGCTGTTCGTGGCGTGCATGCGAGTCGCGGTGGCCAGCCGCCTGTCAGTAATGAGTCTGGCTTGTCGATTCGCGCCGGCGCTGCTGCCGATCGCGCTGGCCTATCACGTGAGCCACTATTACACCCTGCTGCAGACCCAGCTGCTCAAGATCGTACCGCTGGCCTCCGATCCGTTTGGCTTCGGCTGGGATCTGTTCGCCACGGCCGACTGGTTCGCGCGGGCCAACGTGCCGGACCCGAGCACGGTCTGGCATGTTCAGGTGGCGGTGATCGTGCTCGGTCATATCGCGGGCGTGTATCTCAGCCACCGGATCGCGCTGGCGGTGTTTAAAACCCGGGTGCGCGCCGCCATCAGCCAGCTGCCGATGCTGGTGCTGATGTTGGCGTTCACCGTAGCCGGCCTGTGGATTCTGGCCCAGCCGATCGCCGCCGGCTAAGCAGCGCGTCAGTCGATCAGTTCGAAGCTCACGCCGGCGCGTTCGTGCAGACGCTCGATCAGCGCATCGCCCATGAGCGTGGCCGGGGTCCAGAAGCCGCCGTCGGTTTCGCCGCGCTGGCTCAGACAGATCGCGGCCTCACTGAGCATCTTGGAGGTCGAGCCATAGCCGGGATCGCGATCGCCCACGACCTTGGCCTTGAGCTTTTCGCCGGCCGCAGTGGTGCCGAACAGGCGGATATCGTAGAAGCCCTTGGCCTGGGCCTCGGCGCTCGGGCCTTCGCCCGGCTCGGGCAACACGAAGCGTTGCAGCAACGCGCGCGTGGGCTTGATGGCCACGCCCATGAGAAAACCGCCCAGGCCCGCGGTCAGCCCGTAGGCGTTGAGCCGGCCCTTGGTGCCGCGTCCGGTCATCATCGCTTCGTCGTACTTGAAATCCGCCCCGTAGGCCTGGCCCGACAAGGCGTTGCTGCGCTGGACCACGCGCGTGTTGCAGCTGGCCATGATGAACGGCGCGATCCAGCTGTTGGCATCGGCATCGAAGGACGCGCCCTTGGGGTTGGGCTGGCGCACCTCGGGACGATAGCCCTCCGGGCAGATCGAATAGGGGTTGGCCAGTTGCTTGCGCAGCGCCGGATTGGCGCGGACTTCCTTGGCGAAATTCACCAGGCTGGCCACCGTACCGCCCGAGAACGTGCCGCGCATGGCTTTGACGCGCATCTTGACGCGCGTACAGGGCGCGCCGAAACGCTCGCGCGCGTTGCGCTGCAGAAAATGCACGCCCAGATCCGAGGGCAGGGAATCGAAACCACAGCAGTTGACGATACGCGCGCCGCTGGCCTTCGCCCGTGCCTCGTACTTGGCGAGCATGGCCGCGATCCAGTGCACCTCGCCGGTCAGATCGCAATAGTCGGTGCCGCTATCGGCACAGGTGGCCACCAGTTTTTCGCCGTAGAGCGCATAGGGCCCGACCGTGGATACGACCACGCGCGTCTGTGCGCACATCGATGCCAGCGAATCCGCGTCGTCGGCATCGGCCACGATCATGCCCACGTCGGGGGCGCCGATATCGCGGCGCACGGTATCGATCTTGTTTTGGGAGCGACCCGCCATCGCCCAGCGCACCTCGCCGTCGTCGCCGTAGCGTTCGGCCAGATAACGGCAGGTCAATTGTCCCACGAAGCTCGTTGCCCCGAAAACCACGATATCGAAAGCAGGCGTATCCATAGCTGACAGCACCGATGAACAGGATTGGAACAATCTACTAGACAATGCGGATTACCGGCGATCGGAGACGTTGCTTGGCCGCCTGCCGCGCCTCGCGTAAGCTTGCCGCAGCCTCAATCCAGGGTCCGCCATGGTCTCTCAAAACGACTCCTACGACCGCGCTGCCCGCAGCGCGGAAAATGCCGCCGCCGGCGACGACACCATCGATTTCGGCTACGAGCGCGTAGCCCGCGGCGAAAAGCAGCGCCGCGTGGGCGCGGTGTTCGATTCCGTCGCCGACAACTACGATCTGATGAATGACCTGATGTCCATGGGCATCCATCGGGCATGGAAGCGGTTTACCCTCGAACTGGCCGCAGTGCGCGAGGGCGAACACGTGCTCGACCTGGCTGGCGGTACCGGTGATCTGGCCGCGGGCTTCGCGCGCCGGGTGGGCCCGAGCGGGCGTGTGCTGTTGTCGGATATCAACGGCGCGATGCTCGCCAACGGCCGGCGCCGGCTGCTTGATCGCGGCGTGGCCGGAAATATCGATTACTGTCTCGCCAATGCCGAGAAATTGCCATTTGCCGACAACAGCTTCGACTGCGTGTCGATCGGCTTTGGCCTGCGCAACGTCACCGACAAGCCGGCCGCGCTCGCCGAAATGCAGCGTGTAACCCGCCCCGGCGGGCGCGCCATCGTGCTCGAGTTCTCCAAACCGGCCGTGCCGGGCCTGGACAAGCTCTACGACATCTATTCGTTTTCGGTGCTGCCGTGGCTGGGCAAGACGGTGGCGCGCGATGAAGCCTCCTACCGCTATCTGGCCGAATCGATTCGCATGCACCCGGATCAGGCTACGCTCCAGTCGATGATGGAAACGGCCGGGCTGGTGCGTTGCGGCTATCACAATCTCACCGGCGGCATCGTCGCCGTGCACCGCGGCTATGCGCCCTAGACCATTGGCGGCACGCCTCAACTCACTACGCCCGGATCTGCCATGACGGAAACTGCCCTGCGGAGTCTGCCCACGCCTGCGCTGGGCGCGGCCGAAATCGCGCTCAATCGTTATCTCGGCAGCGATGCCCGCGCGCTGGAACGCTGCGCCGAACTGGCCGGGCGTTCGCTTGAACTGCGCTTTGCCGATCTGGGCCTGCGGCTGGTGTTCGTGGCCGAACGCCACGGCATGCAGCTGCGCGGTGCGCCGCAAACCCAGGCCGATGTCTGTCTGACCGGCACTGCCGCTGCCTTCGGGCGGATCGTGTTTTCCGGCGGGCGCGAAGGTATTACCGGCGGCGGTCTGCGTATCGAAGGCGACGTGGGTGTGGCCCAGCGCTTTGCCGATCTGTTCGCCAGCGTGGATTTCGATATCACCGATATCATCGACGCGCGGCTGGGGCCGGTGCCGGCCTATTTCGTTGGTCAGGGCATCAAACAGGCACGGGCGCTTTTTTCGCGCGCGGCCCGCGAATTGCCGGAACAGACCGCCGAATATCTGCGCGAGGAAACCCGCGACGTAATCGGGCCCTTTGAGCACGAGAAGTTCGTGACCGAGATCGAAACCCTGCGCGACGACACCGAACGGCTTTCGGTACGTGTGACACGTTTGAGCCAGGGCAAGCCATGATGTTCGATCGCAGCCGGCGCATGCTCGAAATCATCCGGACCGCGCGCCGGTACGGGCTGGGCGAACTCGCCGGCGATACCGCGCCGACCTGGTTGCTGGGCAAGCCGCGCGATTTCGACGAGCCATTGAATGTGCGCCTGCGTCTGGCCCTGGAAGAACTCGGGCCGGTCTTCGTCAAATTCGGCCAGACGCTATCCACGCGCCGCGATCTGTTGCCGGACGGCATGGCCGAGGAACTGGCCAAGCTCCAGGACGAGGTACCGCCGTTCGAGGGCGCCGAGGCCCGGCGGCTGATCGAATCCGCCTACGGGCATTCGCTGGATCGATTCTTCGAATATTTCGAAACCGAGCCCATGGCCGCGGCCTCGATCGCGCAGGTGCATCGTGCCCGCCTGCATGCGCGTGAAGGCGAAGCGCAGGGCCGTTCGGTGGTGGTCAAGGTGCTGCGCCCGGATGTGCACGAGCGCATCGAACGCGATGTAGCCGTGCTTTACCGACTGGCCGGCCTGGCCGCGCGTTTTCATCCCGAGGCCAAGCGGCTGAGACCCGTCGAGATCGTGGCCGAATACGATCGCATCATCACCGACGAACTGGATCTGATGCGCGAGGGTGCCAACGCCAGCCAGCTGGGACGTAACTGGGCCGGTTCCGATCTGATCGTGCACCCGGAGATCCATTTCGACTACAGCACCGAAAGCGTGCTAGTCATGGAACATATGCACGGCGTGCCGATCGACGATGTCGATACGCTCAAAGCCGCCGGCGTGGATTTCAAGGTGCTCGCCGAGCGCGGCGTCGAGATCTTCTTCAAGCAGGTCTTTCGCGACAATTTCTTTCATGCCGACATGCACCCCGGCAATATCCTGGTGCAGCCCGAAGTACCGCATCGGCCGCGCTATGTAGGCCTGGACTTCGGCATCGTCGGTTCGCTGACCGCGGACGATCAGCGCTATCTGGCCGAAAACTTCCTGGCCTTTTTCAACCAGGACTATCGCAAGATCGCCGAGCTGCACGTGGAATCGGGCTGGATGCCGGCCGATACCAGCATCGAGGAATTCGAAGGCGCGATTCGGACCGTCTCCGAGCCGATCATGAACAAACCGCTGGCCGAGATTTCCTTCGGCCTGTTTCTGGTACGCCTCTTCAAGATCGCGCGGCGCTATCGCTATCAGGTCCAGCCGCAGCTGGTGCTGCTGCAAAAGACCGTGCTCAATGTCGAAGGTCTGGGCCGCGATCTCTACCCGCAGCTGGATCTGTGGGCCACGGCCAAGCCGGTACTCGAGCAATGGATGCGCAATCGCGCCAGCCCGCGGGTGGCCGGCGAGCGGCTGAAGAATCAGTTGCCGCAGATCATGGACAGCCTGCCGCGCATGCTGCCCACGCTGATGAAGCGCCTCGACGAGGGCACCAACCCGGCTGCCCGCGAACTCGAACGCGCGCTCACCGATATCACCCAGGAACTGCGCAGCGCGCGCCGTGCCATGCGCTGGACGGTGGTCGGCACGGGGCTGGTGGTCTCCGGCGTGTTGCTGGTGATCTATCCACCGGCGCCGGTCTGGGTCGGCATCGTCGGCGCGCTGGCCGGGTTCGGTTGCTGGGTACAGGCCTCGCGCGGCTAGCGCACTAGCGCATGCGTGCAGCGGCGCTCGAGCCCGGGCCGGTCGACGATCGGCTCTGGCTGCGTGCGGCGGATGCGCTCGACAAGCCGATTCTCTATCGCTGGCAGGTCGCGGCCTATCGCGAACATATCGAGACGCTGTGGGGCTGGGATGCCGAGTGGCAGGCACGCGACTTCGACAAGCTCTTCGCCGCACTCGGGCCGCTGGTCATCATGCAGCGTGATGCCGGCGAGCGCTGCGCGGCGGGCTATATCCAGACCCAACGTCGGCCTCGATCGCTGCATTTGGCCAATATCGTGCTGCGTGCCGAGATGCGCGGGCAGGGCATCGGCACGCGCGTGCTGCGCCATCTGCAATCGCAGGCGGCTGCCCGGGACATGGCGGTGACGCTCAAGGTGTTTTGCAGCAATACGCGCGCTCTGGCGTTCTACCGCCGGCTGAATTTCCAGGAAACCGGGCGCACGAAAACCCATGTCGAAATGCGTTGGTTACGCAATCTGAGCGAGGTATGACGCGATGACCTGGTTACCCGCGATCGAACTTCGTGGCCGGCATGTCATGCTCGAACCGCTCGTGCGCGATCATGTCGATGCCTTGTGTGCGGCCGTGCGCGATGGCGAGGCCTGGCGGCTCTGGGTGGCCGATGTGCCCAGCCCGCAACAGATGCGCCGCTATGTCGAAACGGCCCTGGCGGCGAGCGATCAGCGAGCCTTCGTGGTGCGTGAACGCAGCGGTGACATCGTGGGCACCACGCGTTTTTATGGCGTGGATGCAGTCAATCGGCGTGCCCTGATCGGCTTCACCTGGTATGCCGCACGCGTTCGTGGCACGGCGGTCAACAGCGAAAGCAAGTATCTGTTGTTGTCGACGCTGTTCGACGAGAACGATGCCATCGCGGCGGCGTTTCGCACCCACAGTCTGAATATCGCGTCGCGGCGTGCGATCGAGGCCCTCGGCGCCAAGCAGGATGGACTGCTGCGAAATCACCAAATTCGTGCTGACGGCACGCTGCGCGATACCGCGGTGTATTCCATCATCGCCGCCGAATGGCCGGCCGTACGCGCGAACCTGCGCTCTCGCCTGGCCGCCTACGCCTGACCGACCGCGCCCGGCGGCGCACTCGTTACCGATTACGCAGAATATGCAGGCCCTTCAGCAGGTTCAGGGCCTCGTAGAGCGGGTAATCCGTCTGCGCGAGGTTGGCGCTGCTGGTGGCCTCGTCGGACGGGCCGGGCACCCGCTTGCTATCGGCGGTGTCGTTGGACAGCGCACCGGCGAGATCCGCTTCGGAGAACGGCGTGACCTCGCTGGATTCGGCGGCGGTCACGTTGACGTTCTGAATGCCCACGTCCGGTTCGATGCCCTCGGCCTGGATCGAACGCCCGCTGGGTGTGTAATAGCGCGCCGTGGTGAGCTTCAGGGCCGCGCCGTTGGCGAGCGGCACGATGGTCTGCACAGAGCCCTTGCCGAAGGTGCGATTGCCCATGATCACCGCGCGGTTGTCGTCCTGGAGCGCGCCGGCCACGATTTCCGAGGCCGAAGCCGAGCCTTCGTTGACCAGCACCACGATCGGCGCGCCGTCGAGCATGTCGCCCGGCGTGGCGGTGAACTGCTGATCGGTATTGGGCGCACGCCCGCGAATGGATACGATATCGCCGCTGTTGATGAAGGTGTCGGCTACATCCACGGCCGAACTGAGCACCCCGCCGGGGTTGTTGCGCAGGTCGAGCACGATACCGCGCAGCGGCCCGTTCGCCTCGTCCTTGAGATCGGCGAGTTCGCGCTGCAGGCTGTCGCCGGTCTGGCTGGAAAACTGGGTGATACGTACATAGCCATAGCCGCGATCGAGCATGCGCGACTTCACGCTCTCGACCCGGATGACGGCGCGTTCCAGGGTCACCTTGAACGGCTCGTCGCGCTGTTCGCGCAGGATGGTGAGGGTGACTTCGCTGCCGGCATCGCCGCGCATGGCCTTGACCGCGTCCATCAGGCTCATGCCTTTGACCGCCTGATCGTCGATACGGATGATCAGATCGCCGGCCTGGATGTTGGCCTTGCTGGCCGGCGTGTCGTCGATGGGGGCGACGACCTTTACGAAGCCGTTGGACATCTGCACCTCGATCCCCAGGCCGCCGAACTTGCCCGAGGTCGAGATCGAGATTTCCTTGAACTCTTCGGCGTTCAGATACGCCGAATGCGGGTCCAGGCCGTCGAGCATGCCGCGAATGGAGTTTTCCAGCAGGGTCTGGTCGGAGACGTCCTCGACATAGCCCTGTTTAACGCGGTTGAGGATTTCGACGAACGTACGCAGTTCGTCGAGTGGCAGGCCCTGGCCCTCGCCCTGGGCCTCGGCGTTTTCGGCATTGCTGGCGTCGCTGCGCTCGGCCAGCCCGCCCTGGGCAACGCTCACGATCACGCCGATGACCACGCCCAGCGCAATCAGCAACGAGCTGCGGGTTTTCGATCGCATGAATCCTGACTCCCCTGGGACGACCCCACCCGCACGCGCGCAATAACGCGCCGATAATCAACGACTGATGCGGGAATAATGCAGTCGAAAAGATAGCATATCGCGGCCGTTTTCCGATGCGCTTAGCCGGCCAGCCAACTGGCCGGATTGATCGGCGTACGTCCGCGGCGCAACTCGAAATAGGCGCCATTCTGGGTATGGCCGCCGCTATGCCCGGCCTTGGCCACCGCCTGACCGCGTTCCACGCGGTCGCCGACTTCCACATAGGTGCTCTCGGCGTGGCCGTAGAGCGTGTAGTAGTCGTTGCCGTGATCGATGACCACGATTAGCCCGTAGCGATGCATATAACCGACATACACCACCCGCCCGGCGGCGACCGCGCGTACCGGCGTGCCAGCATCGGCCCCCAGCCATTCGCCCTGCCATTTGAGCGGCCCGCCGGCCTTGGCCGTGCCGAAGCGCGCGAGCACGGGGCCGCTGACCGGAGGCTGCATGCGGCCCTTGAGCTGGCCGAAGGGCGTGTCGTCGGCAGGTTCGGGCGGCAGATCGGACAGCTGCGTACGCAGCCGGCCCATGAGACTGCGCAGGCGTTGCTCGTCGGCTCGCATTTCGGACAGGCTCGCCTGCTTGCCGGATAGCTGGCGGTCGAGCGCGGCGATTGCCTGTTCGCGCTGGGCCTGATTGGCCTTGAGGCTGGCCAGCGTGTCCTGGCGTGCCGCGCGCTGGCGGGCCAGCTCGGTCTGTTCGTTTTCCAGCGCGTTCTGGCGTACGGCCAGATCGGCCAGCGCGCTGCGCAGGGCGGTGACCTGTTCGCTGCGTGCGTTGGCGAAATATTCGTAGTAGACCAGCATGCGACCGAGCTTTTCCGGCGACTGGCCGGACAACAGCAGGCGCATCTTGTCCATCTGACCGCTGGCATGGGCGGCGCGTACCTGTTCGCGCAGGCCGGCGAGCTGGTCGCCGAGTTTTTCGCGCTCGCGATCGCGGCGCCGGGTCAGTTCGGCCACGCGCTTGCGCGCATTGGCGATCGCGTCGTCGAGTTCGCGCAGGCGTTTGGATGCGGCACTGATATCGGCCTCGGCCTGGGTCAGCTGTTTGGACAGATCGCTGCGCTGGCTTTTGTCCTGGGCGATCTGCTGGCGCACGGTATCGATACGATCGCGCAACGCATCCAGCTCGGCGCGGGCGTGTTGCGAGCGCGCGTCGTCGCTCTGGGCCAGTGCAGGGCTGGCCACGCCGAAAGCGAGCAGGCAGAGGCCGGCAAAAACAACAACGCGCATGGCGCTAGTGTATGGCCCAAGCGCCGGATCGTCATGCCCGGTGTGCCCCTGTCGCAGCCGCTATGGCACGTGTTGTCGGCGAGCGGCATGCCCGGTATGCAATAATCGCGGCGCAACGCGCAGTCTGCGCATTTCTCGATCGTGAATTCACCGGCCCGCGCGGGCCGATTTGGACCGTACACGCCATGAATCTGGAGCAGATACAGGACTTCATCACCAATCACCCCTATCTGTGGAGTGCGCTGGTGCTGGCGCTGATCGCGCTGGCGGTCAACGAAGCGCTGCGCACGGTCAAGGGGCACAAGCCGATTCCGGCCAACGAGGCGGTTCGGTTGATGAATACCGAGGATGCGATCGTGGTGGATACGCGCTCGGCCGCGGATTTCAAGAAAGCCCATATCCTCAACGCCAAGCATGTGCCCATGGCCGGCATCGAGGAACGGGCCAAGGAAATCAGCAAGAACACCGATCGCACCATCATCTGCTACTGCGGTATCGGCAACGTCGCGCCCCAGGCGGTCGCGAAGCTGCGTAAGCTCGGCTATACGCGCGCCTATGCACTCAAGGGCGGTATCAATGCCTGGCAGGGCGACGGCATGCCGGTGACCAGCAAGTAGCGCGACGCCGCGCGACAGCGATTCCAGACAACGAGGAGGCGAAATGGCAGAAGACAACGGCCAGCAGGCCAGCGAAAACGGCCAGGCCCAGCGCCAGGTCGCGCTGCAGAAGATCTATATCCGTGATGCATCCATCGAGGTGCCCGACGGTCCGCGCGTGTTCACCGAGCAATATCAGCCCGAGGTCAATGTCGACCTGAACACGCGTATCGAAAACCTCAGCCGGGAAACCCATCAGGTCACGCTGACGGTGACGGTCACCGCCAAGCAGGCCGAGCGCACGGCCTATATCGTCGAGGTGCAGCAGGCCGGCGTGTTCCAGATCGACGGCTTCGAAGACGATGCCGAGCGTGGCCATCTGCTGGGCGCGTACTGCCCCTCCATCCTGTTTCCCTATATTCGCGAGAGCGTGGGCGACATGGTTCAGCGCGCGGGTTTTCCGCATTTTCTGCTGCAGCCGGTCAATTTCGACCGTCTCTATGCCCAGCACCAGCGTAACGACGGCAGCCCGACCAACGTCGGCGACGCCACGCATTAACGCATCATGAGTGCCGCGGGCGAAAAGACCGATCGCTGTATCGCCGTATTGGGGGCGGGCTCGTGGGGCACGGCCCTGGCGATTCAGCTGGCCCGCAACGGCAACCGCGTGGCCCTGTGGGCGCGCGATGCGGATGCCATCGCCGCGATGGCGGCCGATCGCGAAAACAAGCGCTATCTGCCCGGCTGTGCGCTGCCCGACTCGCTCACCCCCGAAGCCGATATGGCCGAGGCAGTCGGTACGGCCGACGATGTGCTGGTGGTGGTGCCGAGTCACGCGCTGCGCGAAACGCTGGAGCGGCTCGCGCCCTTGCTGGGCGAACAGCGGCGGGTGATCTGGGCCACCAAGGGCCTGGAGCCGGAATCGGCCCTGCTGCCCAACCAGGTCGCCGCCGAAGTGCTGGGCGCGGACCGGGTCACGGCGGTACTGTCCGGGCCGAGTTTTGCTGGCGAAGTCGGCCAGGGCATGCCTACGGCCGTCACCATCGCCTCCACCGACGATGCCTTTGCCCGCGATATGGCCGGTGCGTTTCACGACGGCGTGTTCCGTGTCTATACCAGCCGTGACGTCATCGGTGTCGGCGTGGGCGGCGCGGTCAAGAACGTGCTCGCGATCGCGGTGGGTATCTCCGACGGGCTCGGCTACGGCGCCAACGCCCGCGCACTGCTGATTACCCGCGGTCTGTCGGAAATGATGCGCCTGGGCGAGAAGATGGGCGGCGAGCGCACCACCTTCACCGGCATGGCCGGTCTGGGCGATCTGCTTCTGACCTGTACCGACGATCAGTCGCGCAACCGTCGCATGGGTCTGGCCCTGGCGGCCGGCAATGATGTGGAAGGCGCACAGCGCGAAATCCAGCAGGTCGTGGAAGGCGTGCGCGTGGCGCGTGAGGTCTATCGCATCGCCCAGCAGCTGGGCGTGGAAATGCCGATCGCGACCCAGGCATTTCGCGTGCTCCACGAGGATGTCGCGCCGCGCGATGCGGTGCGTACATTGACGGATCGACCTTTTCGGTCCGAAAAAGACTAAAATATGACAGTCGGCGGTGGCTTTGTCCCGCCGCTGCGTGTTTGACGACCGCACCAAGAACCATTCAAAAGACGACCGCGCCATGGCGAACTGGGTAACTTTCGGCCGTTTTCTGCTGCTTTTCGTGCTGCTCGGGATTATTTATTCCGGCGTGCCCACGCTGCAGCTGATCAACGCGCCGCTGACCGTGCTCATCATTGCCCTCGATGGTGTCGATGGCTGGGTGGCACGCAAGTACAACGAGGAATCGCTGTTCGGCGCGACCTTCGATATCGCCATCGATCGAATCGTGGAAACCGTGTTGTGGGTCGTGCTCGCCCATCTGGGTTTCATTGGTGTATGGATTCCGCTGCTGTTCATCATTCGCGGTAATCTCGTCGACGCCATCCGCAGCAAGGGCGCGGCCTCGGGCACGGCCGCTTTCGACATGATGCAGTCGCCGATCGGGCGTTTTCTGGTGGCCGGGCGCTTTATGCGTGGTTTCTATGCCGTGCTCAAGGCCGTGACCTTTGCCTGGATTCTGTTCTGGCAGCCATTCCCATTCCTCGCCATGGATTTCTGGGCCGACTATGGCTGGTTCTGTGTGGGCGTGGGGCTGGTGCTGGCCTGGGCGTCGGCCGCGATCTGTGTTGCCCGCGGTTTGCCGGTAATCATCGAATTCTGTGTCAACGAGCGCCCCGGCGCGCCGGCAGGGCGGGCCTGATGCGCCTGGTGTTGTTCGATATCGACGGCACGCTCGTGCCCGGTTCCAGCTCGGAAGCGCGCTTCGCGCGCTACCTGTGGGACCACGGTGCGCTGGGCCCGCGCCAGCTGCTCGCCTTTGTCTGGTTCTGTGTGCGGTATTTCCCGCGTTACGGGCGCCATGTCATGCAGAAGAACAAGGCCTATCTGAGCGGGCGGGGCAAGGCCGAAATCGCCGCGCTTGCCCGCGATTTCGTGGCCGAGCGGCTCATGCCGGCGCTGTATGTGCCGGCGGTCGAGCGCCTACGCATGCATCAGGCCGCCGGCGATCGGGTGGCCTTGCTGTCGGGCACGCCGCAGTTCATTGCCGATGCACTTGCCGACGCCCTGGGCGTGGACTACAGCCATGCCTCGCTGTGCGCGAGCCGCGCGACGCTTTATACCGGTGCGCCGCCGATCCGTCATCCCTATGGGCCCACCAAGATCGATGCCGCGCAGGCGCTGGCCGAACAGACCGGCCTGCCGCTGGCCGGCGCAGTGGCCTTTGGCGACTCGATTACCGATGCGCATCTGTTTCGTGTGGTCGAGGAGGCGGTCGCGGTCCAGCCGGACAAGCGCCTGAGCGAAGAAGCCCAGGGCGCAGGCTGGGAAGTGCTGCTCGACCGCATGACCGCCCCGGGCAAGCCCGACGCCCACGAAGGCGAATCGCGCTACTGAAACGGCTGTACAAATAACGCCGGCACAGCGGTGCGCGGCGGTATACTTGCGCGTCGCGGTTCGCGGCTGCAAGGCCGGCAGGATGCGCTCGTGTTCTGCCGCGTAGCAGCGTTGCCCCGTCCTTTAAGCGCAGCACCGGCCCCGTCGCCTTTTTGGAACAGCTCAAACATGCAATTCCATTCTGATTCGCTCGCCGTCGTCGCGGTTGCGTTTTTCCTGACGGCGATCCTGCCGGTCAAGGTTTCGGCCAGTGTGTTCGGCGCGAGCAACGACTCATTCGGCGCCGCGTTCATTGCCTTGCTAGGGAATCTCTGCATAACCTCTCGCGGTTCGCGTTCGAGTCCTCAAATGCGTTGCGACAAGGCGTCCGAGCGCAGCGCCTGCCTGATTGGCAGGTCAAGCTCGGGAACGCAGTCGCGGCGCATTTGAGGCCGAACCCCTTCGGGGTCGGGGCTTTGCGCGCGCCTGGTCGGCGTCGAGGCAGACGCACCGTGCAACCAGCACGCTACGCCTACCTCTCCTTGCCAGCCACGCGCAAAGAACGCCGGCGCGACCACGATAGGTTGTGCAGAGATTCCCTAGTGAGCGTTCCGCTGGCTTATCTCGGCCAAGCCTATCTGGGCCTGGGCCTGTTTGGTGCTTATCTGGGCATGGCGCTGGCCTGCGCGCTGGTGCTGCGTACATCCATGATTGGCGCGCTCGTCGTTCCGGTTCTGGCCTGTATCATCCTGCTCGCCGTGGTTCAGCTGCTATCGCGTGCGGGTTTGCTCGGATTCAGCTGAAGCCAATTTGTCGCCAGGCCTCGAAGGCAACCACCGCCACGCTGTTGGATAGATTGAGGCTGCGATTGTCCGGGCGCATGGGCAGATAGATTGCCGCGTCGGCGCGTTCTACGAGCGCGCGCGGCAGCCCGCGCGTTTCGCAGCCGAACAGCAGGGCATCGTCGTCGCGATAGGAAATGGCATCGTAGCGGGTGTTGCCGCGTTTGGTCGCAGCGAATACCCGTGTTTGCGGATAGGCCGTGCGCCAGGCGTCGAAGTCGTCCCATTCGTGGATGATGGCGCGTTCGCGGTAATCCAGGCCCGCGCGGCGCATATGCTTGTCGTCGATGGCAAAACCCAGCGGGTGGATCAGATGCAGGGTCGCGCCGACGTTCACGCACAGGCGAATCACGTTACCGGTGTTGGGCGGGATTTCGGGCTGGTGCAGGACGATATGCATACGGGCGCGGTATTCAGTCGGTCGGTTTCAGGGTTTCGCAGTTCCAGCATTGCTGAAACTGGGCAGCGAGGTATTCGCCGCAGCTCGGGCATTGCCAGGGGCGGCCGTCGTTGAGCGTGCCGCGTTCGAAGGCGCGAATGAGCGCGCGCGCTGCATCGTAGTCGCGGCCTTGATCCACCCAGACGCTGGGATAGACGTTGGCGGGCAGCTCGCCCATGCCGCCCCATAGATGCTGGCTGCGCACATGCGCGGCAATGCCGTGATTGACGAGTACGTCCTTGGCGATTTCCGCGTTGACCGGGTCAGCGGCCAGATAGACTTCACGCGCGCTCATGGGGCCGTTCGTCGGGCCGCAGCTGCCGGTCGCGCGACATTAATTGACTTGGGCGCCGGCTTTGCTAATGTGATCCGACTGATTGTGATGGGGGTTTGGATCATGAGCGTTTTCTCTGCGCGCCGTGCGCTGATTGTTGTCGTGGCTGCGCTGGGTCTCGGCCTCGCCAATCCGGCGGCCGCCATCGATGATTATGCCGAGCCCGGCAAACCGTCTGCAGCTGCCATGGGCGTGGATGCGCTGCTCGTTCGCCCCGTGAGTCTGGCGGCCACCGTGGTGGGTACCGGTCTGTTCGTTGTCTCGCTGCCGTTTTCCCTGCTGGGTATGAATGCGGGCGATGCCGCCGACCGGCTGGTCAAGGAGCCGGGCAAATATACCTTCGTACGCCCGTTGGGCAATTTCCAGGAAAACAGCCCGGAGCGCTGATTCAATCGTCTGACCCGCCGTGTTCGCGAAAGCCGGTCTCTTTGTAGAGGCCGGCTTTTTTCGTGGTTGTCCTTGCGGGGTTCGGCGTGGCGTGGCACCGCTGCCGCTCTGCGCCGTCGTGGCACGTGCACGACGGGCGCTTGGGTGCCAATACGAACATCGCCGCGCGTGGTGATCGCGCGGCGATGTTGCCGGCTTAGTTCGGCGAAAACTCGTCGAGCAGAACGCCGGGCGCCACGCTGATCTGTACGCGCTGCCCATCGGCATCGTCGGCGCGCTCGCCGGCACGGATGTCGATCTTGTCATCGGGTACGCCGTGCGCGGCGAGGAAGTCGGATACGCGGGCCGCCTGGGCCACCGAGCCGCCGGTATCCCGGCTGTCGGTGAACGACGGGCCATGGATGATCACCTGCTGTACCCGGTCGCTGGCCAGCGCACCCGCTAACCGGCGTAATACGCGCTGGCCCTCGCCAGTGACCTGCGGCCGGCCGTTATCGAGCTCGACCACGTTCATGAGTTCCACGCTACGCGAGGACGCATCCGCGACGGTTGCGGTCGGCGGCTGGCTCGGTGCCTCGGGCTCGGCCGAGGGCTCCGGCAGTTGCACCGGCGTGTTGTCGAAACTGCGCGATGGCGCGGTTTCGAGCTGGACCGGCGGCGGGTTCGGGCGTGCCCGCGGCGGCTGGGCCGGCTGTGCGGTGCTTGGACGGCGCTTGGCCGCTGGCGCTTCGGCAACGGTCGTGCTGCCCTGTGTCGGGTTCACCCGGTAACGGATCGTGAACGCGATATCGTTGACCTGTTTGCCGGTCCAGTTGAGCGTGTTTTCGCGTTTTTCCCAGGTGCCCTGACGGTTGGCCTCGTAGGCGAGGATATCGATATTGCGCGGCAGCACCCAGGTATAGGAAAACGAGGCGAAATCGTCCGGGGCATTCCATTTGCCCAGATGGCCGTCCTCGCGCGTGACCCCGTCCCAGCTGTTGAAGACGTAGACGTTGTTGTCGTTGCGTTCGACTTCGGCATCGAAGGCGCCGGTATTCATCAGCGCGAAACTGCCGCTTTTGAAGTGCAGCCGCGTGCCCCCGTCGTCGAGCGGGGTGGACTCGTAATCCGCCGGCACGATGAACACGGCATCGCCCGGCGCTTCGTCCGGGCCCAGATAGAGCACGCGCTCGGCAAGATCCGAACGCAGCGTCTTGTAGCTGGTGAAGTGCAGCCCGTCCGCGCCCAGTACGATGATGTCTTCGCGTTCGACGGCGGCCAGCGCCTGCGTGGCGCAGACGGCCAGCACCAGCATCGCGGTCAAGCGACTCCACATCAGCCTATTCATCCTTGTCCCCATCCCCCTGGACATCATCGGCGCCCGACATTTCCAGTGTCGTCGGGTCCACGATCCGGACTTTACCCCATCCGAGCCCGCGAATGGCGGTTTCGATCTGATCGAGATCGCCGACCACCACCCAGGTAAGCCCGTCGCTATCGATCATTGCCTTGGCTGCATCCGCTAACGCCGGGTCATCGAGCGCGCGGATACGGCGCACATAGTCCTCATAATAATCATCCGGCAGATTGAACACGACCGAGTCGGTCAGCGTCGAGGCCAGCGCCGAGGCGGTTTCGTTCTCGCCCGGCAGGCTACGGGTAAGATTGGCCCGCGCGGCCGAGAGTTCGCTTTCGCTGATCGGGCGGGCGTCGCGCACGCCGGTGAGCTCCTGACGCATTTCCTGCATGGCCGGCGCGGTTTTGTCGATCTGTACGGCGGCGTAGGCCACGAACGGTTGCTGTGCGCGCGCGTCCATGAGCAGGCTGCGCGCGCCGTACGACCAGTGCTTGTCTTCGCGCAGGTTCAGGTTCAGGCGCGAATTGAACATGCCACCGAGTACCGCGTTGACCGTTTCCATGGCGATCTCCTGATCGCTGGATTTGGGCGGCGCGACGTTGCCGGCGATCACCGTGGCTTGATTGCTGCCGGGACGGTCGACCAGATAGATATGCGTCGCGTCGGGCGGGGTGATCTCGGGCAGACGTTTTGTCGGCCGCGGCGTGTCACTGGCCGCCTTCCAGTCGCCCAGATGCGCTTCGAGCATGGGCTTGAGCTCAGCCATGGTGGTATCGCCCACGACCACGAGCGTGGCGTTGTCCGGGCGCAGCCAGGTGTGGGCGAAGTGGCGGATATCGTCTACCTTCAGTTGTTCGATCGCCGCGCGCGTGCCACTGCCGGTCAGCGGGATGCCGTAGGCGTGGTCCTTGCCGTAGAGCAGCGGGCCGAGCGTGCGCAGGGCCAGGCTCGTGGGCTGGCGTTTTTCCTGAGCGATACTGGCCAGGCGCTGTTTTTGCAGACGATCGAACTCGTTGGCCGGAAACGCGGCGTTACCCAGCACATCGGCATAGATATCCAGCGATTGATCGAGCGTAGAGGTCAGCGTGGACAGGCTCAACGTGGCCGAATCCAGCGAAGTGCTGGTGCCCAGTTCCGCGCCGAGCCGGTCGAGGTCGGCGCTGATGGCCAGCGCATCGCGGCTGTTGGTGCCTTCGTCGAGCATGGCCATGGTCAGGCTGGCGGTGCCCGGTGCATCGGCCGGATCGGCCGCATAGCCGGCGTCGAAGACCATGCGCATTTCCACCATCGGCGTGCTGTGGCGCTCGGCCAGTCGGATCTTCAGGCCGTTGGATAGGGTGGCGTGCTGGACGTCGGGCAGATCCAGGGCCGGCGTATCGCCGATATCCGGCAGCTGCTGGCGGTCGACATCTTCGCCGCTGGCCTTGCGATCACCGAAGGGCTCGACCGAGAGCACGTACACACCGTCGGTCAGCCAGCGCGCGGCCGCCATGCGAATGTCGTCGGGCGTGGCCTTGCGCAGGATATCGAGTTCCTGCTTGTAGGCGCCCGGATCGTTTTCGTAGATCTCGCCCTGGGCCAGGATATCGGCCTTGCCGCCGATACCGCCCACGCTTCCCACGCCGCGAATGAACGAGGCGCCAAAGCGTGCCCGGGCACGTTCGACCGCGTCCTGCGGCGGGCCGTTCTGGATGAACGCGCGCAGGCGCGCATCGAGCACGGTTTCGATTTCATCCAGACTCACGCCCGGGCGCGCGGTGGCGCTGACGATGAATTGCGAACCGATTTCCTTGTCCCAGACGAAAGCGGATACGTCGGTGGCGATCTGCTTGTCGTAGACCAGGCTCTTGTAGAGCGGGCTGTTCTTGGAGCCGGCCAGCAGATCGGCGGCGATCTGCAGACGCGTGGTATCGGGCGCGCCCGCCGGCGGAATATTCCAGACCTTGTAGATGCGCGGCTGCGGCACGCGGTCGTACATCACCTGGCGATGCTCGCCGCTCATCTGTGCGACCCAGCGCTTTTGCTGGGATACCGGCGGGCCCGGTTCGATGCTGCCGAAATACTGTTCGACCTTGGCCTTGGCGGCTTCCGGTTCGATATCGCCGGCCAGTACCAGCACCGCGTTGGACGGGCCGTAATAGGTTTTGAACCACTGCTTGACGTCTTCCAGCGAGGCCGCGTTGAGATCGGCTTCGGAGCCGATCGTCGACCAGGAATAGGGGTGGCCGGCCGGGTAGGTGTTCGGCGGAATGGTGTCGAACACGCGTCCGTACGGCTGGTTTTCGCCCTGGCGTTTTTCGTTGAGCACGACGCCGCGCTGTTCTTCGAGCAGGTTCTGGTCGATTGCACCCAGGAAATGGCCCATGCGATCGGATTCCATCCACAGCGCCATGTCGAGCGCCGAGGTGGGCACACTGGCGAAATAGTTGGTGCGATCGGCGTTGGTGGTGCCGTTCATGTCGGTCGCGCCGGCGCGCTCGAAAGGCTCGAAATATTCGCCTTGCCAGTGCTCGCTGCCCTGGAACATCAGGTGTTCGAACAGATGTGCGAAGCCGTGCTGGCCCTCGGCTTCGTTCTTGGAGCCGACGTGATACCAGATATTGACCGCCACGATCGGCGTCTTGTGATCGCTATGCACGATCAGCGTCAGGCCGTTGTCGAGCACGTATTTCTTGTAGGGGATATCCACCGGCGGGATATCGATACTGGCCTGGCCCGTGGCGTCTTTGCGCTCGTTGGCCGGGGTTTCGTCAGCCGTTGCCTGGGTGGGGGACGCTGCGTTGTCCTCGGCGGGCTGCTTCGGCGCGTCGGGTGGCGCCGGGTCCGCCTGCTCGGTGGTAGCGGGTGGCGGTGTTTGCGGCGCTGTCTTGGCGGTCGCTTGTTCGGCCTCGGCCTCGGCCTCGGGCGCGGGTTGTACGGGGGTGTCTTGCGCCGATTTCGTGTCTGCCGCATCGATTTTCGGCTGCGGGGCTGACGGCGTACCCGATGAGAAGCTATTCTCGATTCGGGTCCAGGCACGTTCGAACACGTTGGCCTCGTCGTTCGAGTCGCCGGCATTGCCATTGTCACAGCCGGCGAGCAGGCCAGCGGTCGCCAACGTCAGGCAGAGCAGGAATCGTATCCGCATGAAGAGTCAGTCCTTATGAGCCAGATGCCGCGCGAGCGCGCTGCCGCGAGCTTATCAGGGTGCCTGGGCGCTGGCATCCGAACGTCGCCAGGGCAGCAGCGATGAGTCCGGTGAGTGCGTCCCATAGTCGCCGTCAGCTGACCCCGCGCGCTGTGGTGCTGGGTCTGTTGCTGGCCATCGTGCTTTCGGCGGCGAATGCCTATCTGGGTTTGTTTGCCGGGCTGACGGTGTCGGCGTCGATCCCGGCCGCGGTGCTGTCGCTGGGTATTCTGCGCCTGTTTGCCGATGCCAACGTGCTCGAGAACAACATCGTGCAGACGGCGGCGAGCGCGGGCGAGGCCATCGCGGCCGGCGTGATCTTCACCCTGCCGGCGCTGGTCATGCTCGGCTACTGGAGCGATTTTCCCTATTTTCAGACCTTGCTGATCGCCGGCGTGGGTGGCCTGCTGGGCGTGCTCATGACGGTGCCGTTGCGGCGCGCGCTGGTCGACGATTCGTCGTTGGCCTTTCCGGAAGGTCAGGCCACCGCGGCGGTACTCAAGGCCGGCTACGGCGGCACCGCGGCCGCGGGGATCGGTACGCTTTTGAGCGGGGCCGCGCTGGGCGCGATTGCCAAGCTCGGCGACAGCGGCCTGCGGCTCTGGCAGGGCACGGTGGATGCGGCGGTTGCCATCGGCCAGAACAGCAGCTTTTATGTGGGCAGCTATCTGTCCCCGGCCTTGCTCGCGGTGGGCTATATCGTGGGTATCAATATCGCCCTGGCCATTCTCATTGGCGGCCTGTTCGCATGGTGGGTCGCGATTCCGGCGGTCATGGCCTTTGGCGGCGTCGATGTGCCGACCGGCGTGGCCGGCGCGCAACAGGTGTGGAGCGATCAGATTCGCTATCTGGGCGTGGGCGCGATGCTCGTGGGCGGGCTGGCCGCGCTGTGGACATTGCGCGGCCAGTTGTTCGGGGCGTTCAAGCAAACCAGCGATACCGTGTTGCCCAGCGAAAAGGACTTGCCGCGGGCGTTGTTGCTGGGACTGCTGGTGGCGCTCGCGGTTCCGATGAGCGCGCTCTACAGCGTCTTGCTGGGTTCGGTGGTTGCCGGGGTGCTGGTGGCGCTGGTCATGCTCGGCGCGGCCTTTTTGTTCTCCGCGGTCGCGGCCTATATGGCCGGTCTGGTCGGATCGAGCAACAACCCCGTATCGGGCGTGACGATTGCCACCATCCTGATCACCGCACTCGGGCTGTATCTGCTATTCGGCGACGAGCAGGCGGGCCCGGCGAGTGCATTGATCGTGGGCGCGGTGGTCTGCTGTGCCGCTGCGATCGGCGGCGACAACATGCAGGATCTCAAGGCGGGCGCGATCCTCGGTGCCTCGCCCGCGGCCCAGCAGATCGCCCAGATGCTGGGTGTGATCGCGGCCGTATGCGTACTTTCGCCGGTGTTGTCGCTGTTGCTCAATGCCTATGGCATCGGCGTGTCCGATGCCGCGCATCCGCATGCGCTCCCCGCACCGCAGGCCAGTCTGATGGTGGCGGTGGTGCGCGGCGTGTTTCACGGCGGGCTGCCCTGGGCGTGGGTCGTGGGCGGCGGCGTACTGGCGCTGGCCACGCTCGCGCTCGATGCGCTGCTGGCCAAACGTGGCAGCGGTTTTCGTATGCCGGTACTGGCGGTGGCGCTCGGGCTGTATCTGCCGTTGTCGTTGTCCATGGCGATCGCCGTGGGCGGCTTCGTGGCCTGGCTTGCCGGTAGCCGCGGCGCGCCCGAGGGCCGCGGGTTGCTGGCGGCTGCCGGTATTATCACCGGCGAGGCGTTGATGGGCATCTTCATCGCGCTGCCGGTGGCGTTTTCGGGCAGCAGTGATGTGCTGGCGCTGGATATGCCCGGCCTACCGCTCGCCTGGCCGGGGGCTTTGCTCATGGTCGGCCTGGGTGTCTGGCTATGGCGCCTGGCGCGCCAGGCCGAGCCGAAACCGGCCGACGGTCAACGCGACTGACGCTCTACAATTGCGCGTACACGGCGCCGGCCGTGTTGCATCATCTGTTTTCGACCGGACCCGCTATGACGCGATGGGCAGGATGGCTGTGTGTTCTCGGATTGTTCGCGACTAGCGCGGCCCAGGCCGCGCCGGGACTGGCGCAGTTACAGGCCCAGGCGCGGGCCGAAAACCTGGCCGCGAGTCCGCTGTGGCGCGCGCTGCTGCACTATGAGCCCGACTGGCTCGGCGAGGGTGTGCACAGCACCGTGGTTACGGACTGGTTCTTTCTCGCGCCCGACGGACGCCGTGACCCGGCTGCGGAACTGGACGCGACGCTGGCAGCGTTTGTCGAAGACCGCCAGATAGCCGATCGCGATCGCTCGGCGGCCTGTACCTTCATCGCCCGGCGCCGTTTTCTGGTCGATCGTCTGGGTCTGGATGAATACGCGCTCGGCGGCGCGGATTGCGAGAAATACCAGCGCTGGCGCGAAGCACTGGCGCCGCGTCAGGTGAGCCTGATCTTTCCTACCGCCTTTCCCAACAGTCCGTCGTCGATGTTCGGCCATACCCTGTTGCGCATCGATTCTTCGCGGCGGGCGCGCAATACCGAGTTGTTGTCGTATGCGGTGAATTTCGCCGCAGCGGCCGGCGACGATGCCCAGGGGCTGGCGTTTGCCTGGAAAGGCCTGACGGGCGGCTATGCCGGTATCTTCGGGCTGTTTCCCTACTACGAGAAGGTCAAGCAGTACGCCTGGATCGAGCATCGCGACGTGTGGGCCTATCCACTCAACTTGAACGCGGCGCAGACCAATCGACTGGTCGATCATCTCTGGGAGATGGACGGCGTGCGTTTCGCCTATTTCTTTCTCTCCAAGAACTGCTCCTACCAGCTGCTGAGTCTGCTCGAAGTCGCCCGCCCCGAGCTCGAACTCACCGAGCAGTATTCCTGGTATGCGATTCCGGCCGATACCATTCGCACGATCGCGGACGTGCCCGGGCTGATGGGCACGCCGCGTTTTCGCCCGTCGCTGGAAACCACGCTGCGCTGGCAGGCCGATCAGCTCAGCGCTGACCAGCGCGCGCTCGCACGTGCCGTCGCGGCCGACGACGTGGCCCTGGACGGCCCGGAACTGGCCGCGCTCGATCCAGCCGACCGCGCCGCGGTGTTCGAGGTCGCCCACGACTATCTCTACTATCGCCTGCAAAGCGATCCGGCCAGCGCGCCGGCCGATCAGGCCCATGCCAATGCCATCCTGCTGGCGCGCAGCCGGATTGCGCGGCCGTCCTCGTTTGCGCCGGTGCCCACGCCCGAGACGTCCCCCGATCAGGCGCATCGCACCCTGCGCGTGGCCGCCGAAACGGTCTACGAAGCCGATGAACTGTCGCTGGGCCTGCGGATTCGCCCGGCCTATCACGATCTGCTCGACAATCCGGGTGGTTATACTGACGGCGCGCAGATCAACTTTCTCGACTTGGGCCTGCGTATCGACCCCGACGAGGGCGAGCTGCGTATCGACGATCTGACCCTGCTCAATATCGTCTCGCTGTCGCCGCGCGACGATCTGTTCAAGCCGGTGTCTTTCCAGGTCGATACCGGGCTGCGCCGGCGCCCCTCGGCTAATGTCTTCGACAATGTCGACAACAATCTCGGCTATTACCTGCAAGGCGGGCCGGGGCTGGCCTGGGGCGACGACGAGTTACTGGGCTATGTATTCGGCCTGGGCTCTGTGGATGCCAACAGTGCGCTGGCGCCGGGATATGCGCTGGGCGCGGGCGCGAGTGTCGGCGTGCTCGCCTATCCGACGCGCCGGCTGCAGCTCAAGGCAGAAACCGGCGCGCTCGAATATGTGGCCGGCGAGGCGGGCTATTATCGCTGGGCGCGCTTTGCGCAGCAGTTCAACCTGAGCCGCGATCTGGGGTTGCGCAGCGAATTCGGCTGGGAGAACACCGCCGTGGATAGCGGGCTGCGTGCGACGATCGGCCTGCAGGCGTATTTTTAGCCCAATGCATTCTTATTCGATCGCTAACGGCCGACTCGAACAGGCACGCTGGCTGGCCTCGCCCAATCACGATGCGCGCCCGGCGGATACCGTGGTGGATACGCTGGTCGTGCACGGTATTACCCTGCCGCCGGGGCATTTCGGCCGGGGGCAGGTCGATGCGCTGTTCACCAACACGCTGGATGTGGCGCGCGATGCCTTCTACCGCGAGATCGCCCATCTGCGGGTGTCGGCGCATTTGCTGATCGCACGCACGGGCGCGCTGACCCAGTATGTGGACTTTGATCGGCGTGCCTGGCATGCCGGCGAGTCGATGTTCGACGGGCGTGCACGGGTCAACGACTTCGCCGTGGGTATCGAACTCGAGGGCACCGACGATTGCCCCTATACACCCGCCCAGTACCGAGCACTGGCCGGCGTCAGCGCGGCCCTGATGCAGGCTTATCCGGCACTCACCCGGGCGCGTATCGTCGGCCATAGTGATATTGCGCCGCAGCGCAAGACCGACCCCGGCCCGGCCTTCGACTGGCCGCTTTTGTTCGACCTGCTGGAGCGGGCATGCATTTGATCATGATCGTCATCGCGCTGTTCGTCGAGCGCGCGCTCGGCCAGCTCAAGCGCTGGCGCGATACCGATGGCTTTGCCCGTTACGTGGCGCTGATCGAAAGCGTGGCGCTCGGCCGGCGCTGGTTACAGCATCCGGCCGGGGTGCTGGTGATTCTGCCGCCGGTGCTCGTAGTCGCGCTCGTTCAGTGGGCGATCGCCGAATACCTGTGGCTGGGTTTCGAGCTGGCGTTCGGTGTGTTCATTCTCGTGCTCACCTTCGGTCCACGCGATCTCTGGGAGGACGTACATACCATCGTGCGCGCCCGCGACGAACGCGATTTCGCCCATGCCGAAGCGCTCACGCTCGATCTGTGCCGGCGCTCGGACGGCCGCCTCGCGCCCGATACCCACGGACGCACGGTGGTGGGTGCGGTGCTGGTTCAGGGGCATGAACGCATTCTGGGCGTGCTGCTGTGGTTTTTCGTGGCCGGCCCGGCCGGGGCGCTGTTCTATCGCAGCGTGCGCGAACTGCCGGCGCTGGCAGCACGGGGCAGCGCCTCCCGGGCCATGCAGCGCACGGCCGAATACGTACACGGGCTGGCGGCCTGGATTCCGGCGCGCCTGACCGTGCTGGTGTATGCGCTGGTGGGCGCGACCCGCAGCGCGATCAGCGCCTGGCCATCGGCGCGTGCGACCACCCATGCCAGCGCATCGGCCAGCTGGCGCCTGTTGGCCGCGGTCGGGCGTGGCGCGCTCGGATTGGCGGGGGCGAAGGCCGAAACACGCTACGGCCGCGGGCTGGACGATACCCTGCTCGAAGCCCTGGGGCTGATCTGGCGGGCGCTGTTGGTCATGCTGGCGATCCTGGCGCTGCTGACCATCTTCGGCATATTGCGCTAGCATCGGCGCCCCAGCCTCGAACCAGGACGCCGTTTTGACCGATCTGCAGCCGTTTCTCGACAAGGCCGTCGAGGCCGCCCGCGCCGCCGAGACGATCATCCGCCGCTATTACCACGGCGACTTCGAAGTCGAGCACAAGGCCGATGCCAGCCCGGTGACCATCGCCGACGTCGAATGCGAGCGCGCGATCAAGGCGGTATTGTCCGAGGCATTCCCCGATCACGGGTTTCAGGGCGAAGAGCTGGGCCGCGAACAGGCCGATGCCGACTACGTCTGGCTGATCGACCCGATCGACGGCACCAAGAGCTTCGTGCGCGGCTATCCGTTCTTTTCCACCCAGATCGCGCTATTGAAAAAGGGCGAGCCCAGAGATGAGTTAATAGTGGGCGTCTCCAACGCACCGCTGTTCAACGGCGGCGAAATGGCCTGTGCGGCCAAGGGGCTGGGGGCGACGCTCAACGGCGAGCCGATACACACCTCGGATGTCGATACGCTGGCCAAGACCAGCCTGTCGCTGGGCAATATCGCCTCGCTGGCGGCATCCCCGGCCTGGGCGCCGGTCGGCAAGTTGATCGGCCAGGTGCATCGCATCCGTGGCTACGGTGATTTCTATCATTACCACCTGCTGGCCTCGGGCCGGATCGATGCGATCCTCGAATCCGATCTGAATATCCTCGATATCGCGGCACTGACGGTCATTCTGCGAGAGGCCG
Organism: Salinisphaera sp. T5B8; assembly: GCF_040361255.1. NCBI lineage: Bacteria > Pseudomonadati > Pseudomonadota > Gammaproteobacteria > Salinisphaerales > Salinisphaeraceae > Salinisphaera > Salinisphaera sp. T5B8. The sequence goes on along the minus strand of NZ_APNG01000006.1, from coordinate 6,999 downwards.
GGGGCGATATCACCGAACTGGGCGGCGGCGCGATCGACCTGCCCACACGCAGCGTATTCGCTACCAACGGCAAGCTGCGCGATGCCATCGCGCCCTATGTCGCCGACTGGGACGAGGCCCGCGACGCGCCGGCGGGTTAGGGCAGCGGGGCGTTACGCTTACGCCGCAAGACAAAGGTCCGTTCCGCAAATGAACGCAAATGAATGCAAATAAACGCGAATTAAGAAGTGCCTACCCAATGGGTATCGCGTAATAACACCGCTTTCAATACGGTCATCGATAGCGCTGACTCACAGCTGCAACGGCCTTCATTTGCGTTTATTTGCGTTCATTCGCGGACGAATGCCTTCCCGGAAAAGCCGCGTAATTATCGCAGCCCGAAAAGGGGCTGACCGCAATGGCCAACCACCCGTCACTGGCGTCGGCGGATCAACATGCGCCGGGGTGGCCTACTCGGTAGGCGATAGCTGAAAGGGCGGTTGCTCGCCGCGTAGGCTGATGATTGGCCAGCCGGCCTCACGCGCGGCCGCGGCCAGGGTGTCGTCCGGATCGACCGCGATGGCGCGATCGGCCCAGCGCAGCAGCGGCAGATCGTTGAGCGAATCGGAATAGAAGTTCACTCGCTCGAAGGTCTCGGGCTGGTTGGCGACCCAGGCCTTGGCGCGTTCGATCTTGCCGGCCTGAAAGCAGGGCACGCCGGCGATTTCGCCGGTATAGACGCCATCGACGATCTCGGGATCGGTGGCGATGAGCGTATCGATACCCAGCAGCGTGGCGATCGGCTCGGTGATGAAGCGGTTGGTAGCGGTAATAATGGCAATCGTGTCACCGCGTTGACGATGATAGTCGAGCAGTGCCGGTGTATGCCGCGCGACGCGCGGACGAATGATGCGCTCGACATAATCGGCGCGTAGCGCATGCATGGTATCCAGCGAATGGGTGCGCAGCGGCGCGAGCGCGAAGCGCTGATAGGCGTGGATATCGAGATTACCCTCTTGGTATTGGGCATGAAAACGCTCGTTTTCACGGGCGTAGTGCTCGGCGTCGACCACCCCTTCGTCCACCAGGAAGCGCCCCCACAGGTAATCGCTGTCGTCGGCGAGCAGGGTATTGTCGAGATCGAATAGCGTCAGTTGCAAAGTGAAATGCCTTTTTTCGTTTTTGACCGATTTATGAAAGAATCAATTGGGTATTTATACCGAGGGCGTAGTCGTGATTGATGCGCAGGGTTTTCGGGCCAACGTCGGCATCATCTTAAGCAATCAGCGCGGCCAGGTGTTCTGGGCCAAACGTATCGGCCAGCAATCCTGGCAGTTTCCCCAGGGCGGGATTCATGCCGGCGAGAATGCCCAGCAGGCTTTATTCCGCGAACTCGAAGAAGAAGTCGGGCTGCGGCCCGAGCACGTCCGCATGATCGGCTCGACCCGCCGATGGCTGCGCTATCGCCTGCCCAAGCGGTATGTGCGCCGTAATCGTCAGCCGTTATGCATCGGCCAGAAACAGAAATGGTTCATGCTTGAGCTCATCGCGCCGGAGTCCTGCGTGCGCTTCGACGCTTGCGACAAGCCCGAGTTCGACGGTTACCGCTGGGTCGACTACTGGCAGCCGATCGATGAGGTGGTGTTCTTCAAGCGCCAGGTTTACCGCTTGGCGCTGGATGAACTCTCCCGCTGCCTAAAGACTCAGTAATCGCCGTATTTCCGGCCTCCGGTCTGCGCTGTTCGGCGCGGGCCAGGCGCGTGTGTGCATGCTCTACGTTAACAGTGTAGGCTGACACTGTCAGTGTGCGCTGTAATAAACGCAGTGATTGACACTCATTCTCATTCGCGTTTTACTACACGTCGGAGGTAGCCCATGTACGTTTGTGTTTGTAACGCGGTAACCGACTGCCAGATTCGCGATGCCTACGGCGAAGGCGCGTGTAGCATGCGCGAATTGCGCAAGCGTCTGGGCGTGGCTGGCTGTTGTGGGCGCTGTGCGCAATGCGCGCGCGATCTGCTCAACGAATGTCATCAGCAGCACCAACGCCGTGCGGCGCCCATTCGGGTGATTGCCCAGGCCGAACCCCTGGCGGCAACCGGTTAGCCACGGCGGGTGGGCCTGCCTCGCAGGTACGTCATGCGTAGGCGGTGTCGGCGTTGCGCGAATGCTTTGATTGTACGGCGTGGCCGGGTCGGCTAAGCTTGTCGACCAGTTTATCGGCCCAACGTACAGGAAGAGCCATGAAAGGCGACCCCAAAGTCATCGAGTATCTGCAGAAGTCGCTCAAGCTTGAGCTGACCGCGATCAACCAGTATTTCCTGCATGCCCGTATGTACGAGGACATGGGTTTCTTCGAGATCGGCAAGAAGGAATACCAGGAGTCGATCGAGGAAATGCAGCACGCGGATCGCTTCATCAAGCGCATCCTGTTCCTCAACGGCCTGCCGAACCTGCAGGATCTGGGCAAGCTGCGTATCGGCGAAAACCCCAAGGAAATGCTCGAGTGCGACCTGGCCGCCGAATACGAAGGCCATGCGTACTACAAGGAAGCGATCACCTACTGCGAACAGGCCGGTGATTACGTCACCCGTGAACTGTTCGCCGAGATCCTGGCCGATGAAGAAGAGCATATCGACTTCATCGAAACCCAGCTCGACATGATCAAGCACATGGGCGAGCAGAACTACAACCAGTCGCAGATTGGTGTGGACATCAACCAGACGCCCGACGCTGGCGAATAGCCGCTGGCGCTGCGGCGCATGAAAAAGCCCGCCGGCGGTTGTCGGCGGGCTTTTTTGTGTCTGCGCGTTGTGGTGGTGTCAGAAGGGTTTGACGATCGCCAGGATCACGATCACCACAAGAAACACCGACGGGATTTCGTTCATCAGGCGAAAATACCCGGAACTGCCGGTATTGCGGCCTTCACGGAATTTCTTGACCTGGATCTGGCACCAGCCATGAAAGCCGATTAGCCCCAGCACAAACAGCAGCTTGGCGTGGATCCAGCCGTTGGCTGCCATCCAGGCGCTGCCATAGGCCACGAGCAGCCAGACCCCGAACAGGATGGTCAGGGCCGCGCCGATGGACATGAGTATGCCCAGGCGTTTTTCCATGGTGCAGAAACGCGCATGCCCGACCTCGTCGCTCGTATCGGCGTGATAGACGAAGATACGCGGCAGATAGAACAGACCGGCAAACCAGGTCACCATGAAGATCACGTGGAAGGCCTTGACCCATAACAGCATTCGAAACTCCTGTAGAAAAGCCGGGTTCGGCTCTAGGTTTGGACTTGGGAAATGGTAGGGCTCGGGCGACGTCGCGGATGCACGCTAGGGCCGATAGGTACCGTCGATGGCCTCGCGCGTGAGCACGCCATAGGTAATGGCGTTGCTGCCGACGACGTTGCGTTCGACGATCAGTGCCTCGGCCTCGTTGCGATTGACCATATCAAAGGCTTCCTGAAGGCTGGCGCGCACGTGAATGGAGTAGGCATCCATGCGTTTGCCCGGAATCTTGTACAGATCGATCTCTTCGAGGTGCGCGTTTTCTTCCTGATTGAGAAAACGCGCCACATCGCTCGGGCGCATCAGGCTGGCGCGATGCTCGCTTGAGCGAATCAGCAGCCAGTCGATCTTGTTTTCCAGAATCTCGTCGAGCGCGGCGCGGTCGATCTTGGGTTCCACGATACGAAAGCGTCGGTTCATCGCCGACAGCACGCTGGCGCGCCGCAGATACTGCGAGATCGGGTCGTTGCGATAGTCCAGCCCGCGCCGGCGCAGCAGCAGGCGAAACAGCGATTCCGATACCGAAATACGGCGTGATACCACGAGTGCGGCAATCACCACCAGCATGCCCGGCAACACCAGCCCGGTCTGGCCGGAGAGCTCCAGAATCACCACCAGCGCCGATAACGGGGCCTGCAGAACCGCGCCCATCATGGCGCCGATGCCCAGCAGCGCATACAGGCCGGCATCGGTGGCATGGCCGGGCAGAATCAGCGCGCCGGCAGTACCGAGCGCGCTGCCCAGCGCAGAGCCGATCACGAAGGTGGGCAGAATCACGCCACCGGGAACCGCGGCGGCGGTGGCGAAACTGGTGGCCAGCAGTTTCGCCACGCCGATACCCAGCGCCATGGTGACCGCATAGTGGCCGGCCAGCGAGCTGTTCACGGTATCGAAACCCAGGCCCATGATCTGGGGGAACTGAATCGCCAGTAGCCCGGTCACCAGGCCTGCCAGCGCGATGCGCAGGCTGATACGCACCTTGGCCAGTATCGGCACGAGCGCGCCGCAAAGACGGGTGAACCCGGCACCGGCCACGCCCAGCAACGCGCCCACGAGCGCGAGATAGGGCAGTTCCACCGGCGAAAAGCCGGAGTATTCGGCCATTAGCCGCGGGTGGACGTCGGTAAGCGTAAACGTCACCAGCGAGCCGGAAACGGCGGCCAGAATGATGGGTGCGAAGCCGGCGATGGTGTATTCCATCATCACCACTTCCATGGCGAAGATCACCGCCGCCAGCGGCGTATTGAACGAGGCCGCGATACCCGCGGCCGCACCACAGCCCACCAGGGTGCGTACGCTGTTGTTGGGTAGATCCAGTCGGCGCCCGAGCCAGCTGCCGGTGGTCGCGCCCGTATGCGCAGCCACGCCTTCGCGGCCGACGGACTGGCCCGTGGTCAGCGCCAGTACCGACATGGTGAACTCGGCCAGTGCCGACTTCACCGGCAATACGCCCTGGTAATAGACCAGTCGCTCGATGATATGCACGATGCCGTATTCGGCGGATTTGAGCACCCACTCAACGATCAGCCCGAGTAAGAGCGCGCCGATCAGCGGTACCGCCACCCGGAAGGCCACGCTGGTTTCGGTGAACGCGCCGGCACTGGCGCCGAACAATTCGAACAACGGATCCTGCAGCAAGTGAATGCCGGTATGCAGCGCCAGAATCACCAGACCGCAGAGCGCGCCGGTGGCCGCGCCGAGCAAACACAGCAGGCTTAGCCCGGGGGTGTTCTCGACATCCGCGAGATGCTGGCGCATCGAGTCCATACGACCCTGCCAGGCTTCGCGCAGCGAACGGCGCAGCGAGCGTTCAGCGGCCATGGATCGATCGTGGGCGTACGTGCAAGAGCTCGTATTTCCGGGTGGCGAGAAACCAGGATTGGGTCGCGAGCGCGCAGGGCTGCGACATGCGCGTTATTATGCGCGGTTTCGCGGCTTATTTCAGCAAACATCATGACCGAGAAACAACGCATCGCAATCGTCGGCGGTACCGGCTATGCCGGGGCCGAACTGCTGCGCCTGCTCAGCGCGCATCCGAATGCCGAAGTGGTCGCGGTGACGTCGCGTGGCGATGCCGGCACGCCAGTCGCCGATGCCTATCCGCAGTTGCGCGGCGTGATCGATCTCGACTTCGTGGCCCCGGATGACCACGCGTTTGCCAATTGCGACATCGTGTTCTTTGCCACGCCGCATGCAGCGGCCATGCATGATGTGCCGGCGTTGCTGGATGCCGGCAAGCGCGTGATCGACCTGTCCGCGGACTTCCGGCTCAAGGATGTCGAGGAATGGAGCGCCTGGTATGGCGTCGAGCATGCCTGCCCGGAATTGATCGAACGCGCGGTTTACGGCATGCCCGAGCTCAACCGCGCAGCCATCGCCGATGCGAACCTGGTGGCTGCGCCGGGCTGCTATCCCACGGCGATCGTACTGGGGTTCAAGCCGCTGGTGGAAGCCGGGCTGGTCGATGTCGAGCGGCTGATCGCCGATGCCAAGACCGGCGTGTCCGGGGCGGGCAAATCGCTCAAGCCCGGTTTTCTGTTCGCCGAAATGCAGGAATCGTTCAAGGCCTATGGCGTGGCCGGGCATCGGCATCTGCCGGAAATCCGCCAGTCGCTGGCAGCGCTGGCCGGTGGCAACGTCGGTCTGACCTTCGTGCCGCATCTGGTACCGATGATCCGCGGTATTCATGCCACGCTTTATGCCCAGCTCGCCGCGCAGGGCCACGACCTGCAGGCAGTGTATGAACGCGCCTATGCCGACGAACCGTTCGTGGATGTTCTGCCGGCCGGCGCGATGCCGGAAACACGGCACGTACGCGGCGCCAATATGTGCCGCATGGCCGTGCATCGGCCTGGCGACGGCGATACCGTGGTCGTGTTGTCGGTGATCGACAACCTGGTCAAGGGCGCAGCCGGTCAGGCCGTGCAGTGCTTCAATCTCATGATCGGCGCCGACGAAACCTGCGGGCTCGCGGTGCCGGGTGCGCTGCCCTAGGGTAAGGCCCGCAGCGCGCCTAATTCATCGGTAGGGCTTGAATAGCCCGAGCTTGCACCGATGTCATATGATAGGAACCATCCGTTCAACGGAAATAGAACGCTTATGAGTACCGCCACACACGCCATGGAAGAAGACCAGTCCGCGCTGGTGTTTACCGATGCCGCGGCGATCAAGGTCAAGGAACTGCTCGAAGACGAGGACAATGACGCGCTCAAGTTGCGCGTATTCGTCTCCGGTGGCGGCTGCTCGGGCTTTCAATACGGCTTCACCTTCGACGAGAACGTCGAGGACGGTGACACGCTCATTGAAAAACAGGGCGTGACCCTGCTCGTCGATCCGATGAGTGTGCTCTACCTTTCCGGCGCCGAAATCGATTTTTCGGATGGGGTCGAAGGCGCGCAGTTCGTGATCCGCAATCCCAACGCAACGACCACCTGCGGTTGCGGCAACTCCTTCGCTGTTTAAGCCAAAGCGCGCCTTGCCCCTCGTGAGGGGCGATTCGCCGCAGGCGAATGGGGTGCACAAAGATGCGAACGTTTGGCGCTAGCAGATCCCGCGCGCAGCGCGGCGCAGTTCGTGATCCGCAATCCCAATGCGACGACCACCTGCGGCTGCGGTAACTCCTTCGCTGTTTAAACCAAAGCGCGCCTTGCCCCTCGTGAGGGGCAATTCGCCGCAGGCGAATGGGGTGCACAAAGATGCGAACGTTTTGCGCTAGCAAAACCCGCGCGCAGCG